>JBBJMR010000386.1:0-7291 GCA_037720395.1 Polyangiaceae bacterium
TCGCTCTCGTTGTGCGGTCGGAACCAGGCGCTCTGCTGCAGCACGGGCTCGAACCCGAAGGCCGCGCCTCGGAAGGCGAGGAGACGTTGCTCGAAGTCGAGCGGGGTGGTGACGCGCGAGGTGACCACCGACTCGCCGAGGCCCGGAAGCACGGTGGCCTCGAGGTGCGCCTCGATGGCCCGCCGGTAGGGCTCCGCGCGCGTGGCCCAGTCCGTCTTGCTCTCCAGGTTCGGCACCGGTGACAGCACGTAGAAGGCGTCGCAGCCGGGCGGCGCCAGGGCCGGATCGGTGGCCGTCGGGCGGTGCAGATAGAGGCTGAAGTCCTCGGCGAGCACGTGGCGGTCGAAGATGTCGTCGAGCAGCTCGCGGTAGCGCGGCCCGAGCAGGATGGTGTGGTGCGCGACCTCGGGCCAGGTGCGGCGCGTGCCGAAGTACCAGACGAAGAGCCCCATCGAGTAGCGCGAGCGGTCGATGCGCCGGTCGGTCCAGTGCCGCCGTGCCTTTCCCTCCACCAGGTAGCGGTAGGTCCACGCCGCGTCGGCGTTGGAGACGACCACGTCGGCGGCGAGCTTCTCGCCGCCGGCCAGCTCCACACCCACCGCCCGCCGGCCGCGCAGCGTGATGCGCCCCACCTCGGCGCCGCAGCGCACCTGGCCGCCCTGGCCCTCGATGAGACGCACCAGCCCCGACACGATCGCGCCGGTGCCGCCGATGGGGAAGTGCACCCCGTAGTTGCGCTCCAGGAAGGCGATGAGCGCGTAGATCGAGGTCGTGGAGAACGGATTGCCACCCACCAGCAGGGGATGGAACGACAGGACCTGACGCAGCCGGTGGTCTCCGATGTGCCGGGAGACCAGGCCCCACACCGTGCGCCAGCTCTCCAGTCGCACCATGTCGGGCACGATCCTCGCCATGTCGGTGATGCGCCCGAACGGCTGGTGCGCCAGCTGCTCGAAGCCGATGCGATAGATGGCCTCGCTCTTCTCGAGGAGGCGCTCGTACCCGGCCACGTCGCCTGGCGAAAAACGCCCCACCTCGCGCCGCATCGCCTCCGCGTCGCCGGTGTAGTCGAAGACGGCGCCGTCATCGAAGCGGATCCGGTAGAACGGCGTGACCGGTCGCATGTCGACGTCGTCCTCGAGGCGCCGCCCACACAGGGCCCAGAGCTCCTCGAGCAGGAAGGGAGCGGTGATCACCGTCGGCCCGGCGTCGAAGGTGAAGCCGTCCTGGCGGTGCACCTCGGCGCGCCCCCCGGGCGTCTCGAGCTTGTCGATCACTGTAACCCGGTAGCCGCGCGCCCCCAGGCGCACGGCCGCGGCCAGCCCGCCGAAGCCCGCTCCGATGACCACCGCGTGCGGCCGCACCGCCACCGCCGCCGATGCCCCGCCCTCGTCTCGTTCCGGTTGACCCTGCACCAGCGCACCTCTTATCGTTCGACAATCCCTGGACGATCAGGCACAACTCGACCCGTACCCCCATGCCCTCGGCAATTGGTCGCTATCGAATCCAGGCGGTCGCCGGCCTGACCGGCGTGCCCGCGGCCACGCTGCGCGCCTGGGAGCGGCGCTACGGCGTGCCCACGCCGGCGCGCACCGCCAGCGCCTACCGCCTCTACAGCGACCAGGACGTGGACCGCGTGCGCCGCATGCGCGCCCTCATCGAGCGCGGCATCGCCGCCTCGCGCGCCGCCGAGGAGGTGCTGGCGGAGCGGGAGTCGTCGGACCCACCGCAGGCTGCCGCGGACGGCGATGCTTTCGCCGCGGTGGTGGCGCGCATCGTCGCCGCCGCCATGCGCTTCGACGAGCGCGGCCTCGAGGAGGCGGTCGCGCTGGCCGCCGCCTCCGGCAGCGCCCTGGCGGTGTTCGAGCGCGTCCTCGGCCCGGCCGTGAACCGCGTCGGCGACCTCTGGCATCGCGGCCAGGCGACCGTCGCCCAGGAGCATCTGATCAGCTACGTGGTGCTGCGCAAGTCGATGGAGCTGCTCCACCTGGCTGCCCCGATGCCGGGCGCACCGCGTTGATCTGCTGCTTCGCCGAGGAGGAGCACCTGCTGCCGGCCATCGGTGCCGCCCTGCGCATCGCATCCTGGGGCTTCCGGCCCATCCTGCTCGCGCGCGCACGCCGCCCGCCGCCCTGGCCAGCGGTGTGCGAGGCACCCAGCCCGACCTGGTGGGCTCCTCGGTCACCCTCGCGCCGCAGGGCGCCCGCGCGCGCGAGCTCGTCGACGCTTACGCCGACGCCTGCGGGAGCGTGCCGTGGATCGTGGGCGGCGCCGGCGCGCCGGCGCTGCGCACCTTCATCGAGGCGCGCGGCGGGATGGTCGTCGATGGCCAGCCCGACCGCGAGCGCGCCGGCATCGAGCGCTTCCTGGCCCGCGCCCGCCGCCGTCCGCGCCAGGGGGGCGACGCGCTGCGCACGGGCACGCTGCGCGCGGGACGCTCCGGTCACTCGCCGACCTGAGCGCGGAGCAGACGCAGCACCTCACGGCGGCTCGCCGAGGGCAGCGCCCCCTGGCCGGCGAAGAGCACCTTGCCGTCGCGACCGAGGAGCACGATCGAGCTGGTCCCCGCCGGCAGCCCGTAGGTCTGGCGGAAGGCGCCGTCCCAGTCGCAGTAGATGGTGGCGCCCACCTTCTTCGACTCGTCGCGGATGGATCCTTGACGAAGCCCTTCACCGGCCAGAAGTCGTAGGCGCTGACATCGGCCACCGGGAGCAGGGCGATGCGGCTCTGGTACTTGCCGCCCCTGGCCAGGCGGGCGAGGTCGGCCTTGAGCTCGTTGTTGAGGTGCGACGAGTCCTTGTCCTCGTAGACGATGAGCACCGGCTTGCCGCGCAGGCCGTGCACGCGCGTGCCGCGGTCGTCGGCGTCGACGACGCGCGCGTCCTTCGCCGTGTCGCCGACGGAGGGCAGGGCCAGCGCACCGGGGGCGAGGAGCAGCGCCGCCGCGGTCACCCCCATGCGCAGCCCGCGCCAGGGCGATGAGGGTCTCGGGGGCCGGACACGCGTCGCACGGTGAGTCATGTCTAGACTTTGTATAAGGTATGGGCGAAGTGTCAAGCCTGGGGGCGCGCTTTGCCGCCAGGCATGTCGCGGGGATACTCGGGGCGGACCACTCTCGATGACCGACAAGGACACGGGCGACGCGGACGAGGCCGCAGGCGACGGTGACGAGGAGGCAGTCGACGTGCACACCGCGTCGAGGACGCCGCGCGCCGCCGGCGTCGACGTGCGGCCCGGGAAGTCCGCGCGCTCGCCGGTCCCGCAGCCGCAGCTCTCCGCGCGGCAGCGCCGCTGGCGGCGCGCGCGCGTCGGTCTGCTGGTGCTGGTGGCCGCGCTGGTGCTGGCCTGGCGCCCGGCCACCGCCCACCTGCGGGCGGCCTCGCTCCTGGTCCGCTTCGCCGATCCCTCGGGCAAGCAAGCGCTCGGCGGCTACGGTCAGCGGGCGGTGCGCGACGAGGCGCTGACCTTCGCCACCGCGGGCGGCAGCGCGCGCGCGCGCATCTACGTGCCCGACGACGGCGAGTCGGCGCCGTGCGTCGTCGTGGTCCACGGGGTGCACCGCCTGGGCGTCGACGAGCCGCGTTTGGCGCGCTTCGCCCGCGCCATCGCCGCCTCCGGTGTGAACGTGCTCACGCCCGACGTGCGCGAGCTCGCCGACTACCGCATCGATCCGAGCTCCATCGAGACCATCGGCGAGTCGGTGCGCACGCTGTCCCGGCGCTGCCATGGCCACGCGGTGGGACTGATGGGGATGAGCTTCGCCGGCGGCCTGGCCCTGCTCGCCGCCGCCGACCCGCGCTACGCCGAGCAGGTGTCCTTCGTGGCCTCGGTGGGCGGCCACCACGACATGGCCCGCGTCGCTCGCTTCTTCGCCGGCGACCCGGCGCTGCGCCCCGACGGCACGCCGGAGCCGCTCGTGGCCCACCCCTACGGCGCGCTGGTGCTGGCCTACGCCCACGTGTCGCGCTTCTTCGCGCCCGAGGACGAGGCGGCGGCGCGTGATGCCCTGCGCCTCTGGCTCTGGGAGCAGAAGGTCGAGGCCGCGACGCGCGCGGAGGCGCTCTCGCCTGCGGGGCAGGCGCGCATCGATGCGCTGTTCGCGGGGCGCACGGGCGAGGTCCGCGACCTGCTCCTCCAGGACGTGGCCGACAGCGAGGCGGCGATGGCGCGGGTGTCTCCGCGCGCCAATCTCGGTGGTCTGCGCTGTCCGGTCTTCCTCCTGCACGGCGCCGGCGACACCGTGATCCCGCCCAGCGAGACCCTCTGGCTGGCGGCCGAGGTGCCGGCGGGCCGCCTGGCGCAGGTCCTGGTGACCCCGGTCCTCGAGCACGTCGAGATGCGCGGCGAGCCCGCGCTGCTCGAGCAGTGGGCCCTGGTCCGCTTCATGACCGCGCTCCTCGATCGCGCCGGCGGCGGCTGAAACATTGCGCTCCGCCGGCGGCGGTTGCGAAGATGGCCGCGTGCATCCATCCGGGGGGTCTGTTGCGGATGGAGCGGGCCAGGTCCGTGCCGGGACCCGCCACCAGGAAACGCCGAGGCCGGTGAAGGTCGCCAAGCTGGTCGCTGCGGCGTTCGCGTCGGCGCTGGCGTGCGCGAGCGCCGGGTGCGAGGGCCGCGCGACGGTGTCCGGCGATCAACGCACCCCGGCGACATCGGTCGGCCCAGCCACGCCGGCCTCGGCCGCCGGCACGTCGGCGGCGTCCTCCGGGCCGGCGGGCGCCGGCGCCGCGCCGGACGTGCTGGCGCCGGGCGACGGACCGGGGCGCTTCGACGCGGTGAGCGCCGTGCCCGCGTGCGCGGACAAGACCGGCGAGATCGCCACCTTCCTCAAGCGCGGGGAGCTGTCGATCGCCGCCCGCGAGGGGGCCGTGGCGGCTGCGTGGCTCCTGGAGCTGCCCAACACGCCGGCGGCCCAGGTGGCCTTCGCCGGTTTCGACGCCGAGGGTCGGCAGCTGGCGCGTGCCCGCGGCATCGGCGCGTCGCGCGACTACCCCCCGCGCGTCTTCGCCACCGGCGACGTGTGGACGGTGGTCTGGTTCGACGCCGAGGGCCTGGCGCACGCGCGCCCGCGCTGGGAGACGCTGCCCGCGCCGGACGTCACCCACCTCTCCGCGCTCGGCAAGGACGTGTCCGAGGACGTGGCCCTGGCGCGCGCACCGAGCGGCTCGCTGGTGGTCAGCGCGCCGTTCGGACCGGACCGCGCACAGCTCTCGCTCTTCCTGTTCGCGCCGCTCGACGCCGGCGAGGCGCCGGCGCGTGCGCTGGCGGTGACCAAGCACGCCAGGCAGCCACGCCGCCCGGCGGTGGCGGCGCACGAAGGCGGCTACTACTTGGCGTGGTTCGAGGAGGGCGGACGCATCGCCGCCTCGCACTTCGACGACAGCGGCAAGGAAAGCGAGACGGCGGCCACCGTGGTCGCGGCCGGCGAGGCCGCGCGGGAGGGTCTG
The DNA here is from genome assembly GCA_037720395.1 of Polyangiaceae bacterium. Classification (GTDB taxonomy): domain Bacteria; phylum Myxococcota_A; class Polyangia; order Polyangiales; family Polyangiaceae; genus JBBJMR01. The sequence goes on from JBBJMR010000386.1 coordinate 5,448, forward strand.
GCGCTCGCCGCCACGCCGACCGGCGCCATCGCCGTCTGGCAGGAGGCTGGCGTGGTGCGTGCCCGCGCCCTGGACACCAGCGCGCGACCGACCGGTCCGCTGACCACCGTCGGCAAGGGGCGATGGGCGCAGCTCCTGGCGCTGCCGGCGACGGCGGGCGAGGCCAGCGGCGCTGCGCCGGACGGGGGCGCGGCGACATCCGATGCCGGCGCCGCGCCCGCGGGGGCAGCGGCGGTGCTGGTCGCGTGGGTCGGCAACGATGGCAAGGCAGACGATCAGCTGCTCGTGGCCGCCCTCGATGTGGCGGCGGTGCCGGCCTCCGCGGGGCTGCGTGTCTCGTCCGGCAGCCTTCCGCTCAAGGACCCGCCCTCGGTCTCGCCCATGGGCACCCGGCTGGCGTTCGCCTGGACCGAGGTCATGTCGGTGGGCGTGGCCAGCAAGCGCGCCGTGCTGCGGACGATCGCCGCCGGCTGCGTCCCGCGCTGAGGCACGACGCCCATCGGTGGGCGTTCCGCCCGGCGTCCGGCCCCAGCGATCGCACGGCCCCCACCGCCCAGCCGCCGGTGAGCGACGCGGCCCAGTGGCCGAGCGCCCTCACTCGCCGCGGCCGCCAGCGGCGCCGGACGGTCGCCCATGCACGGGCGCGAGGCCACGAACGGCGCTAGCATCTCGGTCGTGCCGGAGACCGACTGGGGCCGAGAGCAAGACCCGCTGCCGCCGCTCGTCGACCCGTACTTCGCGAGCGCTCCGGCGCCGCCCCCTCCCACCCCCTCGCGTCTGGCCATCGCCTCGGTGGTGCTGGCCTTCCAGGGGCCAGCCGGGGCCGTGGCGGCCATCGCCTTCGGCGTCGCCGCGCGACGCGACGTGGCCCGCGGGCTGGCGCGCGGCGGTCGCGGCCTGGCCGCGGTGGGGATGACGCTCGGCGTGCTGCTGTCGCTGGGCTGGCTAGCGTTCGCGGGCTTCCTCTGGCAGCGCCATCACCACGCGCTCGAGGTCGCCGATCTGCGGCCCCAGCCGATACAGGCGCCGGACGAGCCGCAGGCACCGCAGGCGCCCGCGCCGAGCTCCGCGCCGAAGGTGTCGCCGGATCCCGGGCCGGGCGGGACCGTGCCCAAGACGACCACGCTGAGCAAGGAGGGGGCGCTGCACGTCGTCGACGTGGGCTACGGAGCCACCTCGCTGCGCGACGAGCTGGCCAAGCAGCGTCTCGAAGCGGAGGTCGCCAAGGAGACGCTGCTGCTGATGACCACCTCGGCGCGTTGCGAGCCCTGTGCCGGCGTCGCCAGGTCGCTCGCCGACCCGCAGATGCAGACGGCCCTGGTCAAGACGCGCCTGGTGCGCGTGGACATCGCCGTCTTCCGGGACGACCTCGAGGCGCTGCGCGTCCCTTACGACTCCATCCCTGGTTTCTTCCTGCTCGGCGTCGACCTGGCGCCGCGCGACGGAATCAACGGCGGCGAGTGGGGCGAGGACATCGCCGCCAACATCGCGCCGGTGCTCGGCGCCTTCGTGCGCGGCAAGTACACCGAGCGCAAGTCGAAGTTCAACGCTTTGCCCGGCGGCGGCATCCGTCTGTAGGTCCGCTCAAGGGATGCGCTGGCAGCGCGCCACGCGAGGCTCATCCGGCGAGGGCCGGCAGACGAACGTCGCGGTGTCGCCGCAGTCGGCGTCGATGCAGCACACGTCGGAGCAGTAGCCCGCGGCGCCGCCGCCAGTGGCGCCGCCGCCAATGCCGCCGCCGCCGGACCCACCCTCGGGTGTCTCGCCCGGCTGGCACCGCCCGCCGCGGCACTCGGCGTCGCCGATGCACGGCGCGCCCACCGGGAGCTCGGCCGTGGGCGGCA
>JBBJMR010000140.1:0-22269 GCA_037720395.1 Polyangiaceae bacterium
GCGGTGGCCACCACCAGCCGCAGGCGCCCCTCCTTGAGGCGCTGCTCGGCGTCGAAGCGCCGCGCCCGCGACATGCTGCCGTGGTGCGCCGCCACCACCTCCTCGCCGAGCCGCTGGGCGAGCGCGTGGGCCACGCGCTCCACCAGCCGCCGGGTGTTGACGAAGACCAGCGTCGAGCGGTGGCCCCGCGCCAGCTCGGCCATGCGGTCGTAGAGCTCCGCCCACTGCTCGTTGGTCGTCGCCGCCCCGAGCTCGTCGCGCGGCACCTCCACCGCCAGGTCGAGGTCGCGCCGCAGCCCCACGTCGACCACCACCGGCATCGCTCGCCGCGCCCCCACCAGCAAGCGCGCCGCCAGCTCGATGGGCCGCACCGTGGCCGAGAGCCCGATGCGCTGCGGGCGCTGCCGCCCCTGTCCCACCACCAGCGCATCGAGCCGCTCCAGCGTCAGCGCCAGGTGGGCGCCGCGCTTGTCCGCGGCCATGGCGTGGATCTCGTCGACGATCACCGTGCGCACGGTGGCCAGCGCGCGCCGCCCGCTCTCCGAGGTGATGAGGATGAACAGCGACTCCGGGGTGGTCACCAGCACGTGCGGCGGGTGCTTGACCGCATCGCGGCGGCCCTTGGCGCTGGTGTCGCCGGTGCGCACGGCGGTGCGGATGCGCGGCGGCTCGAGCCCTTGCGCCGAGGCCAGCGCCGCCAGCTCGGCGATGGGCACCTCGAGGTTCTTCTGGATGTCGTTGGAGAGGGCCTTGAGCGGGGAGACGTAGAGCACCTCGGTGCCCTCGGGCAGGCCCGCGTCGTAGGCGGCGCGCACCAGCCGGTCGAGACAGAAGAGGAACGCGGCCAGCGTCTTGCCCGAACCGGTGGGCGCGGCCACCAGCGCGTCACGGCCGCCGGCGATGGCCGGCCAGGCACCGAGCTGCGCAGCGGTGGGCGCGGCGAAGCGCCCGCGGAACCACTCGGCGACCAGCGGATGGAACTGCGTCTCCACGGGCCGACCACCCTACCCCCACGCGGCGGCCACGCCCAGCGGCGGCGCGCGCTGGTGCGCCCGGCGCGGCGGTGGTAGCGCGGCCTGAATGCTCGGCGAGGCGAAGCGCATTTACCTGGCGACACGCAAGCGTCACGACCAGGTCTTCAACACCTACTTCATGCGCCCCATCGCCGGGCTGGCGGTGTCTTTCCTGGCCCGCACGCCCGCGACCCCGAACCAGGTCACCCTCCTCAGCCTCCTCTTCTTCGTCGCCGCCAGCGCCTGCTTCGTCCTGCTGCCCGACTTCACCGGCGGGCTGGTGGGCGTGCTCGTCCTCGAGCTCAGCTACCTCTTCGACTGCTGCGACGGCATGCTCGCGCGCCACAAGAAGATCGCCTCCAAGGAAGGCCACCTCTTCGACTTCTTCACCGACGAGCTCAAGGCCACGCTGCTGGTCACCGGCCTCGGCCTGCGCCTGTGGCGCACCGGCGGCTGGGCCATCGACGGCACCACCTGGCCGGCGGGCGCGCCGCACTTCCTGGTGGCCGCGGTGCTCGGCGTGGCGGTGGTGGCCTCGGCCATCTCGCTCACCAACTTCGTGCGCCGCCCGGAGCTCACCGGCAAGGAGACGCCGGTCGAGGCGCACTACGAGACCGTCGAACCGACCCGGGCAACCTCGCCGGTGGCGCGAATCGTCGGCATGCTGATGACCTTCCTGCGCTTCCTCAACCACTACCCGAGCCACATCTGGCTCTTCGCCGCCCTCGGCCGGCTCGACGTCTTCTTCTGGATGTACGTCATCAACAACGCGCTCTACCTGGCGCGCGGCTGGCTCGGGCTGGTGCTCCGCTTCGCGCGCGCCTGACGCGGGGGTGCGTTCGCCCCGTCCGAGATGGCCCGGCCGACGGGCCGCGAGGAACAACTCGTGCGCTGCCTCCCGCAAGGCGCGGCACCAGAGCACGCGCGCGCGGCCTGTACGCCGTCGCACCGATGCGTTCCACTGCCATGAGCCATGCTGCCCACCGACCGGAAGAGACCGCCCCGTCACCGATCTCGGCCGCAAGACCCGCGTCGCCTCCGCCGCGGACGCGCACCTGTCGAAGCGGCGCTCGCCGCGTGCACGCTGCTCGCCCTCGTTGGCTGCGGGGGCGAGGAGTTCACCTCGTCCGATTCGGCCGCCAGCGCGGGCGGCGCCGGATCCGGAGGCACAACCGCAGCCGGCGCGGGCGCAGCGGGCGGCGACGGTGACGCGGGCGCCGGCGCCGGCGCCAGTGGCGCCTCCGGTCCTTGTGCTGGCGCCAACGACGTCTGCGTTCCGCCCGCGCCCTCGGGGTGGAGCGGGCCTGCCGCGTTCTATTCCGGCGGCAGCGAGGCGCCACCCGCCTGTCCGGCCGACTGGCCGAACGCCGAGGAGGATGCATTCAGCGGCGTCGGCCCCGCGGCCATCGAGTGTTCGGCATGCAGCTGCCAACAGCCCGCGGGAGGTGCTTGCTCGCCGCCCACGATCACCACCTATCAGGGCGGGTCCTGCAGCGTCGCGCTGAACACGTTGACCCTGAAGGACAGCGGAGCGTGCACGCCACTTCCTCAGGCCTCGGGTGCCATCGAGCTCTCGCCGCCGGACCTCACCCTCGGAACGTGCGCCGCGGTGGGCGGCTCGGCCACCACGGACGAGCCGCTCTGGGAGCGCAGGGTACGGCTCTGTGGTGGCGGCGGCCCGACTGCGCCCTGCGGCGGAGGCGGGGTCTGTGCCGCGCCTCCACCGGCGCCATGGTCGCAGCTGTGCATCTGGCGCGAAGGAGATCAGGCGTGCCCGGCCGGGTACGACGCCGAGGAGCCGCTCTTCCAGGGCTTCACCGACACGCGAGGGTGCTCCGCGTGCGCCTGCGCAGCACCCACCGGGGCAACCTGTGCGGGGAGCGTCACCGCCACCAACGGACCCGCCGGCGCATCTTGCACTGCTTTCGGGCCCACGCTGAGCGAGGGAGTCTGCAACCAGAACGCGGCGACCACCTGGGGCGCCGTGAAGTGGCAGATCACCGCCAGTGAGCCCGGCTCCTGCGCGGCGAACGGCGGCCAACCGCAGGGTGGCGTCGAGCTCCTGGCGCCGCTCACCGTCTGTTGCCTGCCCACCAGGTGACGCGAACCCGCGCATCCGTGCCACGCCCGGCCACCTCCCCCAAGAGCAGCTCGGCTCGCGCACCTCCAGTTAGCCCAGGACACCGTGGTGGGGTAGATACAAGGGCGGCGCGAGCCCGGCGGCGCATGAACGTGCGCCGGCAGCGAGGCACCCCAGCGTCGCGCGTTTTCTTTTGGCTTCAGGTGGAGGGCGGGATGTTCCGTAGAGCGACGGCGGTGACGGCGATCGTGGTGGCGGGGGTGGCCGCGGGGTGCAGCGCCGAGAACGACAACGACGGGCCCGGTGGCAACCAGGGCGCTGGCGGCCCGGGCTCTGGAGGCAGCAGCAGCGGCTCGGGCGGCGGCATCGGGGTCGGCGGCGGCATCGAGGTCGGCGGGGCGGGCACCGGCGGCGGCACGGCCCCCTCCTGCAAGGTCATCGAGGGCGGCGACGCCATCCCGCAGTGCGAGGAGAAGGCGCCCGCGGACGCATTCTCCCCCACCGTGCAGTGGACCTGGTCGCCGCCCACTGCCACCGCCGGCAGCGCCACCACCCCGCTGGTCGGCAACTTCACCGACGACAACGGCGACGGGGCCATCGACCTCTGCGACATCCCCGACGTGGTCGTGCAGGCCCTCTCGCCGGCGTTCGACAGCGCCGCCATGTACCTGCTGCGCGGCGACACCGGCGAGCAGATCTTCCAGTTCGCCGGAGCGGTCCACCCCTTCTCCTATCCGGCCTTCGGCGACCTGGATGGCGACGGCATCCCCGAGGTCGTCAACTTCACGTCGGCGGGCAACCTGGTGGCCTACGACAACACCGGCCAGGTGAAGTGGACCGGCGACAACGGCCCCTGGACCACCGACTTCAGCCTCGGCCAGTGCCCGGTGGTGGCGCTCTACGACCTCGACGGCGATGGCCTGGTGGAGATCCTCGCCGGCTGGGCGGTCTACGACCACCTGGGCCACAAGAAGTGGGGCATCCCCAACGACGCCGCCGAGATGACCGGCCAGTACTGGTGCTCCACGCCCACCGCCGCCGACCTCGACGGCGACGGCTCACTCGAGGTGCTGTTCGGCCACCAGACGTACTCCGGCACCGGCCAGCTGCTGTGGACCGTGCCCGGCCCGCCCTCCCACCCGCACGTGGCCAACCTCGACGGTGACCCCGAGCCCGAGGTGTTCCTGACCAGCGCCGACGGCATCACCATCGTCGAGCACGACGGCACCCTCAAGCTCGGCCCGGTCCGGCCCACCAATCCCAACCCCGGCGCCAACAACTGGGGCAAGCCGGCGGTGGTGCACGACTTCGACGGCGACTCCATCGCCGACATCGCCGCCGCCTCGTCCACCGATTACTCGGTCTACGCCGTGGGCGCGAACAGCCTGACCACCAAGTGGACGCAGCCGGTGCAGGACCTCTCCGGCAACGCCACCGCCACCGCCTTCGACTTCCTGGGCGACGGCGTGGCCGACGGCATCTACGCCGACGAGACGCAGATCTACGTCTTCGACGGCGCCTCGGGGACCATCGAGCTCACCTCGCCGCGCAAGTCGGGCACGATCATCGAGTACCCCGTGGTGGCCGACATCGACAACGACGGCTCGGCGGAGATCCTCTACGTGTCGAACTACTTCGACGGCACGTCGGGCCCCACGCTGACCGCCATCGGCGACGCGCAGAACCGCTGGATCCGCGCGCGACGCATCTGGAACCAGTACTCGTACCACGTGACCAACGTGCGCGAGGACGGCACCATCCCCAAGCAGATGAAGAAGAGCTGGCAGCTCCTCAACACCTTCCGGACCAACGCGCAGGTCAGCGACGCCGGTGACTGCGACCCGCCGGAGCCGCCGAAGTAGCGCCGTCGATCACGGGAGCGGCGACGAGGGCTCGCAGCAGTAATACGCCCACGCCGCGTCGTCGCTCGCCGTCGGGCACTGCGCGCAGATGTAGCAGCGCTGCTCGGCGCGGAACTCATCGAGGCCTGCCGGATACTGCGCGTAGCAGGCCTGGTAGCAGGACTCGTCCGCACCGTCGCTGTCGCAGCCGTCGACGCACGAGAACAAGAAGACGCAGTCGGGCTCGGCGCTGCACGCGTCGAACACGTCGCTGCAGAGCAGGTTCCTGCTGACGCACAGGTCGCAGTCCTGCCACGTCCCGCTGTCGCAGGGCGTCTGTGCCGCCGCCGACATGCACAGGTCTCCGCCGCCACCGCCGCTCGCCGCGGCGGTCGAGGACGCAGGGCCAGCGCCATCGCCGCCACCACCGACCCCGCCGCCCGGGCCGCCTCCTCCGGCGCTCGGCGTCCCCGCACCGTTGCCGCCCGCCGAGGTCTGCACACCGCTTCCCGACGCCTGCGCCTCCGCTCCGCCGCCCGATGCCGGCGCCACCGGACCGTCGCCGGCCGGCACGGTCCACTCGAGACCACACCCGGCGGCGGTGCTCGTCACCAGGGCCCATATCCCGAACTTCACCCGGACATCCGCGCCCATCTCGGTTCGGGGAGCTGGCATCCCCCGTGCCAGCTCCCGTGGTGTCCCAGAGCCCCGCGCGACGCGGATTCTCGCGTCGGTGGGCGGACCTGCGTGCGCGATTCGGCCCCGCTGCCCGGTGGAGTCGGCACCGTCTGGCGGGTGGAGTGCACATACCGCGGTCGTCCCCTGCGCCATCGCGGATGGCCGCGCGCCACAAACTGGCAGCCTCGCCGTGGATCGGGCATCGACGTGGGCCCCGGATGCAGCCCCGCCGTTGGTCCCTCGCCCGCGCCCCGCTGGGGTCCTCGCTCCTCGCGCTGGCCACGCTCGCGGTCGGCTGCCGCGGGGCCACCGCGGCCGATGGCCCTGCACCGGCCGCCTCGACCTCGGCCCAGACGACTGCTGGCAGCGCACCCGGGGCGAGCGCGGCCGCCGCGCCGGCCACCGACGACGAGGAGTCGAAGGCCGCGCTCTCGTCGCACGGCGAGCCGGTCGTCGACCTCGCCAGCAAGGTCCACCTGCCACCGCCGCTGGCCGACGGCCTGCCGCGGGCCATGCCCATCGCCATGGCCACCGACGTACGCAAGACGCCCGACCACGGCTCGGCGCGCGTCGGCGTGCTCCGCGCCGGCACCATGGTGGAGATCGAGCCGGCCATCGTGAGCAAGGCCGGGTGCGCCGACGGCTGGCGCAAGGTGAAGCCCTTCGGGTTCGTGTGCGCCGGCGGCGACACCACGCTCGACCCCGACCACCCCGTCGCCCGCGCCGCGCGCGCGCCCGACTTCGCTCAGAAGCTGCCGTACATGTACGGCATCGCCACCCGCGGCGGCCCGGTCTACGCGCGCGTCCCCAGCGCCGAGGACGTCGACAAGAACGAGCCCAACCTCGACAGGCACCTGGCCAAGTGGGAGCGCGACAAGACCAGCGGCGCGAGCTACGGCGTCGAGCTCTGGCACAAGTGGAAGGAGCGCCCGGCGCCGCCCGCGCTGGAGGCGCTGGCGGCGAAGACCACCGACCCCGACGCCCCGGCCTATCTCCAGAACGGCGGCGTGGTGCCGAACCTCTCCGGGCTGGTGAAGAGCGAGGGGGCGGTGCGCATCGACGAGCTCTCGCGGCGCAACGGGGTGGCCTTCATCGACTCGTTCCTGGTCGAGGGGCGCCGGTGGAACGTGTCCACCGACCTGCGCGTCATGCCCGCCGATCGCTTCCGCCCCATCAAGGGCTCCGATTTCCACGGCTGGGAGATCGGCAAGGACATCGACTTCCCGTTCGCCCTCATCCGCCGCGACGGCGCCAGGAAGTACGCCTACGACGGCGACAGCGACAAGCTCAAGCCCGCCGGAGACGTGGCGTGGCGCTCGGCGGTGCCCCTCACCGGCAAGCAGCAGTTCTTCCGCGGCCGCCTGCACTACGAGACCAAGGACGGCTTCTGGATCGACGACCAGCACGCCGGTCGCGTCGACCCGGCCAGGAAGATGCCGGGCTGGGCGAAGAAGGGCGAGAAGTGGATCGACGTCAACATCACCAAGCAGGTGCTGGTCGCCTACGAGGGAGAGAAGGCAGTCTACGTGACCCTGGTCTCCACCGGTGAGGCCGGCCTCGAGGACCACGAGAAGACCCGGAGCACCAAGCGCGGCATCTTCCGCATCCACACCAAGTACGTGGCCACCACCATGGACTCGGACACCGTGGGCGAGGAGTTCGAGCTGCGCGACGTGCCCTACGTGCAGTACTTCGAGGAGGGCTACGCCCTGCACGGCGCCTACTGGCACGATGGCTTCGGCAAGCCGAAGAGCCACGGCTGCATCAACCTCGCGCCCGAGGACGCGCGCCGCCTCTTCTTCTGGACCGAGCCGCAGCTGCCCACCGGCTGGCACGGTGTGGCCAGGGCCCTCACCGGCACGGTGATCTTCGTCCATCCATGAGGCGCGCCACGCGGTGATAGCTTGGAGCGATGGCTCCTCTACCCCGTGCTCGCCGCACCGCGCCCGTCGCGCTGGTTGCTCCGATCGTCCTCCTGGCGCGGCCCTCGCCGGCTGCTCCGACGACTCGAGCGGAGACGACGGCGTGGGGGCCAGCGGCGGATCGCCGAGCGGCACGCCGGGAGCTGGCGGCGCGCCGAGCGGCAACGGGGGCAATGGCTCCGGCGCCAGCGGCGGCGACAGCTCCGGTCCCGGTTCGGGCGCCAGCGGCGGCGCGGGGCCGAGCAGCGGCGGCGCCGGCAGCGGCGGCGGCGCGGTGGTGCCCAGCGCGGGGTGCGGCAAGGCGGGCCCGCCGAGCGGCGACCTGACCATCGACGTCGGCGGGCAGACCGGCCAGTACGTGGTGTCCATCCCCGGCGACTACGACCCGGCCAAGCCGTACCCGCTGGGCTTCGGTTTCCACGGCTTCGGCCGCACCGGGCCGAACTGCCAGGACGGCGACTGCGCCGGCTTCCAGAGCACCATGGAGAACGACGCGGTGCTCGTCTACATGACCTCGCACGCGGGTGAGGGGTGGGACGCCTTCGACGCCGAGTCGGCGTTCTTCGAGGCGGTGCTCGATCACATGCTCGACTCGTACTGCATCGACGAGACGCACGTGTTCGCCGCCGGGACGAGCTCCGGCGCGCACTTCACCAACGTGCTCGGCTGCCGCTACGGCGATCGCCTGGTGGCCATCGCCCCGGTGGCCGGCTACCTGCCGCAGACCGAGGACTGCGTGGACCGCGTGGCCGCATTGGTCATCCACGGCATCGACGACCCGAGCTTCGACGCCGGCGTCACCGCCCGCGACTTCTGGCGCGAGCGCAACGGGTGCGGTGAAGACACCGTGCCGACCATCGCCGAGGTGCACGCCGGCGCGCAGGCCACCCCGGAGAGCCACGGCTGCGCCGTCTACCAGGGGTGCGACGCCGGGCTGCCGGTGACCTGGTGCGAGCACAGCGAGGGCGGCTACGACGGCTCGACCCACGGCTGGCCCCTCTTCGGCGGCCAGCAGATCTGGGAGTTCGTGAGCGCCCTCTGATCCCCGCTGGTGTCTCAGGCTTCGAGCACGGGGACCCCGTAGCGGCCCAGCGCGCGATCGCGGGTGACCACCGTGTACCCGCCTTCCATGGCGTGGGCGACCAGAAGGCGATCGAATGGGTCCCGATGGTGCCACGGCAGAGAGCGGACGCGGAGCGCCGCGAGGAGCCCGACCTCGGCCAGCTCGAAACCGGTCCGCTGCAAGACCAGCGGCAACCACTCCTCGGCAGGCTTCGGCAGCTCCAGCTTGCCGAGCGACTGCTTGAGGGCGATCTCCCAGGCGGTCACCACGCTGACCATGGCGTCGTGTACACCATCCTCCAGTGTCGCCCGGGCCTCGGGCGCCAGACGGTCGGGGTCGGTGGCGGCCCAGAGAACGACGTGGGTGTCGAGCAGCAGCCTCATTTCGTGGCACCGAAGGCATCGGCGATATCGGCGGGCAGGTCGTCGAAGTCGTCGCGGATGACCGCCTGTCCGGCGAAGAGCCCGAGCCGCCGGCGGCGCACGGCCACGCGATAGGGGGAGAGAACGGCGACCGGCTCGCCGGCTCGAGCGATGACGATGCGCTCGCCGGCCTCCACCTCCTCGAGCAGCTTCGACAGCTGGGTCTTTGCCTCGTGCACATTGACGCTGCGCATGACTAACCCTAGCTAACTCCACTGCCGCGAGCCAGGGGCAACCACTCCCTGCCGGATCGCCGGGCGGGCCGGACGTCGACGACGGGATCCAACCGGGCTCCGCCTCGCTGGTGAGGAGGCGCCCGAAGCCGGCGCAGGTCGCCTGGCCAATTCCCCCCCGACCCGTGCTAGATCGCCCGCATGAAGCTCGCTTTCGTGGGGACCGGGTACGTGGGTCTGGTGGCCGGCGCCGGCTTCTCCGACTTCGGCAACGACGTCATCTGCGCCGACGTGGACGCCGGCAAGATCGCTCGCCTCGACCGCGGTGAGGTCCCCATCTACGAGCCCGGCCTGGAGGCGCTCATCGCCAAGAACGTGCGCGCCAAGCGCCTGTCCTTCACCACCGACGTGGCCGCAGCGGTGCGCTCGGCGGAGGTGGTGTTCATCGCCGTCGGCACGCCGCCGGCGCCCGACGGGTCGGCAGACATGTCGGCGGTGTACGCGGTGGCGCGGACCGTGGGCGAGAACCTCGACGGCTACAAGGTGGTGGCCACCAAGAGCACCGTGCCGGTGGGCACCGCCGACAAGATCACCGAGATCATCTCCGGCATCACCAAGCACCGCTTCGGCGTCGCCTCCAACCCGGAGTTCCTCAAGGAGGGCGACGCGGTGAACGACTTCATGAAGCCGGACCGCGTGGTCGTCGGCTCCGACGACCCCCAGGCACGTGACCTCTTGCGCAAGCTCTACCAGCCGTTCGTGCGCAGCAGCGATCGCATCCACGTCATGGATGCGCGCTCGGCAGAGCTCACCAAGTACGCCGCCAACGCCCTGCTGGCCACGCGCATCTCCTTCATGAACGACCTGGCGCTCCTGGCGGAGAAGCTCGGCGCCGACATCGAGCTGGTGCGCAAGGGCGTGGGGAGCGACCCGCGCATCGGGCCCAAGTTCCTCTATGCCGGCCCGGGCTATGGCGGCTCCTGCTTTCCGAAGGACCTGAACGCCCTGGTGCGGACCGCAGCCAGCGTGGGCCACGAGCTGGAGCTGGTGAGCGCCGCCGAGAACGTCAACGCCCGCCAGAAGAAGGTCCTCGGCCAGAAGGTGCAGAAGCACTTCGGTGCCGACCTCTCGGGCAAGAAGATCGCCGTCTGGGGGCTGGCCTTCAAGCCGGAGACGGACGACATCCGCGAGTCGCCGGCCCTGACGCTCATCGACGATCTCCTCGCCGCCGGCGCCGAGGTGCGCGCCCACGATCCGCAGGCCATGGGCAACGTGCGCGCCCTGCTGGGAGAGCGCATCGTCCTCACCGACACCATGTACGACGCCGCCAGCGGGGCCGACGCCCTGGTGCTGGTCACCGAGTGGCACGAGTACCGGCGCGCGGACTTCAAGCGCCTGGCCACGACCATGAACAAGGTCGAGGGCAAGAAGCTGGCGCTCTTCGACGGCCGCAACGTGTGGGATGGCGAGGAGCTGCGCTCGCTCGGCTTCGCGTACTACGGCATCGGCCGCCGCGGGGCCTGAGCCCGGCCACGACCTCGGCTCGAGGGGTAACAGCCTCCTGCCACCCTCGAAGACGCCGCGCGCTGCCATCAGCGCAGGGCGAGCACCAGGGCCCAGCAGAGGAGCATGCTGGCCATCAGCCCGGCCGAGAGCACCGCCGCCAGCACCCACCGCTCCCGCGGCCCCAGCCCACGGCGGCGCGCGTGCGCGAGGCGATGCGAGGCGGTCGTGTCGAGCGCGTCACCCCCGCCCGGTGGCGCCGTGCTGCAGGAGCCCACCGGTGGGCGCGCCACCCAGCGCACGCCGCTGCGGGCCAGATCCGGCGAGGTGGCCGCCAGGGCGGCCTCGGGCGCGGCGTACAGCGCAGCGCGGTCGACGCGCAGCAGCGCGTGCAGCAGCGCCTCCGCCGACTCGAACCCACCGCTGCGCGCGCCCAGCGCGTGACGCAGCAGCGCGTCGAGCGCGCCCGCGGCGGGGCCGGCGGCCATCGGGGCGCCCTGCGGTGCTCCGCGATGGCGGCCCGCGGCGGTGAGCAAGCTCTCCAGCATCGAGGCCACCGCGAAGACGTCGGCGCGCATCCAGGCCGCGCCGCCGTCGGCGAGCAGGCGCGGGTCGGGCAGCCCCGCCGCCGTGCCCACGTCGGCGATCTTCACCATCGGCCGCCCGTCCTCGCCCGGACAGACGCGCACGCTCTCCGGCAGCAGCGCTCCGTGCACCAGACCCCAGCCGTGCAGCGCGACCAGCCCCTCGAGCACCTCGCAGACGATGGCCAGGGCCTCGTGCGGCGGGAGCCAGCCGCCGCGGGCGGCCACCAGCTCCGCGAGCGAGCCTCCCTCGACGTGCTCGGTCACCAGGCAGGGCCGGCCATCCTCGACGAAGAACAGATCGCGCACCGCCAGCACGTTGCGGTGCTCGATGCGCACCACCAGCCATGCCGTCTCCTGGAGGCGCGCGGCGCGCTCGCGCTGGTCGCGCGCGCTCCAGCAGGCGACGTGCACCACCGCCGCGTCCCCAGTGCACCGATCCTCGACGAGCTGCGCCCCGCCCGACGGTCGCACCCCCAGGGAACGCAGGTGACGGTACCGCTCCACCGGCCGCGCCCAGACCACCGACGCTGCTTGCATGGGCGTACATCGGTGCCCGGCGCGCGCGGCGCTCGCCAAAGTCGCGGCCTGCCAGCACCGGTGCCACCGGACAATTGCGCTCAGCCGGCAAAGCGCCGGCGATTCCGGCGGCTTGCGCGAAGTTGCGGGCGCGACGGTGACGTGGCTCGGCTAGCGTGGAGGGCATGTCCCGTTCGCGCATCTGCGTCGCCGCGCTCGCTCTGTCCCTGGTCTCCTCATTCGTCGCCGCCTGCAGCGACGACAGCTCCGGCACCGGTGCGGCGACCTCCACCGGTGGCTCGGCGAGCGATGGAGGCAGCGGCGGCGAGGGCACCGGCGCCACCTCGAGCACCGGAGAGGGCGCATCGAGCGGCGAAGGAGGCTCCTCGAGCGGCAGCGGAGGCAGCGGTGGAAACGGCGGCACCCCCGCAGTCACCGCCAGCCCCGGCTGCATGACCGGCAACGGCCTGCCCGAGGGCGAGAACACCTTCGACCTCGCCGACGCCTCGCGCCACTACATGCTCCACCTCCCGAACGGCTACACCAAGGACAAGCAGTGGCCGCTGCTCCTGGCGCTGCACCCCAACGGCAGCAACATCGACTACTGGAACGGCACCAGCGGGCCGCGCAACATCCGCGCCCAGGTCGAGAACGACGCCATCCTGGTGGTGGCCGAGTCCCTCACCGGAGACTGGCGCGACGACGAGCCGACCGACCTGGCGTACATCGACCAGGTCATCGGCGACGTGGAGAAGGAGCTCTGCGTCGACCTGGGCGAGATCTTCTCCATGGGCTTCAGCGGCGGCGGCTCCTTCTCCGGGCTGCTCGGCTGCGTGCGCGACGACATCCGCGCCTTCGCTTCGGGCGGGGCGGTGAAGTACTTCGAGGACACGGACTGCACCCTGCACACCCCGGCGGCCTGGGTGACCATCGGCTCCGGCGAGCTCGTCCCGGAGCGCGTGGCCTTCCGGGAGTACTGGCGCGAGCGCGACGGCTGCATGGAGAGCTCGCAGGCCACCGACCCCGACCCCTGCGTGGCCTACGACGGCTGCGACGCCGCCACGCCCATGAACTATTGCCAGCACGGCGGTGGCCACGAGTGGCCCGCCTTCGGCACCGAGGCCGCCTGGCAGTTCCTGAAGCAGTTCGTCACCGAATAGCCCGGCCCACTTCACCGGACTCGCGCCCGACCCTACCCATGCCGGTCGGACCCGGAGAGGCACGTCGCGGTGAAGATCGTCATTCCTGGAGGCACCGGTCAGGTCGGAACATGGGTCGCCAGCGCCTGGCGCGCGCGCGGGCATCGCGTGGTCGTCCTGGGCCGTGGTGGCGGCAGCGGCCCCGATGCCGTGGCCTGGGACGGGTGCACCGTCGGCGCCTGGGCGGCGGAGGTCGATGGCGCAGACGTGGTGCTGAATCTCGCCGGCCGCACCGTCGACTGCCGCTACACGGAGGAGAACCTGGCGCAGATGATGGACTCGCGCGTGAGCTCCACGCGCGCCGTGGGCCAGGCCATCGCGGCCGCCGTCAGGCCGCCGCGCGTGTGGCTGCAGATGAGCACCGCCACCGTCTACGCCCACCGCTTCGACGCCCCGAACGACGAGGCGACCGGCAAGGTCGGCGGCCACGAGCCGGACGCGCCAGCGTACTGGAAGCGGAGCATCGACATCGCCCAGGCATGGGAGCGGACGCTGTTCGAGGCAGTCGCCCCGCGCACCCGCCGCGTCGCGCTGCGCACCGCCATGGTGATGACCCCGCAGCGCCAAGGTGTGTTCGACGTCTTGCTGGGGCTGACGCGCGCCGGGCTCGGCGGGGCCATCGCCGGCGGCCGGCAGTTCGTGTCCTGGATCCACGGCGACGACTTCGTGCGCGCGCTGGATTTCCTCCTCGAGCAGGAAGGCATCGAGGGCCCGGTGAACCTCGCCGCGCCTCTTCCCCTGCCGCAGCGCGACTTCATGGCCGCGCTGCGCCGCGCCTGGGGCGCGCGCCTCGGGCTACCGGCCGCCAGGTGGATGGTCGAGATCGGCGCCTTCTTCCTGCGCACCGACACCGAGCTGCTGCTGAAGAGCCGCCGCGTGGTCCCCGGGCGACTCCTCGACGCCGGGTTCGCGTTCCAGCACCCGAGCTGGCCGGAAGCGGCGCAGGACCTGGTGGCGCGCTGGCGCGCTGCTCCGCGCTAGGGGGGGGCCGCCGACCGGCGTGCCCCGGCTACGAGCGCGCAGCTCGTCGCCGGCTCGGCGACGTCGACGGGAAGGATCCCTACTCGCCGCCGGCCACGTACAGCGACCCGGCCTGGGCGCGCACGCCGCTGGCGTAGAACGCCGGGTCATCGGGCAGCGTGCAGTTGTCGATCACCGCCGGCGCGCAGGGGTCGGCCAGGTCGATGGCCACCGCCCCGAACCGTCCCGCGGCCACGAAGGTCACGTCGCCGACCAGCTCCACGTCCTTGGCGGGCGCGACGAGCACGCCGCCTTGCCGGGCATTGCCGACCCACGTCTGGCCGACCAGCGCGCCGCGCTCGACGTCGACGACGGCCACGTTGTCGCACGCCGCGACGACCGCCTTGCCGACCTTCGTCGAGACGGCCGCGGCGAAGCCGGGCACCACCAGGGTGCGCACCAGCGCCGGCGGATCGGCGTGCCGATGCCGCCGAGCAGGCCTTGCGGGTCACGGCCTGCGGGTCCGAGATGTCGAGCGCCCAGAGGTGGGTCGCGTCGACCGTGAAAACAGGCTGGAGCCGATGCGCACACCGTCGCGGAACATCGGGCTCCGGAAGGCGGCCAGGTAGCCCGCGCCGAGCGCGATGCCGACCGCCTCGGAAACCCCGCCAGGCCCCTGACTTCGTTGTCGCGTCGGCCGTGCTTCCTCGGTCACGCCTCGCGGGTCACGCGCGAGAGCCCACGTCCGCGCGAGGAGCGCACGCGCAGGACCGAGTCGCGGGCGTCGCGGTCGCGGCGCGAAAGGGCCATCGGCATCGAGCCCCCGAGGCAAGACTTGCCTCGGTTCGGCAACGATTGCTCCGCGCGACTCCTGCCACGGCGCAATCCCCGCACCTGCATGGGCGGCGAGCCGTGGCACGCACGCTGCACAGGCGCACGCGCGCAGCCACGCGCCACGCTTCCCCACGAGGCCCCCCCATGCTGAGCGACTACCAGAAAGCGAAGTTCGACCACCTCTTCAAGATCATGGACGCGAACAAGGACGGCAAGCTCGACCCCGCCGATCTGAACACGGTGGTGAAGCGCGTCGCCGATACGCGCGCGCCCGGCGCCGACCTGGCCCGCCTGAAGGCGCTCTCCGAGCGGTACACCTTCATGCAGCGCGGCATGCTGGCCATGGCGGACACCGACAAGAGCGGAGACGTCACCCTGACCGAGTGGATGGCCTACACGGACAAGGTCGTCACCGACCCGGCGCTCTACCGGGAGCTGGTCGGCTCCCTGGCGTCACTGTTCCACGAGCTCATCGACCACGACGGCGACGACCGCAACGACCTCGCGGACTACAGGGTCTTCCTCGGCGTGCTCCAGGCCGACGCTCGCAACGCCAGCGAGGTCTTCACGGCGATGGACAAGGACGGCGACGGCCACATCTCGCTCGCCGATCTGAACGTCGCGCTCGACGACTTCTACCACGGCAAGGAGGCCGGCCCGGGCGCGCACTTCTTCGGCGCGTTCTGATCGCAGCTCCTGCCCGGTCACGTCCTGCGGCGTGCCGAGGGCTCGTCTTCTGCGGCCTCCTCGTCCTCGTCCTCGTCGCGCAGCGTCGGGATGAGCATCGTGCCGCTGCCCGGGTCCTCTTGCTTGGCGGCCGCGGCCGGGAGCCCCGCCAGCACCTGCGACGGAGCACCCGCCGCGAAGGGCAGCGCGGGTGCCTCCTCGGCGAGCACGGCAAGGGGGGCGGTGCCGTCCAGATCCGGCGGCGCCCCCGGCTGCCCGAGCGCGCCCGCGCCGGGCAGAGCCGCGTCCGCCTTCAGGAACGGCAGCGTCTCGTCCTCGATGGGCGTCTTCAGGAACAGCGTCTCGTCCACGCTGGGCCCGGCGCCACCCGTCGTCGCTGACCGCCTGGGCGCTGCAGCACCGGGAGCCCGCCGCGGCAAGGGCACCGAGAAGCTCGGCAGCACCGAGGCAGCCGTCACCGGGACGTCCTGGAATGGCAACGCGTCCCCGTCGCGCAGCACCGCGACCCCCAGCGCCGTCCCATCGAGGTCGATCTCGCCCTCCCGCACGGTCCCACGCCGTGCTGCGCGCCGCGGCGCGGGATCGACCCACCGCACCGGCGAGACGCGCACCTCGGCGGGACGCACCGGAGGCTCGTCGAGGATGGCGGCCGCCTCGGCCATCAGCGACGGCTCGTCGCGCATCCGCGCCGCCCAGCCCCGATGCAGGCCGGCCATCACCGCGGCGTCGATGCCGTGCGCGCCCATGACGGCCAGCGGGTCGTCCGCGGACGACAACACGCGCACGAAGCCCAGCCAGGCGCGCAGATCGCTGTCGAGCGGCTCGACCCGACGCCTCCACGCCCGGCGCGCCTCGTCGGAGTGGCGCTCGAGCTCGAGCGACAGCTCCAGGGCACGGGCATCGTCCGGGTCGAGCAGCGCTTCCCGCCACTCGGTCGCACCCCGCTCCCACGCGGCAGCGTCGATGCCCCGCGCCTCGAGCAGCTCGGCGAGCGGCAACCCGTCGATGAGGCCCGCGCGCACGAAGGCATACGTCTCCAAATCGAGCGCCGGCATTCAGCTCTCCGTCTGCACGCGCAGCTCCGCAGCATCCGCCGACCCCGTCCGCGCGCGAAGGCCTGCCGGGCCGTCAGCTCCACCCGGCCCGTGATGGCGTCGACGAGCAGCGTGTCCACCTCCGGGTGGCGGACCTCGACGCGGCCATCGTCGAAGCGCGCCTCGATGCGCAAGACGAGCGCCGGCACCTCGAACTGGAAGAGCGCATCCTCGGTCAGGTTGTGCAGCGCCACGGGCGTCCCCGCGAGGATGCGCCGCGGGAGCTGCAGCGCCGGATGGGCGACGTGGTGGAAGCGCGCGTCGAAGTCGAGCGGCAGGATCGGCATCCGCGTGTGCCGCCACGCGTCGTCGGTGGTCCCCATGAGCTCCCGGCGCGGCGACCAGGACATGGCAATAGCACCGTATCCCGCCGGATCGGGGCGGTCGGAGGCGGAGGTGATGGGCCGGGCCGGATGCTCGATCTGCGGCGCCGGCCGGTCGACGAGCGCGGCCGCGCTGGCCGCAATGCCTCTGCCCACCGGGTTGCGGAGGTCGACGTGCTTGTGGTCCGGGGTCGACCCGCCGAACGCGCGCTCGTAGACGATGGGTTTGCGCTCGAAGGGCGCCGCGGGCCCGACCGCGATGCCGGTGATGGCGCGGTAGTAGACGCGCTCGCCGTGGACGCGGAGCGGCGCCAACCGGTCACCAACGCGCACGGCGACGTCGAGGACGCTCACGGGTTTGCGGGAGATGGCCTCGGCGACGACGACCACGTCGGCGCCCGGCTTGTCGTCGCAGAGGTCGCTCGGGTATCGGACGCTGCTCGCTGGAGCATCCGGGTGGTTGGCGACGTCACCGAGGCGCACCGGAGCCTGGTCGTCGGCCAGAGCGAGGCCTCCGGTGGGGACACGGGCGAAGGTGGCCTTGATGATTGCCACGACCATGTCGGCGCCAGCGGCGGCTAGGGTTGGAGCAGCGAGCGCGCTCCAGGGAGTCGCGTTCACAATAGACATGTCCGCCCGCTACCAAACCCGACGGAAGAAGTTGACCGACCATGGACGCGCGTCGAACGAAACAGGAACCGACGCCAAACAGCGAGAGGTTCCGGCCGCGGCGCATGCCTGCCAGCCGAGAGCATCTTACGAATCGCGAATCGCACCGTCGTCCATGATCAGGCGCAATATGTGCCGACATGCCTGATCCTCCGTATCAAATATAGCTTCGTTTCTGTTGATTCCTTTTTCTGCCTCTCCTAATGGATGAGTGGGTGCACAGCAGAGGACGTGCGGCGTGAACTTGCTTGGAGCGGCGCGGTTCCGAGAGGTCGACCCTCGCGCGAGAGTGGAGAAGTGGCGTCTGCGCGATCCTGCCACAGCTGGGCGGCCTGCGGCAGACTCGAAGACGCACGGACGAGCGGCGACACTGGCGGTTCCTACGCCAACCAACGGAGCCGTCGTCCATGCGCGCCACCAGTCTACTCCGCGTCCTGCTCGGTCTGAACCAGACGATCGTCGTCGCCTTCGAGCTCGTGGCCTTCGGCTTGCTCGTGCAGGTCAAGCCCACCACGTGGGTGCCCCGCTGCGGCGGGTGCGGGCGGCCTTGCGCACGCCTGTACGATCGCAAGCTGCGCACCTGGCGGCACCTGGACGTGCTCGGCCTCCGGGTCGAGCTGCAGTACCAGCGTCGGCGGGTGGACTGTCGGCGGTGCGGGGTCACCGCCGAGATGGTCCCCTGGGCCGAGCCGGGCTCGCGGTACACCCGCCCGTTCGAGGAGGTCGTCGCCTACCTCGTGCAGAAGACCGACAAGACCACGGTCGCCTCGATGATGGGGATCGGTTGGGCGACCGCGGGGAGCATCATCCAGCGCGTCGTCGCCCGACTGGGGCCCAAGGACCTGCTCGACGGCCTGACACAGATCGGGATCGACGAGCTGAGCTACCGCAAGCACCACGAGTACATCACCATCGTGACCGACCACGGCACGGGCCGGGTGGTGTGGGCTGCGCCGGGCAAGAGCGCAGAGACCCTGCGCCAGTTCTTCCGCGAGCTGGGGGCCGAGCGCGCGGCGAAGCTCGAGGTGGTGACGATCGACATGTCGCCCGCCTACATCGAGGCCGTGCGCGAGATGGCGCCCGACGCCCGGTTGGTCTTCGACCGGTTCCATGTGCAGCGGCTTGCGCACGACGCGCTGGACGAGGTGCGCCGCGCGCAGGTCCGAGAGCTTGCGGGTACTCCGGAGGCGAGCGTCGTCAAGAAGACGCGCTACGCGCTGCAGAAGAATCCGTGGAACGTCACGCAGCCGGAGAGCGAACGGCTCTCGGAAGTCCAGCGCCGCAACCGCCCCCTCTACCGCGCCTATCTGCTCAAGGGTAACCCGTCCACGGATGGCGTAGCCGCAGACGGTTGAAGCCGCGCCGTGAACATGCTGGGGCGCAGCCTGATCAGCGGGTGGCGAGGTCGCGGCGGTCGGCGCAGCAGCGCTTGTACTTCTTTCCGGAGCCGCATGGGCACGGAGCCTTCCGAGCAACGGTGGGCGCCGCCGCCGGGACCCCGGAGAGAGGGGCGCGTCGCACCTCGAGGAAGGAGTCGCGCGCTGCAGCCACGACGGCGCCGAGCTGGCGCCGGAGGGTGTCCTTGACGTCTCCGAGCTTCTCGAACTTGTCGAGTGTCTCCTCCGGAACGAGATCGCACCGTCCGGCGAGGTAGGCGAAGCACGAAGCGAAGGACCAGCGATCCTCGTTGCCAATCCAGAGCGGGTCGAGCGCGGCACCAGCGATGTAGCCGGCGGCGAATGACTCGCATCCAGCGACGTCGCCGGCGGCAGGGACGATCGTCTGGCGGTCGTTGACTGCGTCGACGACCTCGT
This sequence comes from Polyangiaceae bacterium, assembly GCA_037720395.1. GTDB lineage: Bacteria > Myxococcota_A > Polyangia > Polyangiales > Polyangiaceae > JBBJMR01. The sequence goes on from JBBJMR010000140.1 coordinate 19,379, forward strand.
TGTGCAGGCGGAGCGTCAGGCCGATCCACCTCTGGGCGCTCGTCGAATCGAGCGCTCCGAGCCGCTCCGGCAGCACGGTCGCGATCCACGCAGACGGCGGGATGATGCCCGGCGCAACCGCAACTGCGTGCAGGACACCGAGCAGCCCATCGATGTCGAACGGACAATGATCGCCGAGGAGATCGGCGAGCTCGTCGAACTCATCGTCGGAGAGAGGCGGGAACGCCGAGAGGGATGAAGAGGACTTGGGCACGCGTCGACGTATGTCGCGCGAGGCCGCGAGCGCAACCGGCAAGGCCCCCGCGTCCACTCCGTGGGCCGCCGGCGTCGGGTCGAGGCTCTTCAGACTATCCCGGGGCGGGGGTCGTCCGTGCGTCGGGAGGTGGCGGCGGGCTGTCCCGCTCGCTGATGCAGAGCTCGGGACGGGCGGCAAGCATCCGGTCGGGCAGCAGGTCACGCAGTTTCGCCTGCGGCCAGCCGTGGACGATGAGTTTCGTCACCAGGTGCAGGTACGCGCGTGGGTTGACGTCGTGCGCGATGCAGGTGCCGACGATCGTCAAGATCGCGCTGGTGCGCTCAGCGCCGTGATCGAGCCAGGTGAAAAGCCAATTCCGTCTTCCGATAACGAGACGCCGGAGCTCGCGCTCCCGGCGGTTGTTGGTGAGCTCGATGTTGCCGTCCTCGAGGAACAGCACGAGGCGATGCCATTGACGGTGCAGGTATCCCAGCGCGCGGCCGAGCGGCGTCCTCGGCGGGGTGACCGCGCGATGCTCGTCGAGCCAGCTGCGGATCCGCACGAGCACGGGCACGCTGTGCTCCCGCCGGCGCGCGCGACGCTGCTCGGCGTTGTCGCCCGCGAGGAGGGAGCCGCGCTCGACCGCGAAGAGCTCGCGGATGATGTGCAGCCCTCGGCGGGCGATCAGATCGCCGGCGCGCGCACAGTCCACGAGCCGCCGTCGGCCGTGGCTCCAGCACCCAGGTCGCTTGCCGCCGGCGCGCTCCAGGAAGGTCGTCACACTCGTGCCGTCGCATTGCACGGTGCGGCAAAGTGCGCGTTGACCGTCTGCCGAAGCGAGAGCTCCGTCGAGGTCATCGGTGCCGAGCAGGAACCGCTTCACGCTGTCCGAGTCCGCGCTCGGCGAGTAGAAGAGGGTGACCCATCGTGCATTCGTCCAGCACCAGACAGCGCCGGTACGGATGCCGTCGGGCGCACTCGGGTCGAGCACGGGGATGCCGGTTGCGTCGGTGGCGAGCAGGCCCGGGCCGCGCGTTTGCGCGTGGATCATCCTGGCGATCGGCAACAGCAGGTCGAGCGCGGCGCCCACGCTCCGCCCGAGCGTCTGAGGCGCGATCTCCACGCCCACATACGCGAAGCGCCGGCACTGCCGCTCGACCGGTTGGTGCTCGATGAATTTGTCCGCAAGCGCTTCGACGATCAGCGTGTCGCCGAGCTTACCGCCCTCGACGATGCTCGGCAGCGGCGGCGCGGACACGATGGTGTCGTCTTTCGGGCACGCGACGGTCTCGGTCACCGTGACGGTGACGATGAACCTCGCGGGCACGATGTCGAGCTTCTCGCAGCGCTCGTGCCCGAGCGTCGTCATCTCGGTGCCGCAGTGTGGGCAGATGCGCAGCTCGGCCGGCACGGGGTTGGGCCGCGGGACGCGCGGCAGGTGCGCCGGCAGAGCCGCGCGACCGCCACCTCCATGGCCGCGCTTGCGCTTGGCCTTTGCATCGTCGGCCTTCTTGGTGCCCGCGCCGGCTGGGGCAAATAGGGGAAGCACGAGCTGCCGCTCGAGTCGCTTCAGCGTCTCGGAGCGCGGGCACCTCCGCCGCAGCTGGGCAACCTTGTGCATCAGCTCGGTGTTGATGTCGCGCATGCGTGTGATGAGCACGAGCACCGCGATGACGAGCTCGGTGAACTTCAGCGCCGCGACCATCCGCTCCAGCCAGGCGCGCACCTGGGCAACGTCGGGCGCGTACGGCGATGTGATCGGCGGCGGCGTCGCCATCTTCGCCCCGTCCGACGGATCAGCCGATCATGGATTCAACGTCGCGTGCGATTTCTTCTGCACGGGCGCGCTCGGCGTCCATCGCGCCCGGTGGCGCGCGCCGGCGAGGTCGATGCCTTCGAGGATCAGCGCGAGTTGCGCGGACTCCATCGCAGTCGCCGCGAGCTGCCCGTCTGCGCAGAACGCCGGTCTGAAACGCCCGGACTCGAGCCGTTTCGACCAGATTGCAAAACCATTTCGATCCCAGTACACGATGCGAACCCGATCGCATCGGCGCGAGAAGAACACGAAGAGGTGCCCACTCAGCGGATCACGGCGAAGCACGTCGCGGACGAGGACCATGAGGCTGTCGGCGCCCTTGCGACCATCGACCGGCTGTGTCGCCACGAACAGGCGGACGCTCGGCGGTAGGCTGAGCACGCGAGCCCTACTCCAGGACTTCGATCAGCCGCCGCACCGCGTCCGCGTCGAAGGGCTCCGCCAGCCGGAGCACTCGGCCCGAGCGGAGTACCACCTCGATCCGTGCCGCCCCTGCGTCAGACTTCACCTCGACGAACGTCAGCGCTGCTCCCGGCCTGCTGTCGCTCTCGGCCAGGCGGCGCCTCCACCAATACAGCCGTTGCGGATCTATACCCCGCTGCCGCGCGAACGCGTGGACAGAGAGCCCGGACCGGTCGAATACGGACAACGCCGCCCGCGCATCCGCGGACGACCAGCGGTGGAAGGTGGACGGGAGCCGGCGCGCGTTGGACACGGATGGCCGCGTGCCACGCCACCGGGCCGGGGCCCAGCCCAGATCGCTACGCCATCCGTGGACGGGTTACGCTCAAGGAGACGCTCGCCGCCATCCTCGATGGTCGGCAGGTGAACGTCGCACGC
>JBBJMR010000387.1:0-7222 GCA_037720395.1 Polyangiaceae bacterium
AGAAGTACGGGTTCGACTCGTCCTTCACCGCGTCGAGGTGGTTCTGCCCGCCGTAGCCGTAGCGCACGTCGCGCAGCCCGACGACGCCGGCCTGCTCCTGCAGCTCACAGTTGCCATTGGAAGGGCAGGTCAGGCAATCGAGCGGATGATCGGAGATGTAGAGCTCCATCACCCCGCGCCGCAGCTTGGCCAGCGCAGGCGACTGGGTGCGCACCTTCATCCCCGCCTCGGCGACGGTGGTGCACGACGCCGGGTAACCGCGCCGCCCCTCGATCTCCACCAGGCAGAGGCGACAGGAACCGAAGGCCTCGAGCGTCTCGGTGGCGCAGAGCTTGGGGATGCGGGCACCGGCCACGGCGGCGGCGCGAATGACGCTGGTGCCGCGCGGCACCTCCACGGTCTGGCCGTCGATGTCCAGCTTCACCGTGTCGCTCGCCTTGCGAGGCGGTGTTCCCAGGTCGCGCTCTTTCACCGAGTACATCGCGGCTATCCCTTCGCAGTCCCCTCGGCCTTCGTCGAGGCTCCGGCAGGAGACCTCGCACTTGTCGACGCGTGCGCTGGCAGACCGAAGTCCGCCGGGAAGTGACGCAGCGCGCTGAGCACCGGATAGGGAGTCAGGCCCCCCAAGGCGCACAGCGAAGCTCCGACCATGGTGTCACAGAGGTCGCGTAGAAGCTCGTTTTGCAGCTCGGGACGCTCCTTGCGTACCAGCCGATCGATGACCTCCACGCCGCGCCGTGACCCGATGCGGCATGGGGTGCACTTGCCGCACGACTCGATGGCGCAGAACTCCATGGCGAAGCGCGCCATCTTCGCCATGTCCACGGTGTCGTCGAAGACCACGACCCCGCCGTGGCCGACGATGGCGCCCTTCTGGGCGAAGGCCTCGTAGTCGAGCGGCAGGTCGAGCTCGGCCTCGGGCAGGTAGGCGCCGAGCGGCCCGCCGACCTGTACCGCGCGCAGCGGCCGGCCGGAGGCGGTGCCGCCGCCGAAGTCGTAGATCAGCTCGCGCAACGTGACCCCGAACGCCTTCTCCACCAGGCCGCCGCGCTTGATGTTGCCCGCGAGCTGGAAGGCCAGCGTCCCGCGGGATCGGCCCATGCCGTAGTCGCGGTAGTACGAGGCGCCGCGGTCGAGGATGATCGGCACCGAGGCGATGGTGTTGACGTTGTTCAGCGCGGTGGGCGCGCCGAAGAGGCCCTGCACCGCCGGCACCGGGGGACGATAGCGGACCACACCGCGCTTGCCCTCCAGGCTCTCGAGCAGCGCCGTCTCCTCGCCGCACACGTAGGAGCCGGCGCCGCGCCGCAGCTCGAGGTGGAAGGCGCGCCCGCTGCCGAGCACGTCATCGCCGATGTACCCGGCGGCCCCTGCGATCTCCAGCGCCGCGGCGAAGACGCGCTCGGCGTCCGGGTACTCGGAGCGCAGATAGACGTAGCCCTGGGTAGCGCCGACAGCCAGGCCGGTGATGGCCATGCCCTCGACGAGCAGGAGGGGGTCGCCCTCCATGATCATGCGATCGCTGAAGGTGCCGGAGTCGCCCTCGTCGGCGTTGCAGACCACGTACTTCTGCGGCGCCTCCGTCTGGAGGACCGTCTTCCACTTGATGCCGGTGGGGAAGGCGGCGCCGCCGCGCCCGCGCAGCCCGGACTGGGTGACCTCGTCGACGATCTTCGCCGGCGCCATCTGCACCGCCGCCTCGAGGCCGCGCCGGCCGCCACGCGACTCGTACTCGATGAGGCTCAGCGGATCGCCGAGCCCGACGCGCGCGAAGGTGAGCCGCTCCTGGCGCGCGAAGTAGGGATGGCCTCGGTGGGCCCGTGGCCGAGCGCGTGCGCCTCGCCGCGCAGGAAGCCGGCGGCGAAGAGGCCGGGCACGTCGGAGGCGGCGACCGGACCGTAGGCCACGCGCGCCGCAGGGTCGCCACCTCGACCAGCGGCTCGAGCCAGAGCATGCCGCGCGACCCGTTGCGCACCACGCGCACCGTCTCGCCGCGGCGCGCCGCCTCGTCGGTGATGGCCCGCGCCACCTCGTCGGCGCCGACGGAGCGCGCGGTGGCGTCGCCCGGCACGTAGACGGTGGTCATGGCTTCGCCTCCACGGTGTCGGCGACGATGGCATCGAAGCGCTCCGCGGTGACCCGCCCGAAGAGCCGGCCGTCGACGAGCATGGACGGCGCGGTGGCGCAGTTGCCGAGGCAGTAGACCGGCTCCAAGGTGACCGCGCCGTCGGCGCGCGTCGCGTGGAAGGCCATGCCGAGTCGGGCCTCGGCGTGCGCGACCAGCGCATCGCTTCCCATCGCCTGACACGCCTCGGCGCGGCACATCTTGAGCACGTGGCGCCCCGGCGGGACGCTGCGGAAGTCGTGGTAGAAGCTGACCACGCCCTGGACCTCGGCGACGGTCACGTTGAGGGCGCGCGCGATCAGCGCCTGCGCGTCCGGCGGCACCCACCCCATCGCATCCTGGATGGCGTGCAGCAGCGGCAAGAGGCCGCCGGGGCGGGCGGCGTGATCGGCGATGGCGCGATCCACGACCGCGGCCCATGGCGGCGGGGGCGCCAGCGGCTCCGGAGCCGCGGCGTTGTCGGTGCGCTTGCGGGGCACGAGGTCTCCTGTGGTCGACGTGCGCCTCGAGCGTACCCCAAAGCTCACCATGGGGCGGCTTCCCGGCTGCTCCTTCCAGGGTCAGGCGCTGAACACTGCGTTGTGCAGTCGTCGCGCCCTACCGCGAAAAGCCGGCCGGATCGCGAACCGTCCAGGTGGCTCGGAACGTGCTCATGCGACCGGTCATGGAGAGCTCGCGCCTGTTCGCCGAGGATGAGGCCACCCGCGAATGGCGACGCAGCGCGTCGGACGATGACCGCCCCGGCGCCGGATTCGTGCAGCCGTGCCGAGCACCGAGCACGCCCAGGTCGCGAAAGGCTCCTCCGCCTCCGCCGCGCCGCGTCGGTCCGCCAGGCGGCGGACCCCGTGCGTTGCCTCCCGCCCGGCCCGCGCAACCGCCGCAGGAGACCCCCATCTTCGTGGTCCCGGTGCTGCCCGGTGCCGGCCGGCGGGCTCTGCCGCCGCCGCCCAACCACGCCTCGCGCCGCCCGCTCCCCTCCCCGCCGCCGAAGTCGGTGCGTCCGCTGCCTGCACCCCCGCCCTCGCGCACGTCCGGGGTGGCGGGACCTCAGCCGCTGCCGGCGTTCGCCCTGCCGCGCACCGGCGAGTTCGCCGCGCTCTCCACCACGGGCACCAGCGGGCTGCCTTCGTTTGCCCTGCCGAGCTCGTCCTTCGCCAACGGTGCCGGCCGTCCCACGCCGCTGCCGACGTTCAGCTCGCCCTTCGCGCTGTCCGCGGCGCGCAGCCCGCTGCCCGCGTTCCAGGCGGCACCGGCGCGCAGCGCGCTGCCGGCGTTCTCGCTGCGCGACGACGAGCCGGCCAGCGACGCGCCCGAGCGACTCTTCGGGCCGGACGAGAACACGCGCCAGAAGCCGCTCTCCGTGCCGCCCGCGCCGTCGTCCCGCTCGTCGTTCCAGGCGCCGCTGTCGATCGCGCCGCTGTCGCGCCCGAGCGCGCCGCTGCTGTCCGCCACGGATCCCAGCGAGCTGTCCACCGCACGCATCGCCCCGCACCCCGCGTTCGCGCGCGGTGCCGCGGCGCTCGCCGCGCCTGGGGAGAGCACGCCTGCCGCGTCGGTGGTGCTCAGCGTCCCGCCCACGCCGCTCGCGCCGCGCATGCCTTCGCCGCGCGCGCTCGCTGCCACCGACCTGTCCGTCGCGCGCGCCGGCGCCGCCCCCATCGCTGCGCAGGGCGGCGAGGCGGCCAGCGAGGTGACGGTCAATCCGCCGCCCGCCGGCGTGGCCCCGAGCGCCGATCCGCTGGTGGGCTTCGTCGCCAGCGCCAAGCAGGTCCTGGCGCGCCGGGTGCACCCGCGCGGCCCCTCGGTGCAAGCGGTCCTGGCCGCGGTGACCCCGGTGCTGGTCATCCTCGGCGTCTTCCTGTCCGGGCCGTCCACCGGCCAGCTGCGCGTGAACACGACCGCCAAGACGGACGGCCGCGTGGACGTCTTCGTCGACGGCCGCAAGGTGTGCGAAGCAGTGCCCTGCGTGGTCGAGGAGCTCGAGCCCGGCGAGCGCACCGTGCGGGTGATGGCCGACGGCTACGACCCCGCGCCGGCAGTCACCGTGGAGGTGCATTCGGGGGCCGAGGTCGTGGCCCACGTGCCGCTCGGCGAGCCGGAGCGCGCCGCCACGACCACCGTGCAGCCCACCGCCATTCCCACCGTCACGCTGGGCGTCATCCTGCCCGCCACCCAGCGGCTTCGCTGACGGGACGCTCTCGCGCCAGCTCGTCCTGGCGGCTCGTCGATCAGGTCAGCGACCGAGAGCTGCTCCGCCAGCGCGTCGGGCGTCATCACCTAGCGTCGCCTGCCGGGCCGAGCACCTCGCGCACCCGCGCCAGCAGCGCGCGCGGGGTGTAGGGCTTCTGCAGGAAGGCGACCTCGGCATGGGAGACGCCGTGACGCACCACCGCATCGTCGGTGTACCCGCTGGTGTAGAGCACCTTCATCGTCGGATAGCGGTAGGCGACCTCCTCGGCCAGGCGCCGGCCGCCCATGTTCGGCATCACCACGTCGGTGACCAGCAGGTCCACGAACCCGGGGTGCTCGGCGAGGATGCGCAGCGCCTCCTCGCCGTTGCTGGCGGAGATGACGGTGAAGCCGCGGCTCTGCAGCCCGCGCACGGCCACGCGCCGCACGCTCTCCTCGTCCTCCACCAGACAGATGGTCTCGCTTCCCCCGAGCGACGCGGAGGAGACTGCCTCCTCGTCGCCAACGACCAGCTCGGACACCGCCGGGAGGTAGATGCGGAAGGTGGTGCCCACGCCAAGCTCGCTGCTGACCTCGATGTGACCGCCGCTCTGCTGGACGATGCCGTGCACCACCGCCAGACCGAGCCCGGTGCCCTTGCCGGTGGACTTGGTGGTGAAGAAGGGCTCGAAGATGCGCGCCTGTACCTCGGGCGACAGGCCGCTACCGCTATCGATCACCTCCAGCAAGGCATAAGCGCCGGGGCGGGCGATGCGCTTCTGCGCCTGCGCATCGTCGAAGAAGGCCGCGCTGGTACGGAGCGTCAGGCTGCCGCCCTTGGGCATGGCGTCCCGCGCATTGACGGCAAGGTTGATGAGGATGCTCGCCCAGTGACCGGGATCGACGCGCACCCGCGGCAGCCCCGGATCGAGCTCGGTGGCCAGCGCCACGTCCTCGCCGAGGAGGCGCCCGAGCATGCGCTCGGCGTCGCTGACGATGACGTTCATGTCGAGCACCTTGGGCTCGAGCATCTCCTGGCGACTGAAGGCGAGCAGGTCGCGGGTCAGCGAGGTGGCGCGCTCCACTGCTTGGCGCACGTCGAGCAGCGCCTCGCGCGCCGACTCGTCGGGCAGCTCCGCCTGGAGCAGCTCCTCGGTGCAGCCGGAGATGACGGTGAGCAGGTTGTTGAAGTCGTGCGCCACGCCGCCGGCTAGCCGACCGATGGACTTCATCTTCTGCGACTGGCGCAGCTCCTCCTCCAGGCTGCGCCGATCGGTGATGTCCTCGGCCACGCCGGCGACGCGGATGACGGTGCCCACGGCGTCACGAACCGGGAAGGCGCGGTCGCGGATCCAGCGCACCGCGCCGTCCGGGCGGACGATGCGGTACTCCTCGTCGTAGGTCCCCAGCGTCTGCTTGGTGCGCACGGCGTGCAGCACGCGGGTGCGGTCCTCGTCCGGGATGGCGTCGAAGCGCTGCTGCGGCCGCTGGTAGAGGCTCTGGCAGGTCTCGCCCCAGATGGCCTCGTAGGCCGGGCTCACGTAGAGGAGGCGCCCGTCGCCGGGGTCGGTGAGGAGGAAGACCTCGCGGATGCTCTCGGCCAGCTGGCGGAAGTTCACCTCTGCCGCGCGCAGGGCCTGCTCGGCGCGCTTGCGGGCGGTGATCTCGCTGAGCACCACCAGCGCGTACGTCTCGCCGGCGAGCTCGAGGCGGCCCATGGACAGGAGCACGTGCCCCACGCTGTCGTCCTTGCGCCGGTACTCGTACTCCTCGTCGGTCAGGTACCCCTCGGTGAGGAAGCGATTGAGCAGCTCGGCGCGCAGCACCGGCTCTGGCAGCGCCGGGATCTGGAGCAGGCTCCGGCCGGTCACGTCGCGCCGATCGCGAGAGCACATGGACAGGTAGGCGTCGTTGACGTCCACCACGCCGAAGTCGCTGAGGCGCACCAGCACACTGCCGGCGGGGTTGAGCCGAAACGCGGACTCGAAGACGGCCTCGATGCCCCAGCGCTCGTCCTCCCACTCCTTCTGATCGGTGATGTCCTGGTACACGCCGATGACCCGCACCGCCACGCCCTGCTTGTCGTGCTGCACCCGGCCGCGCGCCAGCTGCCAGCGCACCCTGCCGTCGGGTTGCGGGATGCGGTAGCGCAGCTCGACCCGGTCGCGCTCCCCGCGTGCCGCCAGCTGCCACTCGGCGGCGAAGACTACCCGGTCGCCGGGGTGGATGGCGGCCAGCGCGCTGCCCTCGCTGACCCCCCCGCCGTCGGTCTCGATCCCCAGCGGCACACGACCCTCGTCGTCGCGGTAGACCTCCTCGCGCAACAGGTCCCAGGTGAAGGAGCCCATGTCGCTGCTGACCAGCGCCGCCACCAGGTGGCCACGCGAGGCGTCGAGCTCGCGCTCCACTCGCTTCTGCGCGGAGACGTCGAGGAGCAGGCCGCTCCACAGCCAGCTGCCATCCTGCTCGCGAACAGGGCGTGCCCGCAGCTCGACCCACGTCTCCCGCTCGTCCGGACGAGCGACGCGGAACTGGCACTGGCACTCCCCGAGCGTGCGCGCCGAGGCGTCCAGCGCGGCCATCAGACGAGGCAGGTCCGCGGCATGCACGGCGGCGAAGAACGGCGTCGCATCGGCGGCGACCGCCGCCGGGGACATGCCGCAGAGGTCGAAGAAGGCGGGCGTGGCGTGGGGGAAACAGGAGGTTCCGTCGAGGCGACGCCAGTACGACAGCAGCACCCCGGGTAGCCGCTCGGAGATCTCCAGCAGCCGAGCGGCATCGATCCCCGGCGCGAGAGGGTCGACATCGGCGGGTGTCGGCGTGCCCGGCTCCCGCGCGCGCGGGTCGGACGCCGCGGCGACGGCGCCCTCGTTTTGGGGGGTGGGGGGTGGGTGCGCCTGCTGGGAAGCCATTCCGCCTGCTCAGCAG
>JBBJMR010000388.1:0-7149 GCA_037720395.1 Polyangiaceae bacterium
GCGCCAGCTCGTCGCCCGCGGTGACGTGGTGGACGCTGGCGCGCGCGACCCCGCGCGCGCCGACGACCTGCGGGCCATCGCCGAGCGGAGCGACGGGCGGCTGCGCGTGCACGTCTGCGAGGTCGGCGACGACGCCAGCGTGCGGGCCTTCGCCGCCGCGCTGCCGGCGGGGCAGCTGGACGCGCTGGTCAACAACGCCGGGGTGATGGGCAAGATGCAGTCGCTCGAGGAGCTGGACCTCGACGACATGAAGAACACCTACGACGTCGACGCGCTCGGCCCCATCCGCGTCACGCGCGCGCTGCTGCCGCGCCTGGGGCGCGGCGCCAAGGTGCTGCACATCACCTCGGGGATGGGATCCATCGGCGACAACCAGAGCGGCGGCGCCTACGGCTACCGCATGGCCAAGGCCGCGCTGAACATGGCCAGTCGATCCATGTCCGTCGACCTGCGCGGCCGCGGCATCCTCAGCGTCGCCGCCAACCCGGGCTGGGTGCAGACGGACATGGGCGGTGGCGGGGCGCCGCTGCCGGTGGAGACCTCCGCCAGGAACCTCATCGCCCTGGTGGACGGGCTGCGGGCCGAGCAGTCGGGCGCGTTCCTCGACCACACCGGGCGCGAGTGGGGCTGGTGAGACGAGGGCGGGGCCGCTAGGCGCTGCCGGGCTCGCCGTCGCGGCGCAGGCTGCGCTCCAGGGCGAAGGCGCCGAAGGGCAGCAGCGAGGCGATCATGGCCACCGCGGTGCGGGTCCAGCGCCAGCGCGCGCGGATGGTGACCAGCGCCAGGGCGATGACGAAGAGCACGAAGAGGCCTCCGTGCACGGTGCCCACCACGCGCACCGCGCGCGGCTCGCCGGCCAGGTACTTGAGCGGCATGGCCACGCCGAGGAGCAGCAGGTACGAGATGCCCTCGAGGATGGAGACCACGCGGAAGCGGCCGACGTCGGTGGAGAGGAGGCTCATCGCACCTTGCCCATAGCGGCCGGGGCGTGGGGAGCCAAGTCCCTCGACGCGCCGCCGGCAGAGGCCGCGCCCTTGCGGCTTCGCGCAACGCCTTGCGGTGCGCTGCCGGGCGAATTCCCCGAAGATCGCGCGATTTCCCCGGTGATCCAGGTGGCACGGACGCTGCTCGGGGGCTGGCGTCTCCCACCCACGAGGAAACGTCATGCGAAGCCCCGCTCTGTCCAAGTGCCTTGCCGCCTCCCTGTTCGCCGCGGTCATTGCCGTCTCCGGCGTGGCCGCCGCCGATCTCGGCCCCGACGAGGTGACGCTCAAGAACGGCGGCATGCTCCGCGGAGACGTGATCAGCGTCGAGCCGGGCACCAAGGTGGTGCTGATGGAGGCCGGCGCCAGCGCGCCGCGCAGCATCCCCTGGGCCGAGGTGGCCGACGTGGAGCGCGGCAAGTACGCCGACGAGGGCGGCGAGGACGCGCCGGGGAAGGGCGACACCGGCGGCAAGGACGTCGCCTCGCCCTCCGGCAAGACCGGCGTCTCGCGCGTCCACATCTCGAGCGAGGAGAAGGTGCAGCTCCACGAGGAGCTGGACACGCAGTACGCGCAGGCCGGCGCCTACGCGGTGGCGGTGACCCGGGGGCGCGTGGCCTGCACCTCGCCGTGCGACCAGACCATCGACGGGTCGCGCGGTCAGAAGTTCGTGGTCGCCGGCGACGGCGTGCCCGCCTCCAGGCCGTTCTACCTGAACGAGGCCTCCGGGGAGACCATGGTCAAGGTCGACCCGGGCAGCCCCGGGCGCGGGGCCGGCGGCGGCGTGCTGGTCACCATCGGCACCCTCGGGGCGCTGACCGCGGCCACGCTGCTCATCGTCGGCGCCGTGAACGACTCGCCCTCCTCGAACCTGAGCACCATCGGCGGCATCACCCTCGGCGCCTCGGCCACCGCGCTCGTCGGGGGCATCGTGATGATCGCCACCTCCGGCACCGACGTGGAGATCATGCCCAGGCGCGACACGGGCTCGGCGCCGGCGCGCAAGGCCACCGCGCGCACGCCGCGCTACTGGGCCGGCGAGTTCTGATCCAGGGGCCAGGCGCGCGGCGGGAGAGTGACCATGCGATCCATCCACGCCGCCGCCTCGCTCGCGCTCTTGCTCGGCGCCGGTTGCGGCGCCACGCCCGCTGCGTCCGCAAACGCGGCGGGCAAGGCCAGCGAGCCCGCCTCGCTGACCGGCGACCAGGTGAAGGAGGTCATCCGCGGCGTGGCGGCCGCCCGGCAGCTGCCGGCGCGCCGCACCGTCGACTTTCATCTCCTGCCGCGGCAGGCCTTCGTGTCCCGTCTCCTCGCCGAGGAGGCCGACGGGAACGAGGGCGGCGACGAGCTCTCACCGAATGCAGCACGTTTGCTTGGCTTCGATTTCGTTCCCCCGCCCGAGGCGCGCGTCGGCCTGAGCACGGCGCGTCAAGTCCTCGAGGAACAAGTGAGTGGCTTCTACGACCACCGCCAGCGCCTCATCTACGTGCCGCGCGTGCCGCTGCGCAGCGAGGCGGACGCCATCGAGCAGCGCGCGGTGGTGGCGCACGAGGCGCAGCACGCCCTGCAGGACCAGCACTTCGGCGAGGTGCTACGCGACAAGGCCGGCGGCGAGGACCAGCGCCTGGCGCGGCTGGCCCTCATCGAGGGCGACGCCATGGTGGCCATGGGCGCCTGGCTCGGCGCGGCGCACGGCGCGCCGGTCGGCCGCACCGTGCGGCGCATCGCCGACGTCACCCGCAAGGTCCCGCTGGAGCGCTTCCGTCACGAGCAGGGCCCACGCACGCGCCTCGGGCGTGCGCCGGCGCTGATGCAGGCGCAGCTGCGCTTCCCCTACGAGGAAGGCATGCTCTTCGTCGCCGACATGTACCGGGCCGGCGGCTTCCCGCTCGTCGACCGCCTCTTCCAGCGCCCGCCGGCGAACACCGAGCAGGTGCTGCCGGACAACACGTGGCTGGTTCTCCCGCGCCCCATTGCACCTTTGCCGCTGCCGCCGGGCATGCGGCATCAGCGACGAGTCGCTGGGTGGCCTCCATACGCACCTTGCTCTCGCAGTGCCTGCGCGCCGACGAGGCCGAGCGCGCCGCGGCCGGCTGGAACGGTGGTCGCTGCCGACGCATGCGCGCTGGCGGTGGGCGGGTGAGCGCCTGGGACGACGAGGCCGAGGCGCAGGAGATGGAAGGCGCCGGCGCCAGCGCCGGATGCTGGAAGGACAACGTCTTGGCCTCGATGCCGAGGACTGGACGGTGGGCGGCGGCTTCTCGGCAGCGCCAGGGTGCGGTGCTGATCTTCGTGCGCGGCCTCGATGCTCCCGGGCGCAAGGCCTGGTCGAGCAAGCTCGGCGGGCTGGTCGCCGAGGCGCCCCGACCCGAGCCGCTCGCCGGGGTGACCATCCCGCCGCGCGTGCCGCTGCCCGAGCCGCGCAAGGGGCGCATCTACGGAAACGAGTACCGCAGCGCCTGGCTCGGCGTGGCCGCCGGCGTGCCCGCGGGCCTCGAGGCCTCGACCGAGGAAGCGGGCCTGGAGTTGCTGGTCAGCCGCAAGGACACGCTGGTGCGAGGCGCGCTGGCGCTCTCCGATCGAGTGGTGAACGAGGAGCAGAACGAGCGCACCTTCGCCGAGGTCGAGCGCTCCTTCGCCAGCGCGCTCGGCGAGGCCGGCGTCTCCACCGAGGTGGCCGCCTCGGGCAGCGTGCGCACGTCGCTGGGCAATGGCCGCGAGCGCGTCTGGCGCGGCGTGGGCACCACGGTGGAGATGCGCATGGCGCTGGTCCCCATCTGCGGCGGCACCGGCAGCGTGGTGCTGGTCACCGCCTACAATGACCCGCTCGGCCAGTCGGTGCTCGACGGCTGGCTCGAGTCGCTGCACTGGATCAACGGTCGCAACGTGGTGGCCTGCGGGTATCTCGACCCTAAGTGACGCGGGCTGGCGCCGCGGCCAGCGCTGCCCTGGTGGACCGTGCGTCGCCGGACTGCTGCGGGCGTGCCGTTGCTGGGCTCGATGGCGGCGACGCAAGCTCACCTGAGGACAACTGGCCCTCCGTGAGATCGGCCCACTCGAGCTTGGGCAAGGTCAGGTCGAGCGGGGTGATGCTGCCACCGTCGAGGAGACTGCGTAGAGTCAGGTGGAGCCGTTCGCGTCCTCGGCACCGCGGTAGAGCGCGCGCTTCCCGTCCGGCGTGACCACCAGGGGGAACTGGCTGCCCACCCTCCATCAGCTCCGCGCGGCTGACGACGCCATCGGCTCCGATGGCGAGGGACCACAGGGCGCCCTGGGTGCCGTCAGCGGTGAACCCCATCACGGCAACGTGGGTGGCCGCGGCGTCGAGGAGGTGGAGCAGCGCGGCGTGGTCAGGAGCTTCACGAAGCGCTGCCGTCGATGGCGCTCGAATGGATCGCCGAGGTCGCCCCATCCATCACCTGGTGAGACGGCCGGCTTCGTCGGCGCTCACTTCCACTGCGTTCACGTGGCCGGTCATGTCCGGCGCGCTGATCTTCACGCTGGCGCCGCCATCGATGGGGCTGGCGTACAGCCCGGTCGTGCCCTCGGCGCCGGGATCTGCGACGTAGAGCACCGCGCTTCCGTCTGGCGTCAGTCGAAGGACGCCACGTGGTCCTCTGGTGGAAGAGGCGGCGTGCTGAGGCTCGACGGGGGAGCAGTGCCATCCGTCCTGGCGGTGTAGAGGCTCGGCGACCCCAGCGTCGTCTTCGTGGATCGTTCGATAGACGACGCGGCTGCCGTCCGCGGTCAGCTGAACGTCGATGATCTGGCTCACGTAGTACGTCGGGTTGAGGTTCGTGGTGCCGCTGCCGTCGATGCGGCTCGCATAGACGGTCGATGACCAGAGGCCGGGCTCGTCGTACGCCACGTACACGGCGGGTCCGTCGGCGGGACCAACGAGCAACGACGACGAGGTGTCGAAGCCGATCTTGGAGGCGATCTGCACGCGGCCCTCGCCTTTCAACCCGCTCGCATGAATGTCGAGCTCCTGGCTTTGCGGATGCCCGACCACGAAGACCACACGGCCGAGGGCGGTGATCTCGAAGTCGAGGACAGGGCCCCCGTCCTCGAGCGTCACACGATCGGTCCCGTCGATCTCGACGGAGTGAAGCTCGAGCCCGACCTCGCCGGACTCATCGGCGGCGTAGACGACGCGGGTGCCGTCCGGCGCGATCTGGAAAGACGACGAGACGCCGGCGCCTCCCGGGGTGAGCGCCCCGTTGAGCTTCCAGGCGCCGCTCCCATCGGGTGCGCTCGCGTAGAGCTCCAGGGCGCCGTCGGCGTCCGAGTCGGCGGCGAACACCACCTGGTCGCGATTGGGGCTGACCAGAAAGTCCCGTGCGGCGCCTCCGCCGGCCGCGATCTCGGGGAGAGCCGAACGGCGTGGGCGCGCCGTCCAGGCGCGCGACGAAGATTCCCGCGGGCGTGCGATAGAAGAGCCGCGTCTCCTCGAGCACGCTGCCGTCGGGCGCGGTCGGGTGCGGCGTGTCGGCCGCGCCGCCGGCACCCTGCCCCTGTCTCCGGTACCTGCCGCGGCACCGGAGGGCGCCTCGGGCCCCGCGTCGCCGACCTGCGATCCTGCTGCCGGCACCACCTCCGGAGCACATCCATTCCGACCAAGAGCAAGCTCGCTAGCCATCCACGCATATCGTCCACCTCCGGCCTCGAAGCTAGCGCCGAGACCAACTTCCCGAAAGCGAATAATATTCAGGTTATTATCAATCAAGGAATGAATCCATGCTCGACGTAGCCGACCTCCGTTACTTCCTCGCCGTCGCCTCGGTTCGAAGCTTCAGCCGGGGCGCGTCGATCGCGCACGTCACGCCGGCCGCTGTGAGCAAGGCGGTTCGAAGGCTCGAGGAGCAGCTGGAGACCGGGCTCTTCGTCCGCACCACCCGCCGGGTTGCGCTCACGGCCGACGGCGAGGCGCTCGTGGAAGCGGGGCGCCGCGTGCTCGAGGCGGTGGACGGCCTCAAGCAGGATCTCGATCGTCGCCGCGGTACCCTCGCCGGACCCTTGCGCATCGCGGCGATGGAGGTCTTCTCCATCCGCGTCGTACCGGTGGCCGTGGCTCGCCTCCTCGCCGACGCGCCCTCGGTGCAGCCGAACCTCCACGAGATGACGCCCGAGAGGATGGTGGAACGCATAGCGCGCGGTGCCGCGGACGGCGGCTTCACCATCGGGGCGCGCGACCAGCGGGGTGAGCGTGCAGCAGGTGGGTTCTTCGCCCGGCGTCCTCGCCTGCGGGCGTCACCCGCTCTATCGGCGCCCGTCCTCCCGCCAGGACCTGGAGCGGTTCCCTCGTCGTCCCGCGCTTCTGGGGCGGGCTGGCGCCGTCGTCGACCGTTCCCCGAGGTCCGGCTCCCGCGTAGTCCGGGGCGACGATCGAACCATGATGTCCGCCCTCGCGCTCGTCGAGCACGGCGGTCTTCTGGGGGTTCTTCCCCGAGATCAGCGTGCGCCCCAGCTCGCGACCGGCGCCTTCGCCGGGTGACGGGCGTTCGGGGCTTGCCCAGCTTCGGCCCGGGTCGTCACCCCGCGCAGCGCCCCTGAAAGCGGCCGCGACCCGGCTCATCAGCTGGTGAGGAGGTGCTCGGGGAGCGCATCGGTCCCGTCGGCGCCAGAGCCAGCGCCGGCGACGGCCAGAAATAGCGCAGGGTTCAGCTCCACGGTGGTCGCGTCGCGGCGCCGCGGTCGCCTTCACGGACGATCCGGCCTGCCACAGCGCGCCGACGGCCTTGGGCGGCTTGGCCACGGCCAGCTGCTCGGTGGTGCGGTGACCAGCGGGGGCGTTGACGCCGAGCGTCGGCTGCGGTTCGCCGCTGCCGAGGCTCTGCTGCAGGATGCCCTTCTGCTCGTCGCCGCCGGAGAGCGTGACATCGACCAGGCTGCCGCTGGCGGCGCCGTCGATGAGGATGCTGGCGCGCGCGTTGCCGGAGAGTGACACCTGCTCGAGCTCGGCCACCGAGCCGCCCAGCCACTCCAGCCCGTCGCCGAGCATCTGCGAGCTGCCGAGGTCCATGCTGTTCTCGAACACCGGCAAGAGCGCCTCCTCGGTGCCGGTGATGGCGCTCTTGCAGATGATGATGATCCCCTTTTCGCCGCCGCCGAAGCCCAGGCCGACGCCGCTGTTGGCGCTCATGGTCACGTTCTCGACGTGGGCCGT
>JBBJMR010000389.1:0-7142 GCA_037720395.1 Polyangiaceae bacterium
CGGCTGCCCAGGTCGCGCACGCCGACGCCCTCCGGAAGGAGCTGCAGCTCGGCGTGCATGCGCGAGACGGTCGGCTCGTCGATGACCATGTCGCACGCCGGCGCCGAGCCGATCACGCACACGCCCTCGCGGAGCACGAAGCGATCGGGACGCGCCGGCGCACCCTCGACGCGCACCACCGCCGCCAGCGGCGGTGGTCGTTGCGTCGCCGGTCGGACGTACGTCGCCGTGGCGCCCTCGGAGGGGGGTGTTCCATCCCGGGCCACGGCCATAGTCTAAATCAACGCGCGGGAATCCGGGCGGCGACGACGCGGCCGGAGCCGGCATTCCCGGTCGTCTCCGGGCGCCGGGCACGTCTCAGGTGCAGCCGCTGCACGTGCAGCTGCCGTTGCCGCAGGTCTGCTCGCACACCGGCACGCTGGTGCATGCCAGGTCGCACGAGCCGTCGGAGCAGTTCTGCGTGCAGGAGGCGGCCAGGCTGCACTCGACGTCGCACGAGCCTGTGGCGCACTCGACCAGGCAGGTCGCGCCCTGCTGGCACTGCACGTCGAGCGATCCGGCGGCGCCGTGGATCGTGCAGGTGCTGTTGGCCTGACAGACCACGTCGCACGGCGCGGTGGGCGGGCAGACGAAGTCGCACGTATCGCCCGGGAAGCAGATGCAGTCCTCGCAGCTGGTGCTGCCGCCGCTGCCGGTGCTGGCGCTCGTCGAGCTGGTGCTGGCGTCGCCGCCGCTGCCGCTCGAGCTGGGGCTGCCGGTGTTTCCGCTGTTACCGGTCCCGCCGCCATTGCCGGTGCCGCTGCCCGAGGCGCCCGACCCACCCTCGCCCGAGCTCGACCCGCCGTCGTCGTCGTCGTCGTCGGCCTCCACCACGCAGCCGCTGGCCATCGCCAGCACCGCCGCGATGCCGGTCGCCCACACCAAACCATCGAGCCACTGCTTGCGCGTCTTCATGTAAGGCGAGCTCCTCTCGCGGTCGCGGGTCCATCGCGCCGCGCAGAGCGACAGAGCACCCCGCGCGCCAGCGCAGGGAAACGACGCAGGATTGCGGCGCCGCGAAGATCTCGGCCCCCACCTCCGCGCTGGCGGTGCGATGCGCCTGTCGCGACGCGGCGAGGTGGCGCTGCCGTTGCGGCCCGAAAGCCGATGCGTGCGGCCTCGAGGCCGCAGCGCACGTCGCCGTGCAGTGGCCGCGAGGCAACGGCTCAGTAGCGGAACGTCGCCGTGATGCCGCCAGGTGCCACCGCCACGCGCGCGCTCTTCGGCGCGCTGCCGCCCCAGTCGACGGCCCAGATACCGATGGCCGCGGTGCCGAGCGCCAGCGCACCGGTGACACCGATGAGCACGTTGGTGCGCAGCTGCGCGGCCTTGCCCGCGTCCTTGGCGGCATCGTCGCCGTCGTCCCATTTCCGATGGCGATCCAGCGTGTCCAGGCCAGACCACGCGGTGACGCCGCCGAGGACGACGGTGGCGCCGGCGCCGACCCAGAAGAAAGCCGGCGAGATGCCGCGGCTTTCCGCGGCGGAGACGTCGGCACCTGGCGGTGGAGGGGCGGCGGGCGAGGAGGGACCCATGGCCGCGGCCGCCGGCGTGGCCTGCAAGCGCGGTGGCGGCTCCCAGCCGACGGTGGCACCCGCGGCCACGGCCACGGTGAAGCGCTCGCGCTCGCTGGCGGCCTCCACCTCCACCGCGTGATCGCCGGCCGTCCTCCAGTGCGCGGCGCCCGCCTCGGCGGCCGCGCCATCGACGCGCAGCGTGCACGTCTCGGCGGGGCGGCAGCGCACGGTGAGCTTGCCGGCGCGACCCGCGAACCGCTCGCGCGCGCGCTGCACCGTGGTGGTCAGCGCCGGGCTCCCCGGGCGCCCATCGGCGCGATCGCACAGCTCGAGCGCGGTCGGTGCGTCGTCGGCGAGCGAGGCCGCGCGGACGGCCGACTCCAGAGCAACCGGGTTCGGGCTCATCTCGTCGGCGCGCGCGAAGTCCCGAGCCGCGTCGCCATAGCGGCCGGCGTCGAAGGCCGAGGCGGCGCGTTCGTAGACCTGGCGCGCCGTCTCCTGCGCCCGGACCGGCGCAGCGAGGAGCAGCACCAGCGCGGCGGCGGTGGGGGCGAGCAGGGTACGGCGGGCACGGCGAGGCATTTGCAGAGGCAACATAGCGTGCTCCAGCGCTCCAAGAACCGGGCCATGCACGGCGCGCCGCGCGCCGGCTGGATGCGCGACCGCGACAGCCAACGACGAAGCCGTCCGCCGAGCACGTTGGCGACGACGGTTGGCGCGGAGCGCGATGTCGCGCATCCTCGCCGCATGTCGGTCGGCGCCCGTTCCCTGCTGCGCGCGCTTGGAACCGCCCGGGTCGCTGCGGCGCTGGCGCCGCTGTGGCTTCTGCCGAGCGCGTGCGTCCTCGACTGGGAGCGCGACCCGGGGTCGGGCGGCAGCGGCCCCGGGGGCGCGTCGAGCACCGGGGCCGGGAGCGATCCGAAGCTGTGCGCTCCGCAGACCCTCTGCGAGTGCGCGCCGGGCGAGCCGTGCAGCTACGACTGCCTGGGCAGCTGCTCCGTGCTCTGCGACGGTGCCACCAGCTGCGACGTCTCCTGCCTGGGCGACGAGTGCTCCGTGGACTGCAGCGGCGCCGCCAGCTGCACGGTCGACTGCACCGGCGCAAACTGCGAAGTGGACTGCAAAGGATACGTCAGCTGCGACCTGCGCTGCGTGGGGTCCACCTGCGTCTACAACTGCGACGACGAGGCGAGCTGCCTGGCGACCGGCACGGGCAACTCCACGCTGATCTGTGACGGGGCGGCCAGCTGCAAGCAGACCTGCCCGACCGGCGTGTGTGACCTCCAGTGCACCGACACGCCGACCTGCGACCAGCTCTGCCCCGGCAACGCGGGCAACTGCACCTGCGACGGCTGCTGAGCGTGGGCAGCCGGCGGCCGGCGCGGGCTCGCCCGGCCGTGTTAGCCTCCGCCCACACCATGCGAGGGAGCCGCCAATGAAAGCGACCGTCCTCGGCGCGGGGGCCTGGGGCACCGCGCTGGCCACCGTGCTCGCCGGCAAGGGGTACCCGACCACGCTGTGGTCGCACCGCGCCGACCTCGCCGACTCCATCAACGCCGATCGGGTCAACAAGCGCTACCTGCCAGCGGCGGAGCTGCCGGAGAGCCTGCGCGCCGACAGCGACCTCGGGCGCTCGCTCGACGGCGCCGAGCTGGTGGTGCTGGTGGTGCCCTCCCACGCGCTGCGTGGCGTGATGAAGGAGGCGCGGCCGCACCTGCCGGACCAGGCACTCCTCTGCAGCGCCACCAAGGGCATCGAGCAGGAGTCACTGGAGCTGATGAGCGAGATGCTCGTCCACGAGCTCGGCGCCGCCGCCGAGCCGCGCCTCACCTACCTGTCCGGCCCGAGCTTCGCCAAGGAGACGGCGCTGCGCATGCCCACCGCGGTGGTCGTCGCCGGCACCAGCAGCGACGCCGCGCACGCCGTGCAGCGCGCCTTCGCCACCGATCGTTTCCGCGTCTACACCTCGGACGACGTGCCCGGCGTGGAGATCGGCGGCGCCCTGAAGAACGTGGTGGCCATCGCCGCGGGCATCGTCGACGGCCTCGGCTTCGGCCACAACTCGCGCGCCGCGCTGATCACCCGCGGCCTGGCGGAGATCGGGCGCCTGGGGGCGGTCAAGGGTGCGAACCCCATGACCCTCTCCGGCCTCTCCGGCATGGGCGACCTGGTGCTCACCTGCACCGGCGAGCTGTCGCGCAACCGCACCGTGGGCGTGGAGCTCGGGCGCGGGCGCACGCTCAAGGACATCCTCGAGAACCTGGGTCACGTGGCCGAGGGCGTGAAGACGTCCAAGAGCGCGTACGACCTGGGCAAGAAGCTGGGGGTGGAGATGCCCATCACCGTCGAGGTCTACAAGGTGCTGTACGAGGACAAGTCGCCGCAGCAAGCGACCATCGACCTGATGACGCGCGACCTCAAGCGCGAGTGAGCACACCCAGGCCCGCCTTGCTTCGGAACCCGCTCCGATCCGTCTACCGACTTGCCCGCGCCGCTGCGGCGGCGTCCGCGGCGCGAGGAGAGCCAGCCCGATGAGCCACGCCCCGAGCAGGTCCTCGAACAGGACAGCAGTCCGCCTACGCGGCGGCTCGAAACGAGCGCCTGTCCATGGCGCGGTCGCGAGCGTGCTGCTGGCGGTGACCCTGGCCAGCACCCAGGCCGGCGCGCAGTTCCCGCCGCAGCAGCAGCAGTTCCCACCGCAGCAGCAGCAGTACCCGCCGCAGCAGCAGCAGTACCCGCCGCAGCAGCCCTACGGGCAGCCGCCTCCGTACGGCCAGCCGGCGCCCTATGGGCAACCGGGGCCCTACGGGCAGCCGCCTCCGTACGGGCAGCCGGGGCCCTACGGGCAGCCGGGGCCGTACGGTCAGCCGCAGTACGGCGGCGGGCAGCCCTATGGTGGCGGCGGCAGCAAGCGCTCGACGGGCCTGGAGATCGGGTACCTGTACGTGACCGCCGCCGGCTACGGCGTGGGCACCGGCATCTGGCTCGACGCGCTCTTCGAGATCGAGGACCCGGGTCTGCGCTTCATCCTTCCCGGTGTGCTCGGGGTGGCCGCACCGGCCGGGGTCTTCCTCGTCGACCGGTACGTGTATCGGCCGGCGATGCCCGCCGGGTTGCCCTCGGCCGTGGCCACCGGCCTGCTCATCGGCGCCGGCGAGGGCCTGGGCGTGGCCTCGACCCAGTTCGTCAACGCCTCGGAGGAGGACGAGTGGTCGTTCAAGGGCCTGGCCACCGCCGAGTTCGTCGGCGCCACGCTGGGAGGCGCCGGCGGCTACGCGCTCTACTACTTCCTCAAGCCCGACCCGAAGAACAACGTCTTCATCGGCTCGAGCATCTTCTGGGGCTCGGCCATCGGCAGCTTCTTCGGAGGCGGCGTGAGCGACGGGGACTGGGGAGAGGCCAACGACACCATCTCGGTGGGTGGGCTCATCGGCTTCAACGTGGCGCTGGCCGGCGCCGTCGGGCTCTCGGCGGTGTGGACGCCGTCGTGGAACCAGATCGGCTGGATGTGGGGGGGGCTGGCCATTGGCACCGCGGTGTCGCTGCCGGTCTACATCTTCTACGCCGGCAGCGACTACGACCCGCGGCGCGGGCTCATCTTCCAGGGCGTCGCCGCAACGCTCGGGCTCGGAGCCGGCGCGCTCATCGGCCGGCCGGACAAGCCCGGAGCGATCGCCGAGGAGGAGAGCCCCGATCGGCACCCCGCGTTCGCGCGCCTCATCGGCGGAGGCCTCATGCCCTTGCCGGGCGGCATGGGCGCGCAGGCGTACGGCACGCTCTGGTGAGCGCGCACGCGCTGGCGCAACGGCCGGTATCGGCTGGCGTTTGCGGTGATATGCTCTTCGGCCAATGCCGACCTTGAAGTACTTCGCCGCGGCCGGAGCGCCGCGGTTCTACAGCGTCCACAAGCCGGTGACGACGCTGGGCAGGGGGCTGGGGAACGACGTCGCGCTGAGCGGGGCGGGCGTCGCCGAGCACCATGCGCAGATCCTCTTCGACGGGCGCGACTTCGTGCTCGAGGAGTCGGACAAGGACGGCGAGATCCTCATCAACGGCAAGAAGAAGCGCCGTGCGCGCCTGGTGCACTCCGACCGCGTGCAGCTGGGGTCGGTCGAGTTTGCCTTCTCCATCTTCGCCGAGCAGCCGCAGAGCCGGGATGAGCCGTCGGGTGGCACGGCCGTGCCGCCGGCGTCCAGGGGGGTGTCCAGCGAGCTGGCCGGGGTGCGCAAGCTCTTCGCCTTCAGCGAGAAGCTCATCAACCGCCGCAGCGTCGACGAGGTCCTGGAGGCCATGCTCGACGACGTGATCGACCTGACCCACGCCGACAAGGGCTTCCTGTTGCTGGTCGATGGCGCCGAGACGGGAGGGGCCGGGCCCGCCGGAGGCGCCGGAGAGGGCGAGCGACACCGGCGCCTGGCGGTGCGCGCCTCGCGCAACGTCCGCAAGGAAGCGATCACCGACGCCCAGGGTGGCATCTCCGACAGCATCGTGCGCCAGGTGGTGGAGAGCGCGCGCGCGGTCATCGTCTCCGACGCGCTGGCCGACACCAACTTCGGGCAGAGCGAGAGCGTCATCGCCATGAAGCTCTCCAGCGTCATGTGCGCGCCGCTGCTCTCGCAGGGCGAGGTCATCGGCGCGCTCTACGTCGGCAACGACAAGATCAAGCACCTCTTCGAGCGCACCCAGCTGGAGCTGCTCAGCATCTTCGCCTCGCAGGCCTCGCTCATCCTGCAGAACGCCATGCTCCTCAACGCCCTGCGCGCCGACAAGGCCAAGCTCACCGCCGAGCTGCACGACAAGCGCTTCGGCGAGATCATCGGGTCGTGCCCGAGCATGCTCGAGGTCTTCCGCAAGGTGCAGAAGGTGGCGGCCACCGACATCAGCGTGCTCATCAGCGGTGAGACGGGCACCGGCAAGGAGCTCATCGCCAAGGAGCTGCACCGCCGCAGCCTCCGCGCCGACGGGCCCTTCGTGCCCATCAACTGCGGCGCCATCCCCGAGAACCTCATCGAGAGCGAGCTCTTCGGCCACGTCAAGGGCGCCTTCACCGGCGCGGTGCTGACCCGCAACGGCAAGTTCCAGCAAGCGGACAAGGGCACCCTCTTTCTCGACGAGATCGGCGAGCTGCCCCTCAACCTGCAGGTCAAGCTGCTGCGCGCGCTGCAGGAGCGCGTCGTCTTCCGCGTCGGCGACTCGAAGGCCGAGAAGGTCGACATCCGCGTGGTGGCGGCCACCAACAAGAACCTCGAGGACGAGATCCGCAACGGCCAGTTCCGCGAGGACCTCTACTACCGCCTCAACGTGGTCCCCCTCTGGCTGCCGCCCCTGCGCGACCGCGGCGACGACGTGCTGGTCATCGCCAAGGTGCTGCTCAGCAAGTACGCCGACGAGCTGGGCAGCGCGGTGCGCGGGTTCTCACCGGCGGGCCTGGCGGCCATCAAGAAGTACGCCTGGCCCGGCAACATCCGGCAGCTGGAAAACCGCATCAAGAAGGCGCTGGTGCTCTGCGATCAGACCCTCCTCAGCCCCGAGGATCTCGCCCTCGGGCCCGGCGCGGAGACCGGGATCATGCCCCTGGAGAAGGCC
>JBBJMR010000141.1:0-21927 GCA_037720395.1 Polyangiaceae bacterium
AGAGGCGGCGCGTCCTCGTCGGTGACCCGTTGCAGGAGGTCGCCGCGGCTGGCGCCGGACCCCGGCGGGCGCCCGGCGATGAGCTCGATGGCCAGCGCGCCGAGGGCGAAGACATCGGCGCGCTGCGCCACCTCGTCGCCCTGCACCTCCTCGGGCGGGAGCAGCGTGGTGCCGCGGCGGAGCGGGGCGATGCGCGAGCCGCCGGTCACGCGCCGCCGTGTCGCCGCCCAGCCGAGGTCGGAGATCTTCACGTCGCCGCCGAAGCCCACCAGGACGCTCTCGGCGACGAGGTCGCGGTGCACCACCTCGAGCGGGCCGCCGTCCTGGCCGCGCAAGCGGTTGGCGCCGACCAGCCCGCGCGCCACGCACCAGGCGAGGTAGACCACCATCCGCTCGTGGAACGACTCCCGTGGTGCCGATGGTCTTCATCAGCCGGGCCAGCGAGATACCCTCCACCAGCTCGCAGGCCACCCAGGCACCGCGCTCGTCGAGCCCCAGGCCGAGCACCTCCACCACGTTGGGGTGGTGCAGGCCGGCCACCTGCCACACATCGGCGAGCAGCGCCTCGGCCTCGGCGCGCCCGGCGATCTCGGGGTGCAGGCGCTTGACGGCACACAGGCGCGCGGTGTCGCCCTCGCCGCCGCTCCGGCACAGCTCCACGCGGCACGTCGGCCCACGGCAATCTCCGCGACGAGGTCGAGGGCCAGCGCCGGCTGCATCAGATCGGCCACCTAGAGCACCGAACGGTTTGAAACCCTGCTACGAGCGCCGATCCTCCGCTGCGCCGGGCGGCTGTCGGCGCTGCTCAGCCTACTATAGGCTTCCGCTGCTCGCTCCTCACGCGCCCGGCTCGCTTCGGTTTCGGCGCTCTCGCGACGGGTTTCAAACCGTTCGGTGCTTTAGGGCTCCGGTCGGCGCGCTCGCTACGCCCGAAGCGGGGCGGCGCCTGGCGCAGCGCGGTGTGCTCGCCACGCGTGTCACTCCGGATCGGGCAGGGGGATCTCGATCTCGTCGTCGGGCAGCGGCTTCCCCGGCGGCCTGGGCGCGCCCTTCGGGGGTCCGGGCGGAGCCGCCGGCTTCTTGCCGGTCTCCGCGGGCTTCGCCCTGGAGGTGGCGGTGTCCGTGGGCGCGGCGGTGGGCTCGGGCGGAGGGGCCGGGGGCGGCTCGGGCGGAGGACGGATGGTGGCCTCCAGCGGCGGCGGGGGCGGAGGCGGAGGGTGCAGGTGATCGCGCACGTACGGGCGCGCGACGACGAAGACGAGGAGGCCGACGCCGATCACCGAGCCCGCGATGGCCAGTCGCACGCCGCGGCGGCGCCGGCCTTGCACGTCCATCTCGGGCGGTAGGTCGATGTCCAGCGCCGCGCCGCGCGCGCTGCCCGGGTCGGGCGCGGCGGCGGCGCGCGCGGGCGCCTCGACGACGCGAGGGAAGGGCCCGCTCGGCGCCGGCGCCGGGCGGTGACGCCCCGGCGGTGGGGCCGCCTCGCGCGCTGCACCCGAGCTCACCGTTCCGTCGGCGTCTCGCTGGGCCGCTTCCTGGCCGCTGCCTCGTCTGCTTCGGTCTCCGCCTCGACGGCGGCGGCGTCGGCGGCCGCAGCGGCGGCGGCGGCATCCGCGGGCGGCATGGGCGCGGTGTCGGTGTGGGCCTCGGCGTCGGCCGCAGCGATGGCGTCTCGGGCCCCGGCCTCGTCCAGCGTGTGCGTCTCCGGCTCGGGTGCCGGCAGCGTCGGCGTCGGCCGCGTCGGCCGCGCCGTCGGCCGCGTCGGCCGTGTCGGCGCCGCCGCCGCGGCCGACGATTGCGCCGGCGGCGTGACGCGCCCGTCCATCTCCCTCGTCGCTGCGGCAGCGTCGGCCGCCTCCGCGCGGGTGGCTCCGGCCCGGGCCTCGTCCGCCTCCGGCGCTGCGCCAGCCGCCGGAGTCGCCCCTGCAGCCGCCTCTGCCCCCGTCGCACCGGACGGCGAAGCGCCCTGCGTCGGCGCGATGCCCAGCGCACGCTTGGCGGCCGCGACCTCGCGCGCCAGCAGCGATGCAGGCGCGCTGTGCGGCACGGTCTCGGCGCTGTCGCGACCAGCCGCCTCGCCGTGTCGCACACTCTCCGGCGAGCTGTCGATGTTGGCCCGCGCCGAGGCCAGCGCGGCGTCGGTGGCGCGCGCGATGGCGGTCACCGCCGGAGCGAGCGGTGTCGCCAGTGCCGAGACCGTGGCGTCCCTCGAGGCCCGCGGGAGCGGCGTGCCAGCCGCGGGCGCGTTCCCCTCGTTGGTGATGGCCGCGAGCGGCGGCCGCGAAGGAAAGTTGACCGCGTGGCGCCAGGTGGCTGCGAGGCGAAAGCCCGCCGCGCAGCCTCGCTCTCGACCCCAGCGCCGGTCGCGGTGCGCCAGGCGGCTGCGAGCGAAGGGCGGCCGCGGTGCGTCGCTCTTCGCGCCGAGCGGCGGACGAGATCCGAGGGAAGCGTGGTGATCGCCCTCGCGCCGATGGAAGGAGCGGCGGCGGCGCGGGCACGGCGTGCCGCCGGCCGCGGTCATCGGGGCGAATGGTGGTGCGCGCGGCCGGCTTGCCCACCGACCCGCTCGCGGGCGGCAGCGAAGCCAGCGGCGGCCACGCCAGCGGAGGCCGCGACGCCAACGGAAGGCGCGAGGCGAGCGGCGGACGCTGGCGGCCGGTGCGGCAGCCGATGTCGAGCGCCTGCGGCTTCATCGCCTGCCGGGGGCAGCGCCGCCATCACCCCAGGCGGAGTCGAGGGCGTCGTCGTCGGCGCCCGGCACCGGTCGCGCGCTCGCGGCCGGCGCGGCGTACGAGAGGCCACGTGCTGTGACGTCGCGCGATCGCGGCCTGGGTGGATGCTGCCCGGGCGCGCCGCCAGGCTGCCCGGCCGTCCGCAGCTGCACCCGGGTCGGGCACGACGCTTCCCGCTTGAGCGGGCGCGATGCCCCGGCCTGGGCGCACCGGGTGCGCTGGCGGGATGCCGCTCAGCGTCTTGTGCGGCGCACGCGCCCCGAGGCCAACGCGCCAGCTCCTCGGCCATCTCCTTGGCGGAGGCGAAGCGGTGCTCGGGGTCGTGCTGGGTGGCGTGCACGAACCAGTCGTCGAACGCGCGAGAGAGGCCGAGCCGGTTGCGCGAAGCCGCCGGGGGCACGGCGCCGGCGCGCAGGCGCTCGCGCAGCGCCTCCGCCGTCTCGGTGATGAAGGGCAGCTTTCCGGTGACCGCCTGGTTGGCGAGGACCCCCAGGGCCCAGAGGTCGGCGCGCTCGTCGATGGCCCCGCCGTCGAGCTGCTCCGGCGGGTGGTAGAGGAAGGCCCGCTGCGCCATGGGCACCAGGCGGCGCGTGTGCTCGGCCTGCGGTGGCGGCACGTCGAGCACCCCGAAGCCGAGCACCTTCACCGCCTCCTCGTCGCCGCGGCCGGTGAAGAAGACGTGCCCGGGGCGCAGGTCGGCGTGCACGATGCCCGCGTCGTGCGCCTTGGTCAGCGCGCGACAGACCTCGGTGACCATGGTCGACGTCTGCTCGAGCGAGAGCTTGCCACGCTTGCGCAGGCGCTCGCCGAGGTCCTCGCCCTCGAGCAGCTCGAGGACGAGGTACGGCTGCTGGCCCTCCACGCCGTGGTCGAGCAGCCGCACCAGGCGGGTTGCGCAGGCCCGCGGCGGCGCTGGTCTGGCGAACTCCTCCAGCGCGGCCTCGGTCGGCCCCTCCGGCAGGCGACAGAGCTTCACCGCCACCTGCGAGCCGAGCGCCAAGTGCTCGGCGACCCACACGTCGCCGCGCAGCCCGTCGTGGAGCATGCGCACCAGCTCGAAGCGCTCGCCGAGCAGCCGGCCGGCGCTCACGGCTGCCGCCGGGCGCCCTCGCGGCGCGGCCTCCGACCCATCCCCGCCGGGACACGCATCTCGAGCGGCACGTCTCGGAAACGCAGGCCGCGCATCAGCACCGCATCAGCACCGCGTCTCATCGTCGGAGGCGCGATAGAGCGGGATCAAGCCCGGGCGCTCGGCGAAGGGCTGCACGAAGCGCACGTGGCCCGAGGCGCCCAGCAGGAAGCGGTGATAGCGGCGCGAGGGAACGATGAGCAGGTCGCCGGCCGCCACCTCGACGCGCAGCCAGCGCTCGTCGCGAGCACGCACCTCGTAGCAGCCCGACCCCTCGACGATGAGGCGCACCTCGTCATCCATGTGTGCGTGCTCGTCGCCCTCGCGTGCGATCTTCGCCTCGCATTGCGGGTTGTCCTGGCGCAGGGCGATGTCGTCCTGCGAGCCGAGCCCACGCTCGCGGCCGATGCGCGAGGACACGTCGGCGACGTTGCCGCTGTCGAACGCCGCGCACTCGATCCCCTCGGCGCGCAGCTCGTCGAGGCTGCACGCGCTCGCGTTGCTGTTGGGCGAATTCATCCACGAAGCGCGCATCGGAGCTCGCCTGGGGAAGAGCCGCGGCCCCACCCCGAAGCCTCTGCGTCAGTTCGCCACGCCCATCGGCATGTCGTCAAGGAGTTTTCCCTACGCCGTCTCCCGATCCGCGGCGAGGCGCGGCCGGCCCGCGGCGCCACACAGCGGCCGGCCGGAGGCCATCACTTGCCGAGCAGCCAGAACAGGCCGGCGATACTGAGCGCCAGCACACCGAGCGCGGCGACCAGCACCGCGCCGTCGGTGAGGTTCCAGCCGCGCGACTCCTCGGGATCGGCGAGCGGCGCAGGGCGCGCCGGCCGGGCCGCCATCCGCGCCTCGGGGGGCGGCGTCTCGCCGCCGGCGTCCCCAGCGGGCTCCTCGTCCGCCGGCGAGGCCCACCAGCTCGAGACCGCCATGCGCTCGTCGGGGCTGCGCTCCAGCTCGGCCAGGGCGTCGGCGGCGGCGTGGCTCAACACCAGCCGGTTGCCGGCGACGGTGAGCACACGCCCCGGCGCCCATCGCCGGCGAATCGCCGATGGCCGCGCCGTCGGCCCGCGCCCCCGCGCGATCCCAGGTCCTGGACCATGACCGTCGCCGCGCGGCGCTGCTCCACGCGGCGGCTGGCCTCGGTGTCCTCGAGGCACAGGTCGCACTCGCGCGCACGGCCGATGACCCAGCTCTTGCTGCCATCGACGCGCAGCTCCTTGCCGGCGTCGGGGCCGCTCTGCACCCGCACCCGCGGCCGGCCATCCTCGCCCTCGCCGGCCAGCGCGCGCGACACCAGCGACAGCGCCAGCTCCTTGGCCGCTGCGGCGACGCGCGGCGTGGCGGGCGCGCTGGGGTCGACGTGGAGCTCGAGCCAGACGCGCCCCACCCGCACCCGCTCGCGCGCGCGCATCACCCGCGGCGACTGCGGCGGCAGGCGCACCGAGTCCATGAAGGTGCCGTTGGTGCTGCCCTCGTCGATGATCACCAGCTCCGCGCCGCGCGCGCGCACCGACGCATGTCGGGCGCTGACACTGGGATCGGGCAGCCGCAGGTCGGCCCCTTCGCCCCGTCCGATGACCAGGCGCGGCGTGTCGAAGGTGATGCTCAGCTCGGTCTCCTCGTCGCCAGGCGACGGCTCGGCCTTCTCGGGAGCGATGGAGCGAACGACGACGCGGAGAGGCATGGGTGCGCGGCGGCGCGCCGCGCCTAGCTGGCTCGCTTGGTGCCGTTGGCGCCGACGCGATCGGTGACCACACCCGAGAGCTGCCGCAGCGACTGCTGCTGCTCGCGCGCGGCGTCGCCGATGCGTCGCGCCGACTCCAGCAGCGCCTCGCCGCCGCGCATCTGCGTGCGCTGCGAGGCGTTGAGGGTGTTGACCATGTTCGAGATCTGCTCGATGGCCGTGGTGATCTGGCGCCCGCCGCGGGCCTGCTCCTGGCTGGAGCGCTCCACGTGCTGGGTGATGGTGCGCATCTTCTCGGCGCTCTTCATGATCAGCTCCGAGCCCCGCGCCTGCTGCGCGGTGGCGGCGGCGATCTGCTGCACCGTCTCGGCGATGCGCCCGATGGCGTCGGTGACCTGCTTGGAGCCCTTGGCCTGCTCCACCGTGGCGCGGGCGATGGCGCGCACCATGTTCGTCGACTTCTGCGAGCTCTCCAGGATCTTCTTCAGGGCGCGCTCGGCCTCGTTGGAGACCTCCACGCCGCGATCGACGTTGTGCGCGCCGCGCTCCACGGCGGCGATGGCGTTCTTGCTCTCCGCCTGGATGGTCTTGATGAGCTCGGCGATCTCCTTGGTGCTGCCGCCGGCGCGCTCGGCCAGGTCCTTGATCTCGTCGGCCACGACGGCGAAGCCCTTGCCGTGCTCGCCGGCCTGGGCGGCGATGATGGCGGCGTTCAGGGCCAGCAGGTTGGTCTGCTCGGCGACGTCGTCGATGACCGCCAGGATCTGGCCGATGGCCTCGATGCGGAAGCCGAGGTTGCTGATGACGCTGACCGCCTCCTGGCTCGACTCCTTGATGCGATAAATCTCGCCGATGGTCTTGAGGATGGCCTCGGCGCCCTTCTCGGCGTCGGTGGCCACCTCCTCGGAGAGGCGCGCCGTCTCGTTGGCGTTGCTCTGCACCTGGTCGATGGAGACATCCATCTCGTTCATCGAGGAGCTGGTCTCCTCGGCGGTGAGCGAGAGCGCGTCGACGTTCTTGGCCACCTCGCGGATGGAGTAGGCCATCTCCTCGATCGAGGACACCGTCTCGCGCACGCTGGACGCCAGCTCGCCGACGTTCTCGGCCACCTCGTCGTTGGTGGCGGTCATCTCCAGGATGCTGGAGCTCGACTCCTCCGCGCTCGATGCCAGGGTCTCGATGCTGGCGCCGATGTTGGACAGGGCTGCGGTGATTTCGCGGATGTGCCCGGAGACCTGCTCCACGGGCTGGGTGACCTGGGACACGCCCTCGGCCAGCTTGCGCAGGCCGTCGTCGAGCTCGCGGGCCAGGACGGCCATCTCCTCTTCGCGTGCCCTGTCGGCGCGGGCGGCGCGGCTCGCCGCCTCGGCCATGGCCGCCAGCTCGGCGTAGAAGGCGCCCGCCTCGCGCGGGGCGTCGCCGGGCAGGCGCGGCTTGTCGCCGCTGGCTGCCTTCTGCACCGCCTCGGTGAGGAGGGGATAGTCGGCGGCGCCGCCGACGCTCTTCTCCAGGCGCGCGACCTCCTCGCCCAGCTCGGTGTTCTTGTCGGCCAGGCCGGCGATGGACTCGTAGACGTCGAGCAGCTCGCCGCTCGCCGAGTCGGGGATGCGTGGTCGGCGGCCGCGGGCGGCGTTGCGCAGCGCCTCGGACAGACCGCCGAGCGAGAGGCCGCCGCCCTGGGCGCCGACCCAGAAGACCACCGCGGCGCCGGCGACGCCGATGGCGATGCACAGCAGCTTGAGGACCGAGGGCCCCAGCTGATCGCCGAATGCGCCGATGAGGCCTGCCGCCACCACCAGCCCGAACGCGCCCGCGAGACGCGGATTCATCGCAGCACCCCTGGCAACGCTCTAGCGCTCGTCATGTGTGGTCCGGGCCCCGATCGCGCCGCCACCTGCGCAGAGCGCTGCGCGGGATAGCGAGCTGCGACATGCGGTCCGGCGGCGCTCGAAGCCTAGTTCTACGGAGGCACGTCGGGCAAGGAGTCTACGAGCCCGGCGGCGTGGGCCGGGCCACCGGCGCCAGGGCCCGAACTGGTCAGCTGCGGGCGTCGCTCACCCGGCCTCTGCGTTTGCGCGTTGCGCGTGCGCGTCGGTCGCGTTCGCGAGGGCCGGGACGGCAGTGTCCGGATGGCCGGACAGCGCCGGCCCGTGCTGTCGGGTCGGCCGGACATCGCCGTGCCCGGCGACCGTGCACTCGATTGCGCGTAACACGTGGATCGACCGCGATCGGAAGGGGGATCGTCTGGATCGGAATGCGTCCACGGAGGCGCTTGCGCTCCACCGTGTGCGGCCGCTTCGCCGCTGCTCGCGCTCTCCGCCGCCCTGGTCTGCTTCTTGCGGAAGCGTCGAGGATGACGAGCGCATCCGCAACCGCCCGAACATCCCGCAGGAACGCGCTGGTGCGCGACGTTCGGGGCGCCGGCCTGGTCGAGTACATCGTCCTCGTCGGGTGCGTCGCGCTCCTCGCCCTCGGTGGCTTCCGCCTCTTCGGCGAGAAGGTGACCGCGAAGGCGCTCGCGCAAGCACAGTGCGTGCTGACGTTCAGCTGCGGTCCGGGGAACCCTTCGGGCGACGACGGCGACGAGGGCGCGTCGGGCAGTGAGGACCACGAGCCGGAGAACGTCGACGTGGTGACCGGGGACCGCTCGCACGTCGCCGTGGACGCGCCCGGTGGCCTGACGCGCGCGTCGGTCGAGCTCAACGTCGATCGCACCTCGGACGAGGGGCTCAACTTCTTCGCGCTCCAGGTGAACTTCGACAACGGCACCTGGGCGCACGGTGGCCTCCAGGACCTCGATGGCGAAGGCGACGACCGACACCTGGCCGTCAACTGGGGAGGCCTGGTCAACCGCGGCGGCGGCAGCGCCGACTACGAAGGGGTCGGCGACGACGCGGAGCAGGCGCGCTCGCTCGACCTCATCCAGAACCCGAGTGACGGCAAGCAGCTGGAGGACGTCGAATGGGCGCGTGACACGACCTATGTGCTCACCGTGGAGCGCGGGGACCTCCACCATTTCGAGCCGGGTGACTACGTGCTCACGCACGGCGAAGATGCGGTCCACGTCGACCACGCCCGTGACCTCTACGCGTGGACCTTCACCGTCCGCCCGGCCGGCGGTGGCCCGCCGATCTACGAAGGCACGCTGTACAACTCGGCGGCCACTCTGGACAGCTTCACCTACTGGAACGAGTCGGGATACGGCTCGACCAACGACGACCTGGAGGCCACCTGGAGCGATCCGAGCTTCCGCACCGATGCGGATCCGGACCGCGACGTGGTGCCCGAGGGAACGACGCGCTACTGAGTGGCGGCCACTCGGGTCTGCGGCGGCTTGGCCGCCACCGGCTCCGGCTCGATGCCCAGACCGCGCACGATGGCCCCGTGCAGCGCGTAAACCAGCGGCGTGAGCAGGATCGCGATGGCCAGCTTGATCAGGTACTCGCGCACCACCTTGGCCCCGATCCAGCCCGGCGTCTTGTCGGCCACGCCACCCCAGAAGATGACGTTGATGGTCACCGTGTCGACGATCTGGCTGAGCGCGGTCGATCCGGTGGCCCGCAACCAGAGGTGGCGTGACCGGGTGATGCGCTTCCAGAACTGGAAGACGTGGATGTCCAGGAACTGGCCGATGAGGAAGGCGATGATCGAGGCCACGAAGAGCTTGGCGCTGCCGCCGAGGACCTTCTCGAACTCCGGCTGCAGGAAGTAGCTGGAGTCGTCGATGGGCATGGCCGTGGTCAGCACCAGGGCCAGATACGCCAGGGTGGCCATGCCCGCGGCCAGCCAGGTGACGAACTGCGCGCCGCGCCGGCCGTAGAAGTCGTTGACCACGTCGGTGAGCAGGAAGGTGACCGGGAAGAGCAGCATGCCCACGCTCACCGGGCCCACCGGCGTGCGCGTCGTCTTGCCGCCGGTGATGTCGCCGAGGACCAGGCAGGTGATGAAGACGGCGCACAGCACCACGAAGAGGCGCTGGGAGCGGCCAGACGCACGGTCGGTCACGGGGCCTCAATAACACGGCGGAATGCGGCGGCTGGCCGTAGAGTTCCACCTCGCGACAGATGCCCATCGCGGTCCGTCTCCTGCTGGCCTTCGGTCTGGTGGCCATCTTCGCCACCGCGGCCGTCGGGCTATCGGTGCGCGACGCGTCGCGCGGCGCCATGGAGGCGGAGTTCGAGGCGCGCATCACCGCGGCCTCCAACGGGCTGCGCCTGGAGCTGGCCCACGAGACGGCGGTGCTCAAGGGCCTGCTCGACCCGCTCTGCGATCACGACACCATCCTCGACCACACCCTGGCCGAGCTGGAGCGAGTGCGCGGCGATACCGGGGCCATGTCCGACGAGCGCACCCGCACGGCGCGGCTGGTGGTGCCGTCGTACGCAGCGTCGTTGCAGCTCGACGACCTCTTCCTGCTGGTCAGCGACGGGACCATCCTCGGTGCCTCGGACAACCAGCAGGCCAAGGTGCGCACCCGTGATTCGCGCCTGGCGGCGCTCATCAAGCAGAAGGGAGGCGGCCCCAGCCTCCGTCCGGGGGACGGCGAGCCGACCATGGAGGTGCACTGCTCCAAGTCGAGTGGCGGCGTCACCGTGGGCCTGGTCGGTTCGCGCCGCATCGCGCCCGTCCTGGAGCGCATCGCCATCGCGCACGGCGTCGGGCTGCGCGTGCTCTCGCCCGGCGCGGCGCCCGCCGACGCCGGCGACGTGGTGCTGCGGGTCATCGATGTCGCCGAGATGCCCGGGCTGCGCGCGGTGGCCTCGGTGCCCCGCAAGCCGCTGCTCGACGCGCTGGCCCAGCTCGACCGCCGTGTGCAGGTGGCCGGCGCCCTGGCGCTGCTCATCGCGCTGCTCTCCGCCGCCATCATGGCCCGCAGCCTGTCGCGGCCCATCGTGGCGCTGGCGCGCGAGACGCGCGAGGTGGTCACCGGCCAGCCGCGCACGGTGAAGGCGCGCGGCGGCAAGGAGCTGCTCGAGCTGGCCGACGCCTTCAACCGCACCATCGACGAGCTGACGGCCATGAAGAAGCGCCTCGCCGCCACCGAGCGCATCGCCGCCCAGCGCGAGGTGGCGCGCCAGATCGCGCACGAGATCAAGAACCCGCTGGCCCCCATCCGCGCCGCGGTGGAGACCCTGCGCCGGCTGCGGGCGCGCGGAGACCCGGCCTTCGACGAGTACTTCGACGAGGCCACCACCACCGTGCTCGAGGAGGTGCACCGCATCGCCAACATCGTCACCGAGTTCACTCGCTTCGCGCGCCTGCCGGCCCCCAACCCGGAGCCCATCGATCTGACCACCGTGGTGCGCAACGTGGTCAACCTGCACGGCATGGTCCCGGAGAGGACCGGCGACACCTCGCCGAAGCCGCGCGTCGAGCTGGTGGCCGAGCCGTTGCCGCGCGTGGTCGCCGACAAGGACCAGGTGGTGCAGGTGCTCACCAACCTCATCCAGAACGGCCTCGACGCCGCCGCCGAGATCCGCCCCGATCCGCGCGTCACGGTGACCCTCGGGCCGGCGCCCGGGGAGCACGTGCGCATCGTGGTGCGCGACAACGGGCCGGGCGTGTCCGAAGCCTTCGTGCCCCGGCTGTTCGTGCCGTACGCCACCACCAAGGAGAAGGGCACCGGCCTGGGGCTGGCCATCGTGCAGCGCATCGTGCTCGAGCACGGCGGTGAGATCTCGTACCGGACCGCCACCAAGGGCGGCGCCGTCTTCCAGATCCTGCTCCCCGTGGCTGGGCCCCCGGAGCTGGCCCGCCCCATGGTCTCCACCGAGGCCACCGGCCCGCGCGGCTGACCCTGGCGCGCGGTGATCCGGTCCGGGTGGCGGCGGGACGGGACCCGAGGACGGCAAGCCACCGAACACCGACGACGGCTGCCCGGCGCTCGATGACGCCGACGGCGACGGCATCCCGACCATCAGCGACCACTGCCCGCACCAGCCCGAGGACTTCGACAAAGTGCAGGACAAGGACGGTTGCCCCGAGGACGACCCCGACCGGGACGGCATCGCCGATGCGGTCGACCAGTGCCCGACCACGCCGGGCAAGCCCAGCGCAGACCCGGCGCGCCACGGCTGCCCGCGCCACGTCATCAGCGGCACCGTCGGCATCTCCCTCATCCAGCAGGTGCAGTTCGAGACCAACAAGTCCCGCGTCCTGCCGGCGAGCTTCGAGATCCTCGACGAGGTGGCGCGCATCCTCGAGGTGACACCGGAGATCGAGCACGTGACCATCGAGGGCCACACCGACGATCGTGGCCCCGACGAGCTCAACGAGCGCCTCTCGCAGGCGCGCGCCGAGAGCGTGCTGCGCTACCTGGTGGAGCACGGCATCGCCGCCTCGCGGCTGGCCGCCAGGGGCTTCGGCCCCAGCGCGCCCATCGCCGACAACGCCACCGCCGAGGGCCGCAAGAAGAACCGCCGCGTGGAGCTCAAGCACGCCGCGCTGGAGCGTTGAGCCGCAGCTAGGGCCAACCGATTCGTCGAGCCTGGAACCAGCGACTGCCCCGGGCGATTCCCGCCGATGTTGGCTGGCGAGGCCGTCCTCCACGTTGCCGTGCGCGACGATCTGCGCGCCATGCCTGACCGTCGCCGGCCGATGTGGCACCCTCCGCCCCGATGCCCATCACGCCCGCTCCCGCTCCGCGCGCGCACCTGCGCGGCGCCTCCGTGCTCGCCCTGGTCGCGGCCCTCGCCGGCTGCGGCGGCGCTGGCGACAAGGACCCGGAGGTCGGCAAGAGCACGCCCAAGCCCGTCGCGACGGCCAGCCCGCGCGGCGCCGCCGAGCCCGAGCTCCTGCCGAGCACCGTGCTCGGTCGCATCGACGAGGACGCGTCGCCCTGGCACTTCGCGCGCGGCAAGACCGGCGGCCTGGCGGTGTTCGCCGCCAAGGGCCGCTGGTGGACGGTGCGCGTCAGCGATGGAGGTTCGGTGAGCTCGGCGGTCGTCGACGCCGCACCGGCGCCGACCTCCAGCCTCTCCGGGCTGGTGGCCAGCGGTGACGGCTGGCTGTGCTGGTGGGTCGAGCCGGATTCCAGGATGCGCAACATCAAGGTCATGGACATCGATTCGCAGGGGAAGGCGCGCGCCGCGCCGGTCCTCATGGCCAGCCCCACCGACGAGGTGAGCTGGGTGGAGGTGCTGCCCAACGCGCGCGGCGCGCTGGTGCTCTGGGAGGTGCCGCGCGGGGATCGCGTCGACGTCTGGGCGGTGCCGCTGGCCGGCAACGGCAAGGTGCCCGGCTCGCCGGCGCCGCTGGTCAAGGGCGCGCTCGCGTGGCGGGCGGTGTCCGCGGAGCGCGGCGCGGGGGTGGCGGTGATCACCGCCCCTGCGCCGGCCACCAAGCCGGACAGGAGCGTCGTGCCGCGCAACGCGCTCGGTCGGGTGGAGCTGGTGGAGACCGACCCCACCGGCAAGGCGTCACCGCCGGTGGTGGTGCAGGCCGAGGCCACCGCGCACCCCGACGTCGATCTGGTGCCGCGCGCCGGCGGCTGGCTGCTGGCGTGGACCGACCAGCGCGAGATGGACGCCAGCGTCCAGGTCGCCCAGGTGACCGCCGGCAAGGTGACCATGCCGCCGCGGCGCGCCACGCCGCCCGCCGGGGATCAGGCCTTCATCGCCCTGGTGCCGGCGCGCGACGGCAAGCGCACCTTGATCGCCTGGGAGGAGATGCTGCAGCCCTCGAGCGCCGGACGCACCGTGCGACTGGGTCTGCTGGACGAGGCCGGCAAGCTCGGCAACGAGCGCGCCGAGATGGTCTTCGCCTCCTCCGGCCGCCCCGACCTCAGCGCCGACGGCGACGGCTTCGCGGCGCTCACCCTGGCCCCCGCCAAGCGCGGCGCGGGCCCGTTCACCGGCGCAGAGCCGCTCTGGCCGACCTACCTGCGCTTCGCCCGCGACCTCTCGCTGCGCACCGCCGAGCCTGTTCGCGCCGCTGCCTTCTCCGGCACGGAAGCCGTGCCTGCGCAGACGCGTTACCTGTCCTGCGGCATGACGGCGGACACGTGCACCCTCCTGGCCACCGGCGCAGGCGCCGGGGCGCCGCTGGCGCTGGTGCGCCTGCCCATGCGCAAGAGCCCGTGGGCGGCGCCGGCCGGCGGCCAGGCGAGCGAGGGCCCGCCCCGCGCGACGGCCGTCAACGCGCTCTTCGACGGCGAGCAGGTCTCCGATCTGGCGGTGGGCAGCGCGCCCGACGGCTCCGGCCAGCTCGTCGCCTGGGTGACCTATTTCCTCGAGGGCGCCAGGACCGAGCCCAAGCCCAAGGGCGAGCCGGCCTTCGCCGCCCTCGGCGTGCGGCCGCTCGCCGGTGGCACCGCGGGTGCGGCGACGACCATCTCCAGGCGCGCGCTGTCCATCGGCGGGGTCTCGGTGGCCGTCTCCCCGCGCGGCAAGCACGAGGCGCTGGTCGGCTGGGTGGCGCGCGAGCGCAACGATCCGCAGGTCTTCGTGACGCGCGTCGGCGCCGATGGGGCCAAGCTCGCTCAGAAGATGCTCACCGTGGTGGCGCGCCCGGCGCGCGCCGGCTTCCCGAACGAGGTCAGCGACGTGGCGGTGGCCTGGGCGGGCAACGAGGAGCGCGACGAGTGGGTGGTGTCCTGGGTCGACACCCGCGACGGCAACCCCGAGGTCTACGCGGCGCGGGTCGACAAGGACCTGAAGAAGACCATCCCCGACAAGCGCATCACCGAAGCCGCCGGCGAGGCGTCGGACGTGCAGCTGCGCGTGGTCGGCAAGGAGACCTGGCTGGCCTTCAGCGACACGCGCAGCGACGTCGAGGCCGGCAACGCCGATGTCTGGCTGGCGCGCCTGGAGACGGCATCCTTGAAGGAGCTCGCCGAGGAGACGCGGGTCTTCGCCTCGCCCGGCAACTCGCGCTCACCGCGCTTCGCGGCGGGTGGCACGCGCGTGCTCGGCTGGATCGAGGAGGAGGCCCGCAAGTCGGGCACGGCCCTCACCGCCGCGCAGGGCGCGCTGCTGGTGGTCGAGCTCGACGACAAGGGCGCCGCCTCGACCAGTCCGGTGTCCGCCCGGGGGCCGCGCGGCGCGCAGATCACCGCCGCGGCGCTGGCGTGCGCCGCCGCCGAGGGCAAGCCGCGGCCGCTTTGCCGCGCGGCGCTGACCTCGGCCAGCGGCGACGCGGCCGACCTGTCCGGCGCGGAGATCGATCTCGCCGGTGGCGCGGCGCCGCCGGCAGCACGTTCCCTGGCCGTGCTCTCCGGAGGGGCGGGCATCGACGCCGTGCCGGCGTTCGGCGACGGTGCCGGCCAGCACCTCTTCTTCGCCGATGACGTCACCGTGGCCAGCAGCGGAGCGCACGCCGATGTCGGCTCGGGCCGCATCCGCTGGATGAACGTCGCCTGGCGCTGACATGGAGGCGCGGGTGTCGAGCAGAGGTGGCTGGGCCGCAGCGCGCGCTGGCGTTGCTCGCGGTGCTGGCGCCCTGCGGCTGCCCCGGCGCGCCGTCTCTGCCCGGCCTGCCGCAGAAGGGCGCAGCCGCGGCCGCGAAGGGCGCGCCGGTGGCCGGCTGCCGCACGGCGAGCTGCACCGGCGCCGAGGCGCTCATCGCCGCGGTGTCCGCGTACGGCAACGTACGCCACGACTTCCTCCTCGATACCGCCAGCGCCCTGGCGCCTGGGCGCGGCCTGGAGCGTGCCGCCGACGGCACCTTCGCGCCCGTGCCCACCGCATGCGCGCGCCCGCGCGCCGCCGACGCCACGCCCAGGGCCGTGCCCAGCGGCGAGTCGTCCGCGCCGGCGGTGACCGGGAGCGCGCCGCCGGCGCCGCGGGGCGAGGCGGCCATCGACTTCCGCTACGTGGGCGTGGCGGTCGACTCGGTGCTCGTCGGCGGCGACATCGATCTCACCGGCTACTTCGCCGCCGGTGGCTCGCTGGAGAAGCGCCGCGTGCGGCTGCTGGCCATGGCCCTGGTCGCCGACGACGACCCGCAGTTCTTCGAGGCCAGCGACGCGGTGACGCCCGCGCCCGGCCCGGGCGGCGCCTGCAGCTGCGGCCGCGCCACGCACTTCGTCGGCGCCGCCAAGCGCGGGGCGATGGTCTCCTACGAGATGGAGGTCACCGCCATCGAGGGGCACGGCAGCGCGCTCGGCCTCTTCAAGGCGCGCCTGGCGAAGAACGACGAGTCGGTGGCCATGACCACCATCGGCGAGCTGACCATCGCCGGGCTGGACCCGAGCTCGCCGGGGAAGTCGGCGAGCACTGCCATGCGCTTCGAGGTGAAGAAGGCGGTCCCCTTCGCCTACGCCGTCTACCCCGTGGCCGACGTGTGTCGCTTCTCGTTCCCCGAGCCGGAGGTCACCCCGCTTCCCCTCGACCTCGGGGTGCTGCCCTACGGCATGTCGCTGACCCGCCCGCTGCAGATCCAGAATCGCGCCGCCTTCGACGTGCTGGTGACGCACGGCGGCCGCGAGCTGACCGTGCCGGCCTTCGGCAGCGCGGAGCTGCCCATGATCTGGACGCCGGAGGGTGCAGCCATCGGCTGCGAGCGCCAGCGCAAGGAAGAGACGCTGGCGGTCCGGCCGCGCGACACCAGGACGCCGGCCACGCCGCGCGAGCGGTCGGTGACCGTGCCGCTCACCGTGGTCACCGGCATGCAGAGCTTCTCCAAGCACGAGCCGGTGTCCACCGGCCACGCCCGGGCACCGGACTACGACAAGGCCAACGTCGACTGGACCTGTCCCGCTGGCTACGTGGTCGCGAGCTGCGAGACGCAGCTGGCGCGCTGCCTCTCGCCGAGCGGCAGCTGCATGAGCCACGGCTACCGCCTCACCGCCGAGGAGGTCGAGGGGCGCGGCTGCCGCTTCCGCTGCAGCGGGCCGAAGAGCCCCATCTGGGGCGACAACGGCTGCGACTACACGGCGGCCATGACCTGCGCCCTGTCCTGCCAGTGATCGTCGAGCACCGCGTGTGGCCCGTGCCGTCGCGCGCCGTCGCGCCCGGGCGGCCGATCAGAACTGGGTCAATGACAGGGTGTTGCCGTCCGGGTCCTTGAACCAGGCGATCTTCGCGCCGCTCGGGGTCGACCAGATGCCCAGCTCGTCCTGCTCCAGGAAATCGTAGCGCTCGCAGTGCACGCCCGCCTCGCGGAGGGCGTGGAGGCTGGCGGCGATGTCCGGCACCTCCCAGCCCAGGCTGGTGTGTGGCTGCGGCGTCAGCTTCTCCACCTTCTGGATGCGGAGCATGGTGGCGTGGGCATCGAAGACCAGCGCCCAGGGCTCGTCGGCCACGAAGCGCAGCCCGAGCACCTTCTCGTAGAACACGCGCGCCCGCGCGGCGTTGGTGGTGGCGACGAAGGCGACGAGGTTGCGTGAGCCGAGCATGCTGCCTCCCGTGGCCGCCTCGGCGGCCGGAGTCACCATTCGACGCCGTCCCGGTCCCCGCCGTCAACGGGGCGCCGTGCCACCGCGTCGTCGCCGGAGATCGGGGCCGGCGGGACGACCGCGCTGGCCGCCCGCGGTGGCAGGGCCGGCCGCAAGGTCAGCACCAGCACGCTGATGGCGATGAGGCCGGTGCCGGCCAGGGACAGCGTGCCCGGGATCTCGGAGAAGAGGAGCACGCCCCACAGGTAGGCGAAGGGCACCTGCAGATAGCTCATTGCCGTGGCACGTCCGGCGCTCTCGTTGTGCAGGCCCTTGGTCAGGAAGACCTGGGCGATCTGTGTGCTCACCCCGATGCCCAGCAGCACCAGCCACTCCAGCGGCCTGGGCATGGTCAGGTCGCGCAAGAGCGGCGGGACGGAGAGCGGCACCGCCAGCAGCGGGAAGTAAAAGACGATGACCTCCGGCGCGTCGGTGTTGCGCAGCTGGCGCACGGTGACGTACGCCACGGCGCTGGCGAAGGCGCCGAGCAGCGCCAGGAGCGCGGCGCCGACGGGGGCGCGCCAGGTGCCGCCGAACAGCCAGGGGGGCTGGGTGACCAGCACCACGCCGGCGAAGCTGATCACCACGCACAGCACGTCGACGGCGCGCATGCGTTCGCGCAGGAAGATCGCCGCCAGCACCGCGGCGAAGACGGGGTTCAGGTACTGGATGACCGAGGCGTCGGCCAGGGTCAGCGTCTTCAGCGAGTAGTAGAAGCAGTTCAGGCCGACGAAGCCGTACAGGCCGCGCAGCACCAGGCGCTTCCTGTCGTTGCCCCAGGGCGACAGGCGCGCGTGGCGCACGGCGGCGATGCTCATCACCAGGGTCACCGCGCCGCGCGCCATCACCGTGTGCGAGGCGGGCAGGTGGGCGCTGGCCACCTTGACCAGCACGCTCATCACGCTGAAGAAGAACGCCGCGGCCGCCATCTGCGCCATGCCGATGGGCACGCGCTCCATCCACCGGCCACGCATCGCGCCCCCCATAGCATCCATCGCCGCGCGCTCCGCGCTAGAGCACCGAACGGTTTGAAAGTCGGCTGATGTTCTCCATCTACGCGGCCTCTCGGTGGATCTGCTGCAACGCCTCGAGGTTCTGGATCGCGGCGGCGCGCCGGAGATCGAACAGGTTCTTGCGCGAGCCGACGTAGCGGGCACGGTGGCCCTTCCGAGCGGCGATGTGAGCGAGGGCATGCTCGACGGCAACACGGGCACGGAGCCGCTCGCGTCCGTGAGGGGACCGCTGCAGTCCACGAAGTCTTCGCTGGAGCCGTTCGTCGATCGCGATGGAGACGCTGCGCCCAGCCGACGCCGCGGTGCAGCTTGCGCGCAACGTGCACGCGCCACACGCCTCCGGGTCGAAGTGGACGGTGTCTCCGGGCTCGAAGGATTCGATCTCTCCCGCGGGACAGGTGATGGTCTTTGCGCGGAGGTCGATGCGGAAGTCGGCCTTCGAGAAGAGGCCAGGACGAGGGGGTCTCAAAGCCCACGGTTTACAGAACACGTCGCCGCCCGCAGCCACCATCGAGGAGACGACCGGGCTGCTCACGTATGCCCTGTCGATGTGCAGCTCGACCATGCGGAGGGCTTGGCGCGCGATATCGGCGGCGATGGGCGCCGCACCCTCCTCTTCGGGCCGATTGGCCGGGGTCACCGCGCACGCGACGATCGCAGGCGCGTCGAGGTCACGCGCGATGTGCTCCTTGTAGCCATCGAAGCGCTTGGAGCGGCTCTTGCGGCCATGGCGCATCTCGCTGTCCTCGATGGAGATGCGTCGGTCGACGGCCACACCCTGCCGGATGTGCGCGTCGCCGTCTTCCCCACGCTCGAGGTCCTGTGTCCGCACCTGTGTGATCGCGTCGAGGTACGGCTGCAGAGGGCGTTCGACGGCGTCGTCGAGATGTCGCTCCACCCAGCGCTGAAGCGACGAGACCTGACGCTCGACGATGGCGACCGCGCTCAACTTCTGACGGGGATCGCTCCAGTCGAGGTCGAGCCCGGCCTTGATGCTTGGCGCGAGCAGCAGTGGGATACCGGCCTTCTGGCAGATCTCCTGCGGCGTGCGGTCGGTGATCTTGGACACGAGTTTGACGATGTTTCTCGCCGCATGGCCGAGCAGATTGATCGTGTCTTCAACCCGCCCGGCCCCTGCCAAAGGGCGGCTATCGACTGCCACGCGAATTGCCTTGGTGAGCGCATCTCCCTGCGCCTTTGTCACGACTCCCTCACGAACGAGGCCGACGGTGCGCTCGAGCAGCGCCCGGTCCATCTGGTGCTCGACCATCCGCTCCCGAAAGGCCTGCAGAGCTCCCTGCGAGAAGGGCGGCTCGTCGACCCCCAGGCAATTCAAAACCATCTGCCAACGGCGGTCCATCACCGCCAACTCCACGGCCTCGGCGTCCGACGCGCCGACGTAGCCTTGCAGCAGCACGACCATGGCGAGCATCGCGGGCGGATGCGGAGCGGCGCCGGCGCCCGTGTCGCGGTACATCTCCTCCAACGTCGCTTGGAACGCATCGTCGAAGATCACGTGGCGCTGCAGCCTCAGGAACCCGAAGAGCGCCCGCACTCGCGTCAGGCGCTTCATCAGCAGCTGCTCACCCTTCGTCAGCTCCACCCTCGGTTGCCATCGCTCCATGCGCACCTCCAGGCGGCTAAGAGATCACGCGACTCGCACCCTGTCCATCCATCCGCACAAGTGATCGAAATCGCTCTCGGATCTACGTGATCGGTGCTCTAGGCTCGTCGGCGGTGC
Organism: Polyangiaceae bacterium; assembly: GCA_037720395.1. Taxonomy (GTDB): domain Bacteria; phylum Myxococcota_A; class Polyangia; order Polyangiales; family Polyangiaceae; genus JBBJMR01. The sequence goes on from JBBJMR010000141.1 coordinate 19,674, forward strand.
GCGAATACGACTTCGACGGGCTGGTCGGGCCGACCCACAACTACGGCGGCCTGGCGGTGGGCAACGTGGCCTCGGCGCGCCACGAGGGCCAGCTCTCCAATCCCCGCGCCGCCGCGCTGCAGGGGCTGGACAAGATGCGCTTCGTGCGCGAGCTCGGCGTCGCTCAGGCGGTGCTGCCGCCCCACCCGCGCCCGCACCTGCCCACGCTGCACGCGCTCGGCTTCCGCGGCAGCGACGAGGAGATGATGGCCGCCGCGGCGGGCGCCGAGGCGCCTCTCCTGCGCGTGTGCAGCAGCGCCTCGGCGATGTGGGCCGCCAACGCCGCCACCGTGGCCCCCTCCTCGGACACCGCCGATGGCCGCCTGCACTTGGTCCCGGCCAACCTCGACGCCATGTTCCACCGCGCCATCGAGGCGCCGGTGACCCACGCCGTGCTCTCGACGATCTTCGCCGACCCGGCGCGCTTCACCGTGCACCGCCCGCTCCCGGGGGCGCGCCATTTCGGCGACGAGGGCGCCGCCAACCACGCGCGGCTGGCAGTGCCCGACGCGCCGGCGGTGCACCTCTTCGGCTGGGGGCGGCGCAGCTGGGAGGGCGGCGAGGCGGCCAGCGACGGCAGCGGTCGCCACGCACCGCGCCAGGCGCGCGAGGCGAGCGAGGCGGTGGCGCGCCTCCTCCAGCTCGACCCGGCGCGCTGCGTCTTCGCGCGCCAGCACCCACGCGGCATCGAGGGCGGCGCCTTCCACACCGACGTGCTGGCGGTGGCCAACGAGGGCGTGCTGCTGGTGCACGAGCTGGCCTTCGACGACGTGGCCGCGGTGGAGGCCGAGCTGCGCGCGCGCCTCGGGCTGGCGCTGCGCGTGGAGCTGGCCCGTGAGGCCGAGCTGCCGCTGGCCGACGCCGTCGACGCCTACCCCTTCAACTCGCAGCTGCTCACCCTGCCGTCCGGAGAGATGGCCGTGGTGGCGCCCACCGACGCTCGCCACAACCCCGCGGCGCGGCGATTCCTGGAGCGCGTCGTGGGGAGCGGTGGTCCGGTGAGGGCGGTGCACTGGCTCGACGTGCGCGAGTCGATGAGGAACGGCGGTGGCCCGGCCTGCCTGCGCCTGCGCGTCCCGCTCGAGGAGGCGGAGGTGGCGGCGCTCGGCGCGCGCGTGGTCCTCGACGAGGCCCTGGAGGCGGAGCTGCGCGCCTGGGTCACGCGGCACTACCGCGATCGGCTGCTGCCGGCCGACCTCGCCGACCCGGTGCTGGCGCGCGAGGCGCTGCGGGCCATCGACGAGCTCAGTGCCATCCTGCAGCTCGGGTCGGTCTTCGCCTTCCAGCGCTAGTCGCGCCCTTCCCGTCGCTCGTCAGTGCTCGGTGCAGGCCAGCCACTCGGGCTGGCAGAGCTCGAGGGTCGAGCTCGCTGCGCCGCGGCAGGCGATGCATCCGGCTGAAGGGTCCTCGACCAGGGTCGCCGGACACGCGCCGCACTCATCCGCACATTCCTGACAGATGCAGTCGTCGTAGGCGTTCCACTCCACCTCGGCCTCCGGGCAGGCTGCGGGACATTCCTCGGCGGTGCTGCAATCGAACAGCCGCTGGTGGCACGAGTAGCAGAGGATCGGCTCGCCAGGCGGTTCGCGTCCGACGACGAATGTGTCGGAGCACGCGCCGAGGCAGGCGGCGGCGATGAGCAGGCACGCGCGCACGCTCGGCGCGCGGCGCACCGCCAGGCTCACGCCACCTGGCGCGGCAGCCCGACGCGCTGGGCGATCTCGTCGTGGAAGGCGCGGAACGCCGACTCGGCGGGCCACGTCGGTGCCCGCTCCAGCAGGGCGCGCACCTTGCCGTCGTCGCCGCGATCGATGGCCACCACCGCGGCCGCGTAGCGCATGGCCCAGAAGACGAGCGGGCTGGTCTCGCTGGCGCGCTCGAGCAGCTCGCCGTCGCCGGGGCCGCTCCGGTGCGCGAAGGCGCGGGTCAGGGCGCCGACCGCGTTGCGGAGCATGCGCACGCGCTGGCGGAGGCTGCGGCGGCCGTTCGGCAGCGGCAACCGCTCCAGTCGGTCCGCGCGCTCCAGCGCGCCGTCCCGATCGCCCTCGAAGGTGAGCAGCAGCGCGTCCAGGAAGAGCCGGTGCTCGAGCGCCGCGTCCCAGGCCGGGCCGCGCTCGGCGCTGGCCAGAGCGGCGCGGGCCGTGTCGACCCCGCCGGAGGCGGCGAAGGCGGTGGGCGGCCTCAGCGGGGCCATCGTCGCCGGGTGCGGGACCGG
>JBBJMR010000142.1:0-21853 GCA_037720395.1 Polyangiaceae bacterium
TCGGTCTGGCCTCGGTCTGGCCTCGGTCTGGCCTCGGTCTGGCCTCGGTCTGGCCCAACGGCTTATATCGCCGAATGGCGTATAGGCCAGTCGGGGGCCTCGTGTTAGCGTGGCTTTGTCGAGGATTGCAGGGTGATCCGCCTCTCGGTGCCGGGCACGCTCGAATACCGCGACGTCGCCATGCGCGTCGTCAGCGCTGCGTCGAAGCTCGTCCAGCCGCGGCGTCGCAGCACCCGGTTCGACGCCGAGGTGGTCTCCGCTTTCGGTGAGGCCTTCAACAACATCGCCATGCACGGCTACGTCGACGAGCCTGGCGAGGTGGAGGTGGAGATCGCGCTCGAGGACGACGGGATCCGCCTGCGCATCACCGACCGCGGCAGGAGCTTCGACCCGCTCGAGGTGCCCGATCCGGAGCTCGACGATCTGCCGGAGCGCGGCATGGGCCTGTTCATCATCCGCAGCTTCGTGGACCGCATGGTCTACACACCGGGTGACCCGAACGTCCTGGAGCTCGAGAAGCGCTGCACCGCCGCGGACCAGGATTCGGCGCCCCCGGCCGCCGCGCGAGCGAGGGGAGCCGACGTGAAGGCATCCAAATCGGGGCGGGCGGGCCCGAGTCGTGTTAGGCCGGTACGTCGAGCCGATTCCGCCCCACCGAGCGCTGGGGCCGACTCTCTCTCGCTACCTCTGGGAAGCCGCCGAAAATGATGTACTCACGCACAGACGGCGACGATGGCGAAGCCACCCTGCGCATCGAGGGCACGCTCGACGCGGTGACCGCGCCCGAGCTGCGCCCCGCCCTCGACGCGCTGGTCGCGGAGAACAGGCAGAAGATCATCATCGACCTGTCGGCGCTGCGCCTCATCGACAGCTCGGGCGTCGGCGTGCTGGTCTCGCTCTTCAAGCGTGCGCGCGCCAACGGCGGCGACGTGCGCATCGTCGGCGTGCGCGATCAGCCGCGCGCCATCTTCCGCCTCCTCCGGCTCGACCGCGTCTTTCCCGGTTGAGAGGGGGCTGAGGGGCGACGAGCAGGCCAGGCGCGGATGGCGGCGAGCTGGATGGACGACGAGCCCGGCCTGGCGCGGGTCAGGCACGAGGTGTGGCGTTGCATGCGCCGCGCGAGGGCCGAGTGGGGCAAGACGGCCCTGCTCACCCTGCTGGTGGTCGGCCTGGTCACCTTCCGCCGCTGGCTGGTGCCGCCCACCTACCCGGCCACCGTCTACATGTCCGTGACCGAGGGCGACCTCGAGGGCGGCCAGACCGCACCGCGCACCGCGCGCCGCCTCAACAACTACGTCTATCACGTGGTCTTCAACGATCAGAACCTGCTGGCGGTGATGGTCAAGCACAACCTGTCGCCGGCCATGCGCAAGCGCAACCAGCCGCTGGCCATCGACGAGCTCCGCGAGGAGATCGACGTCCACGTCTCCCGGAACCACTTCATCTACGAGCGCCAGCGCGGCGAGGCGCCGCGCTCGGCGCGCCTGACGCTGACCTTCACCTCACCCGATCCGCGCCTGTCGCTGCTGGTCGCGCAGGACCTCGGAGACCTGATCATCAGCTACGAGGCCAAGCGCAGGCAGGACCAGCTCCTCGGCGCGGCCCAGTTCCAGGCGGGCGTCTCGGCGACCATCGAGGACGTGATCGGCGCGCGCGCGCGCGAGCTGGCGGCGGCCATGACCGCGTCGGGGCCGGCGGCGGCGCTGGCCGCGGCGCGCCTGACCACCGACCTGCGCGCGTTCCGCGCCGCGCAGCGCGACACCGGGCGCGCGCAGCGCGACGCCGATTTCCTGGAGTCGCTCGAGAAACAGCAGAGCGGTCTGGCCTTCGAGCTCGTCGACTGGCGCGCCGACGAGTATCCGCGCCCGCCCGAGCTGCTGTTGGCCATGACCGCGCTGGGTACCTTGCTCTTCGCGCTGCCGCTGCTGGTGCTGGCGGTGGGCGCCTTCGGCCGGCGGGTGTACGCTGCGGACGACGTGCGTCGTCTCGGCATCGGAACGCTGGGGATGGTGCAGGTCTTCCTTCCCGGGGAGCGGCGCAGCGCCCGGGCCCGCCGATGAAATACGCATGGGCCGACCCCCCGCCCCGGTGACAAGACTCGACAGGACCGAGGTCTCCTGACGGAGCCACGAGACGATGGAAAAGAGCCGCGACAACCTGGGTTTCGACGACGCGCCGAGCGCTTCGCGCGAGCTGGCGCGCGTCCTGGGCATCCTCAAGCGCACCCTGTACCAGTGGCGCGTCGCCTCGGTCATCGTCCTGCTCGGCATCGGTCTGGGCGTGCTGTTCCTCTTCGTTCGCAAGCCGAGCTACCAGTCGGAGACGGTCATCCTCTACCGAGAGGGTATCCGCGCCAGCTACCTCGGCGCCGACGCCGGCGAGTCGCTGCGCAACCTCGGCGTCAAGCTGCGCGAGATGCTCTTCGCGCGACCGCGCCTCGAGCACATCATCGACGAGTTCGGCCTCTACCCCGACACCAAGCAAAAGCGCGGCTACGTCGCCGCCGTGGACGAGTTCCGGCAGGACATCGTGTTCCGGCCGCGCTCCAACGACATCTTCGCCATCGCCTACAAGGGCCGCACTCCGGACGAGGCGCAGGTCGTCGCCGCGCGCCTGGCCGAGGCGCTGGTCGAGGAGAACACCCGCGTCCGCATCGAGCAGGCCAAGATCCAGACGGAGTTCCTCTCCGCCGAGAAGACGCGCCGCGAGGACGAGCTCAAGACCAAGGAGCGGGACCTCGCCAAGTTCCTCGCCGCCCACCCGGAGTTCGCGCTCGACCTCCAGGCCGGCGCCGGAGGGCAGCAGGGCGCCTCGGTGCGCGCCACCGCGGCCCGTGCAGCCGCCGGCGACCCGGCGCTCCAGGCGCTGGAGCGCCAGGCGGCGCGCAGCCGGGCCATCATCAACACGCCGGCCAGCCAGCCACTGCCGCTCAACCCCGGTGGGCCGCCGCCCGATCCCACCCTGCTCGCCGCCAAGAACCAGGCCGATCAGGCGCTGGGGTCGGCGCGCTCCACCCTCGCCGACCGCCAGCAGCGCTACACCGAGCAGCACCCCGACGTCCTGGCCGCCAAGGCGCGCGTCAAGGAAGCCGAGGACGCGGTGCGGCGCGCCGACGACGCCCTGCTCGCCAGCCAGAGCGGCGGGGGGGGCCGTTCCAGCGGCGGCGGGGACGACACGCCGTACGAGCCGGGCGCCGAGCGCGGCAGGGTGCAAGGGCAGCTGTCCAAGATCGAGACCGAGATCGCCCTGCGCCGGAAGAAGGCCAGCACCGACGACCCGGCCGAGGCCAGCGAGACCGTCAACCGCGTGGTCGCCCTGGAGACGGAGTGGGCGCGCATCAGCCGCGACGCCGGCGAGGCGCGCGAGCGCATGGCCGAGCTGGAGGCCAAGTACTTCCGCGCCCAGATCGAGGCCAGCTCCGAGCTCGGCGGCTACGCCGGGCAGATGCTGATCATCGATCCGGCCTACAAGCCCACCCAGCCGCTGCCGCCCGGCAAGACGGCGGTGCTGCTCGGCGCCGTGGGCGCGGCGCTGGCCCTGGCGCTGGCCATCTGCCTGCTGCGCGCGCTCCTCGACGACCACCTCTACGAGCCGAGCGACATGCCGCGCAGCGTCGACCTCCTGGCGGTGGTGCCGCGCGACGCGCAGCGCCGCTGGTGGCGCCGTGGTTAAGGCCACCCCCGCGCCCGTCCCCCTGGAGCGCTCGCTCGAGGGGATCATCGACAAGCTCTCCAACCTCGAGCAGTCGCCGCACGTGCGCGCCTTGCTCATCGAGGCACGCCGCCTGCGCAGCATCATCGCCAACTGGCGATCCATCCCGCCCCTGCCCCAGGTGCGCGAGGAGATGCTGGCGCGCGTGCTCCACATCTCCGCCGCCGCCGGCAACGCCTCGCCGCAGATGCGCACCGACTCCGGGATGATGCGCGCCGTCGCGCAGACGCAGCTGATGGCCGACAGCTCGCCGATCTCCATCTCCGGCGTCGGGTTCGAAGAGCCGCCCGTGTCCGAGCGCATGGCCGGCGAGGTGACCATGGTGCAGGCGGCCATCGAGCTGCCGGAGACGCCGCTCGACGTCCGCCAGATCGGCCTGCCCGAGGACCTCGACCCGCGCCTGGTCATGCTGCGCGATCCCTTCTCGCGCGGCGCGGACGCCTACCGCGCGCTCCGCCACCGCCTCTCCTCCGGCGGCGACCCACGCATCATCGCCGTCACCAGCGCCGGGCCCGGCGAGGGCAAGTCGACCTGCGCCATCAACCTGGCCGCGGCCCTGCGCGAGGGCGCTCGCGGGCGGGTCCTGCTCTGCGAGGCCAACGTCCGCCGCCCCAACCTGGCACAGATGCTCGGCTTCACGCCCCCGGAGTGCTTCGGTCTGCAGCTGGCGCGCCACCGCCGCGCCCCGCTGGAGGCGTGGATCGCCGTGGAGCAGGTGGCGCCGTTGCACATCATGGCCGTCGATCCGAGCAGCACCAACGTGCCGCTGCTCGATCCGGTGGCCTTCTCCATCGCCATGGATCGCCTGCGCGTCGCCGGCTACGACTACGTGGTGGTGGACACCCCGCCGGTGCTCGGCAGCGCCGACGTGAACATGATCTCCGACTCCGTGGACGGCGTGCTCTTCGCCACCCTGGCCCGCAAGTCGACGGGCCGGCGGCTGCGCCAGGCCATCGCCCAGCTCGGCTCGACCACGGTGCTCGGCTCGGTGCTGCTGGACGCCTGAGGGCAGCGGCCTGGGCGGAGGTCAGAGCAGCAGCACGCCGAGGCTCTTGTCCGGGGGCAGCTCGCGGTGCACGCGCGCCAGGTCGCCCTCGCGCGAGACGCCGACGCGGGCGGCGACGATGACCCCCTCCACCAGGTTCATGGTGCCCAGGAACTCGCCGATCCGATCCTCGAAGCCGGTGAGGTCGATGAGGACGTAGGCGGCGGTGCCGCCGTCGCGCAGGAAGCCGAGCATGAGCTTGAGCATCTCCACCTTGGCGCCGCGCGGCACCTTCTCGCGCGGCGTGAGGAGCATCAGGCGCCCGGTGAGCAGGCGCCGTTCGACCAGCTCGATCTCCGCGCCGGCGGGCAAGACGTCGGTGACCGCCTCCTCGTCGAGGGCCGGCGTCATCGGCGGCCAGCGCTGCTCCATGTCGATGATCACCGTCGCCTTGCCCGTTGCTTTGACCATGGCCAGGGCCAGGGCCAGCACCAGCGGCCAGACCACCACGTCGTCGGAGGTCGGCAGCACACCGACCACGGTCCGGCCGCTGTCGCGCAGCTGCCCGGCCACGCGCACGGCGGCCGGGTCCATGGCCGCCTCGGCCTCGCGCACCGAGTAGGTCGGCGGCGCGCCACGTCCCTGCTGCCCCTTGGCGGCGCGAGCTGTCATCCAGGCCGGAGCGTAGTACGAAGTCGACATCCTGCGCTCCTGCCAGTACTAGGCTGGCATGCGTCCCCTCGGCGCACGGTGGCTCGGCCTTGCCCTGGCGTTCTTCACGTCCGGTGTCGTTCGGCGCGCCTGGGCGCAAGACGGCGAGGTCGAGGGCTTCTTCGTGGCGTCGGTGGGCTTCACCGACAACATCGACTCCCGGCCCCCGGGCATCCCCGCCACCCCGACCGCCCCCGCCGTGGAAGGGCCCCAGGCGGACGGCTTCATCGCCCTCAGCCCGAGCATCGCCTTCGTCTACACCACGCCGCGCGCCGTTTACCGCTCTTCGTACACGTTCAGCACCACCCTGTACTTCCAGAACCCCGAGGGCAACGCGGTCGGTAACGCCGTGGGCCTCGCCTCGCGCTTCGAGACCAGCGACACCACCAGCCTGCTGCTCTCCCTCGGCGCCGAGCAAGGGCAGCTCAACCAGGTCGCGGTCGGCGAGGCGGCCAGCACCCGGCCGGTGCAGTTCCTCTCGCCGGGGGACAACGTCTACTTCCGCTTCACCGCCGGGGAGGGCTTCGAGCTCCAGGCCTCGGAGAACGTGAGCGTCGTGCAGACGCTCGGCGCTTCCCTCTACGTGCCCCTCGATGGCCAGCGGGTGCAGACCTATGACGCCACGCTGGGCGTGGTGCGGGCCTTCAACTACGACAGCCTGGGGCTCACCGCCGGCGTCGGCTACGCGAACTTCGAGGAGTTCGAGGAGCCGGTGAGCGGCGTGGTCACCACACAGACGCAGCAGATCACCACCCGCCTCACCGGCACCTGGATCCACAGCTACACCGGCTACCTGTCGCATCAGCTCGACGCCGGCGTGGTGATGGTCATGCGCGCCAACGACGGCGGCGGCCGCCTGGTGCAGCCGGTGGGCCGTGCCGCCCTGCGCTACGTTCGCCCCGAGGCAGCGGCGTCCATCGAGTACGCGCACGACGCCACGCCGAACGTCTTCATCGGCACCAACGTCCTCACCGACTCGGTGGTGGCGCGCCTGCTGGTGCCCATCGTCGGTACCGAGCTGGCCGCCGAGGGCTCCGGTGGATACAGCATGGCGCGCGAGATCAACCTCGACGGCGATCTGGGTGCGCCGGCGCACCTCTGGACCGGCGACGTGGCGCTGCTCTGGTCGCCGGCCGGGGTGCGCGGCAACCTGCAGATGGCGCTGCGCTACCAGGTGGTGAACCAGTCCAGCGCCAATGCCAACAACCCGCGCTTGTCGCAGACGCAGGACTTCACCCGGAACACGGTTCTGCTCTCGGTGACCGCTGCCTACCCGGACATCGAGCGCGGCACCGCCCCGGCCAGCGCCTCGCCCCCGTTCCGCACCGTTCCCGCCTCGTCAGGCTTCCTCGAGGCGCCCGACCCCAGCGCGCCGGTCGGCCCGGACTCGCCCGACTCGCCCACCGGCCCGCGCCCGCCGGGGGTCCCGGGCGCCGCGCCGTCCGGCGACTGACCGGCTCGACCCGCGCTGGCCTCGAAAGACGCCCGCCGGTTCCGTGCCCCCCGCCTCCACGTCCGCAGCGATCGCGCCCGCCCTGGCCGGGGTGGGACTGGCGGCGCTGCTCTGGATGACCCATGACGCCGGTGCCGCGACCGGGGGCCCGGCGGCCGGGCCTCAGGCCTTGACCAGGTTCTCGCGCGCCGTGCGGTAGACGCCGCGGGTGTCGACGATGAGCTTGGCGTGCTTGGCGACCAGCTCGTAGTCGACGGCGGTGTGATCGGTGACGACCATCACCGCGTCCTGCCTTGCGATGTTCTCCGCGGTGAGGGGCAGCGACTCCATGGGCGGCAGGTTGGGCCAGGAGCGCATGCGCGGCGCGCGGGGCACGTGTGGGTCGTGGTACGCCAGCTCGGCGCCGAGCTTGCCGAGCAGCTCGATGAGCTCGAAGGCCGGGCTCTCGCGCGGGTCGTCGATGTCCTTCTTGTAGGCCAGCCCGAGGACCAGCACCTTGGCGCCCTTGACCGAGCGGCTGCGCTCGTTGAGCGCCAGCTGCAGCTTCTCCACCACGTAGTGGGGCATCTCCACGTTCACCTCGCCGGCGAGCTCGATGAACTTGGTGGTCACCCCGAACTCGCGCGCCTTCCAGGCCAGGTAGAAGGGGTCGAGCGGGATGCAGTGCCCGCCCCACCCCGGGCCGGGATTGAAGCGGGTGAAGCCGAAGGGCTTGGTGGCCGCGGCGTCGAGCACCTCCCAGATGTCGATGCCCATCTTGTCGTAGACGACCTTGAGCTCGTTCACGAGGGCGATGTTCACCGCGCGGAAGATGTTCTCGGTGAGCTTGGTGGCCTCCGCCGCCCGGGCCGAGCTGACGCGGACCGTCTTCTTGATGGCCTGATCGTAGATGGCCACCGCCAGGTCGCCGCTCACCTCGTCGACGCCGCCGACCACCTTGGGGATGGTGGCCGTCTCGAAGTGCTTGTTGCCCGGGTCCTCGCGCTCCGGAGAGAAGGCCAGCCAGAAGTCCTTGCCGAAGGACAGGCCGCTCTGCTCGAGGATGTTCCTGAGCAGCTCGTCGGTGGTGCCGGGATAGGTGGTCGACTCCAGGATGACCAGCTGCGCGCGGCGCAGGCGTGCCTTGATCTTCTGCGCGGTGCTGACCACGTAGCTCATGTCCGGCTCCCGCTGCGGGGTGAGCGGGGTGGGCACGGCGATGATCAGCACGTCGGGCTCGCTCAGCCCCTCGAAGTCGGAGCTGACCCTGAGCTTTTCGCTGCTGGCGGCATCCTGGACGCGCTTGACGTCGATGTGCTTGATGTAACAGCGCCCCGCCTGCAGCTCGTCGATCTTCTTCTGATCGACGTCGAAGCCGTGGACGCGGAAGCCGCGCTCCACGAAGGTCAGCGCCAGCGGCAGGCCGACGTAGCCCAGCCCGATGATGCCGATGAGGCTGCGCTTGTTCTTGACGGCGTCGAGGAAGGCGGCGGGGTCGAGCGGACGGTCGTCGGGCATGGTGGCCGACGGTATTGCCCCAACTCGGGCCGCCCAGCAAGCAGCGCCGCGTGGCGTTACGGGAGGAACACCGTGTCGCCGGTCACCAGGACCAGGTCCTGCTCCGGGTTGTCGCGGGAGCGGACGGAGTCGTAGTTGATGGGGATCTGCCGCACGCGACCGTTGGGGTCGGTCCGCACCAGGATGACTTGCTCGGTGTCCGCGAAGCGCGTCGGGCCGCCGGCCATGGCGATGGCCTCGGCCACGGTCACGTAATAGCGGGTGGTGAAGATGCCCGGCCGGGCGCAGTTGCCAGCCACGGTGAAGCGGTAGCTGTTGACCCCGGTGATGGCCACCGTGACCACGGCGCTCTCGTCCTTGACGTACGCGGACAGGCGCTTGGTGACCTCGTTCTTGACCTCGGTCGGGGTGCGCCCCTCGACCTTCACGTCGCCGAGCAGCGGCAGGGTGATGGTGCCGTCGGGTCGCACCGTGGCCGCCGAGGAGACCTCGGGGTTGCGCCACACGTTCACCTGGAGCGTGTCCGAGACGCCGATGATGTACTCGTGCTTCGCCGGGTTGCTCTCCTTCCGGTAGTTCGCCGGGTCGTAGATGATCTCCGGGCCGCCGCAGGCGCCCAGGAACATCACCGAGAGGAGGAGGGCGGCGAGCAGGTGCACTGCCAGCGCGCTCGTGCCGGTCTTCTTGGGCGCAGCCATGCCAGCTGCACATACCGATTGCCCGCGGCGCTGTCGACTGTTTCAGGGCCGCGCCGCCGGCGGGGGTACAAGCACGTGGTCACGGTAGGCGCCCGGGTTGCCCGTCTTCCCGTCCATGGCCGCCATGGCCACGTTGAACATCTCCCGTGCCGTCAGGTAGTGCAGCACCCAGTCCCGGCCGTCGTTGTAGTGGTCGGCCAGGGCCTGGTGCAGGCCGTAGGCCTCGGGGCCGAGCAGCTCCGCCGCCTGGCGCTCGGGGGCACCGTGCGTGTGCACCTTGACGAACACCCACTCCGGGCGCCCGGCGACGTGCACGTCCTGGGCGACCCAGCTCCGCAGGCGGTGCGCCGTTCCCGGCGCGCCAGCGCGGATGTCGGCGTTCTCGATGCGCACCGGCATCCTGGCGCGGCGGGTGGCCAGTGACAGCGGCCCCTGGACGATGAGGATGCGGTCGTCGCGCTTCGCGCCGACCCGCGCGCGCTCGCCCTGCTCGTAGGCACGGCGGCGCCCGAGGTCGCCGGTGGGCCAGTAGATCTGGTTGACGATGTTCGGCTGGCTCTCGTCGGGCGCCGCCGGGAAGGTGAAGTCGGCGTAGCAGCCGGTCTCGAAGAGCAGCGGGATCTCGTCGTCCACGCCGCACCAGCGCCCGTCGGCGCGCGCGTTGGCCAGGCACCAGTTGCCGTGGATGAACGCGTAGCGGAGGCGCCCGTCGGGATCACGCGCCAGGTGCCCGTGCGAGGCGAGCTTGCCAAGGTAGTCCTCGATGTCGCGGCGCAGCGTCTCGCGCGTGTCGCCGTCGTGGTGCAGGTGCAGCTCGACCTCGCCCAGACCGGCCCTGGCGATGCCCGCCAGCGCGTCCAGCCAGCGCGGTCGGTACTGCTCACCCGGGAAGAAGAACGAGTGCCGCGGGTGGTGCCCGTCGGCGTCGCGGAAGGTCTGCGCCAGCCGGGGATACCTGTCGCTCCAGGCCTGCACGCGCTGGTCGGCCACCTCGTCGGGCACACCGCGCCAGAGCGGCTCCCAGTGGTCGCAGAAGGAGAAGAGCAGGTGCCGGGGCCCGTCGATGGGCGGGGCGCGCCGCCGCGCCTCGAGGCGCTGGAGCACGTGCCGGGCGTACCCGCCCATCCAGGCGTCGAAGTGCTTGTCGCGGAACCAGCGGACGGCCTTCGAGATCATGCGCGCCCCAGCCCGTTACCAGATCTCCCCGGAAAAGACTGCGGGGCCCGGGCCCCTTGTCGCCCGCCCGGCCATGCCCATAGTTCGAACATGTTCAACATCGCGAGTGGGCGCCGCGCAGAACCGGCTTTCCCGCCCGCCGGAGGACGTCATGGAAACCTCGTTCGGCTATCTCGTCCCGGTGTACGTCGTTTACGGTCTGGCCAGCGTGGCGCTGACGGTGTGGCTGGCGCGGACGCTCTTCAAGAACGGCGCCGTCTTCCTCGAGGAGGTCTTCTCCGGCGAGCCGAAGATGGCCGAGGCGGTCAACCGCCTGCTGGTGGTCGGCTTCTATCTGGTGAACCTCGGCTACGCGAGCCTGATGCTCAAGGCCGGGCCGGCGCCCACGATGATCTCGGCCATCGAGGTGCTGTCCTACAAACTCGGCGTCCTGCTGCTCTCGCTGGCCGGCATGCACTTCGCGAACCTGCTCGTCTTCCACAAGATCCGCCGCCGCGCCAAGATGGCGCACCTGCCGCCGCCCGTGGCACCGCAGATGCACATCCCCGCGCCCCAGTTCGAGGGGCTCGCCTGAGCCATGAAGGCGCTGACGGTGCTCTACGACGAGAGCTGCCCCCTGTGCGTGCGGTGCCGCAACTGGATGCTCTCCCAGCCCTCGTACCTGCCGCTGGAGCTGGTGGCCAGCGGCAGCGAGGCGGCCCGCGAGCGCTACGGCAAGGTCCCCTGGCTCGGCGCCGAGCTGTGCGTGGTCAGCGACGCGGGTGAGGTCTGGGTCGGCGCCGCGGCCTTCCTGATGTGCCTCTGGGCCCTGGTGGAGTGGCGCCCCTGGTCCTACCGGCTCAGCGGTCCATCGCTGGCCCCGCTCGCCGAGCGCTTCTTCCACGGCCTCTCCCAGAACCGGCGGTCGATCGCCGCCCTGCTCGGCCCGGAGCACGTCTGCGAGGGAGGCACCTGCCGGGCCAGCGCCCACGCCCGAGCCGCCTATCGCTGAGCGGCCCGTCGCGAGTAGAACGAGGTCGAGCGGTGCGCCGCTCGGCCTCGCCGCGCTTCCATGACCACCCCCGGGACACCACGCAGGCGCAGCGACGGCGAGGCCACCCGCAAGCGGATCCTCGCCGCCGCGCTGTCTTCCTTCCGCGAGCGCGGCTTCGAGGCCACCACCATGCGCGAGGTGGCCAAGGCCGCCGGCCTCTCGCTCGGCGCGGCCTACCACTACTTCCCGGGCAAGGAGGCCATCGTCCTTTGCTACTACGTGGAGCTCGAGCAGCGCTTCAGCGCGCGCATCGAGCCGGCGCTGGCGGCGACCGGTGACGACCTGCGCACCCGCCTGGGCAAGGTGTTCGACATCAAGTTCGAGGTGCTGCGCCGCGACCGCAAGCTGATGGCCGCTCTGTTCCGCACCGCTGGCGACCCGGAGAGCGCGCTGTCGCCGTTCGCCGCCGAGTCCGCCGAGGTGCGCGTCCGCAACGTGGAGCACTTCCACGCCGCGCTCTCCGTGCCCGCCTGCCCCGAGGAGCTGCGGCTGCCGCTGGCCGAGGCGTTCTTCGTCATGCACCTGGCGCTCATGCTCCTCTACCTGCACGATCGCTCCCCGCGGCAGGCGCGCAGCGCTGCGGTCACCGCCGGGCTGCTCGACGCCGCCTGCGAGGCGCTGCCGCTGCTGGCCTCCCCGCTCGGCGCCGCCCTCCGCCCGCGCCTCTTCCAGGTCTTCGGCGACGTGGCCACCATCGCGGGGCTGCGCGGTGACTGAGCCATAGCGCTCTTTTTCCCCCTCTCCCGGCACGGGAGAGGGGGCCAAGGGGTGAGGGAGTTGCGGCCATACCGCTCCGGTTCCACCCACGTCCCGACTCCACGATCGGTCAGAAGCTCCCGCGCAGCACGCCGCCGGCGAACCCTGGTGACCAGACCGGGACCGCCGCCATGTCCATCGTCCCCTCGCCGGGACGGGAGGGCGGTTGCGGCTGGTCGTCGCGCCGGGGCGGCGCTGTGGGCGCGGCCGCCGAGGGGTGGTCGAAGGCGAACAGCGTCAGCCCGACGGCGGCCAGCACGCTGCCCGCTCCGAAGGCGGTGATGGCCCCGGCGCGGAACCCATCGCGACGGCTGACGTGCCCGTCGTAATCCGCCTGCTCCGCGGGGCTGATGTTGCTCCGCTCGCGCTTGTCGAGGATGGCTTGCGCGTCGCTCTGCTCGCCCAGGGTGAGCACGGTCAGCACCACACCCGCCGCCGCCGACAGCGCGCCGGCGCCGAGGAAGGCGAAGCTCACCACCCGCTGACCGGTGACGTCGAGTGTCGCCTGCACGGTGCGCGCCTCGCCCCGGCGCAGCTCGAGCTCCTGTGAGAAGGGGCGCTTGCCCGTCCTGGTGACGGCGATGAAGTGGTGGCCGGGGGACAGCTCCAGGGGCGCCGCCAGCGGCGTGGTCCCCACCGGCCGGCCATCGACGCTCACCTCGGCGGCATCCACCCCGGACACGGTGACGCGCGCGGGTCGCTCGCGCAGGGTGACGTCCCGTGGCACGAGGCCTCCCTCCACCGCGTTCAGCTCCTGCACCTCGTCGAAGTACCCCTGGGCGCTGACGCGGAGCGAGTGCTTGCCGGGCTTGACCTCGGCGATGAGCGGGCCGTCGTCGAGCTGGTGCGCCGCCGCGCCGTCCAGCGATGCGCGCGCGCCCTTGGTCTGCGAGCTGACCATGACCCGCGTCTGCTGCGCGGCGGGCGTGGCCGCCGGCGCGCCGGCGGTCGCGGCGCCGAGGCGCGCCGCCAGCGGCTCGAGCTCGGCGGGCGCCTGGGCGGCGGGGGCGCGACGGCCACCCACCGGCACCCGCGCGATGTTCGCGGTAGCGCTTGATGGCCGTGCCGAGGTGCTCGGCGTTCTTGTCCACGTAGTACTGGCGCCGATGGGCCTGGGCCATCGAGAAGAGGATCCCCGGCCGCGGCGCCAGGCGGTAGGCCTCCTCGAAGGCCTGGAGCGCCGCCGAGAATTGCCCCATCTGGTAGGCCTGCGCCCCGGCGTTGAAGAAGGTCTTGGCCTGCTCGGTGGCGCCAGCCTGGGCGTGCGCCGGCCGGGTCGCCAGCACCATGATCAGCAACAAGAGACAGCCGGCGACCCTCACGGCTCCACCGGCACACCGAAGAAGACCGTGGTGCTCAGGTCGAAGGAGGCCAGGGCGAAGTCGTCCACCCCGTCGCCATCGAAGTCTCCGCTGACGGCGACGCCCGCGCCGCCAGCGACGCCCGGCGGCATCTCGCTGCGGCTCAGCGCTCGAGTCTCCCGCTCCGCGTCGAAGCGCCACACGCCGCCGTATCCGACGGCGAGAATCTCGCGGCCGGCGTCACCGTCGGCGTTGAGGGCGCAGAAGCTGGAGAGGTACTCGCCTTCCGGGAGCCCCAGCGGAACGGGATGGTCCCAGGCCAGCGTGCCGCCGTCGTTCCAGAAGAGGTAGAGCTCGACGCCGTCACCGCCGACATCGACTCCGTCGACGAAGACGTCGGTGGCCGCGCGGGCCAGCAGGTCCTGGTAGCCGTCTCCATCGACGTCGGCGAGCAGCGCCGCCGGGCGCCCGAGGTTGCCGAGGCGCGGCGTCGTGGCGGATCCCTCCGCGGGGAAGCCGCCGTCGCCGTCGGAGCGGAGCACGACGGCGGTGCCGTGCGGCTCGCTGCTGAACCAGGTGGTGGTCAGCAGCAGTATCTCGTCGGTCGGCGCCTCCGCTCCCAACTCGTCCAGCTCGCCGACGACCAGCGCGGCGCTGAAGAAATCTGCCTCCTCGTCGGCCAGGCTCGCGGCCTCCGGCTCCAGGAAGCGGCCGCCGCCGGCGGAGGGGATACCCCACAGCTCGGGCGCCGCATTGTCGAGCCGGAAGGTCAGCGCCACCAGGTCGGCCATGGTGTCGCCCTCGGTCAGCTGGCCGATGGCCATGGCCAGCGGAGCCGCCGGCTGGGAGTCCCCGTCGACCTCGCGGAAGAAGATGTAGGGCGACTGCAGGCGCCGGTCGCTGCTCCCGGGGACGACGCTGATCGAGCCGCTCTCACCGTTGCCGGAGAGCGAGACGACCACCAGCTCACTCATGGCATCCGGAGAGCCGCCACCGATGAGGAACTTGAGCAGCCTGTCGCCGGAGAGCAGCTGCTCGATGCGGGGAAGCGCACCGGCGCGGACCGGGGGCTCCGGCGGACCGAAGGCGCTCCCGAACGCGAACGAGAGCGCGTCCAGGCCGTCGCTGCCCGTTGTCTCGGCGAAGGCGACATCGAGCAGCAGATCGCCGTCGAAGTCGCCGGTCGCCAGGCGCCGCACGGGCCGCTGGGTGGGGACGTCGAAGGGGTTGAACTTGCCCTGACCCGCACCGTTCAGGAAGTCGAGGCCGGCCACGTCCTCCGACCCGGCGATGACGTCGGCCAGGCCGTTGCCGTTGAAGTCGCCGATGGCCGCCACCGTCCAGGCCGAGGTGCTGTTGAAGGTCTGCTCCGCGAAGGCCGGGGGCTCGTCGCTGCCCACCGCCACGCTCAGCACCAGCTGCCAGCCGGTCACCAGGTCGGCGCGCTGGTCGCCGTTGATGTCGCCCACCGCCAGCACCAGCGCACCGCCCTGGTCGCCCTCGTCCCCACCGGACCCCGACCCGGTCGGCTCGGTGAAAGCGCCGGACAGCGCGACGACCGGCGAGGCGGCGTCGTCGCCCAGGCCGGGGGCGGGCAGAGCGGTGGGATCGGAGTGGAAGGTGCCGTCACCGAGCCCGAAGGCCACATCGAGCACCGCTTGCTGGTCGCCGTCGCGCGCCGGGAGGAGCACGTCGAGTCGATCGTCCCCGTTGACGTCGGCGACGAAGACCGCGCCGGCCAGCTGGTGCCCGTCGGGCAAGGTGACCGTGCGCGGAGGCTCGCCGCTGGCGTAGCTCTGCGCGTCGGCGCAGGGCGTGTAGATCCGCACCCGGTCGTCGCCCCGGAAGCCGATGACGACCTCCGGACAGGGGCGCAGCGGGTCGTGATCGAAGTCGCCGGCAGGGACGGCGCCCTCGATGTCCAGCGCCGCCTTGCCCGCAGGCAGCGTGGCGATCACCGTCGGCTGCCCGGCGTTCTCGTCCTGGTTCAGCGCGTAGAGCGCGAAATCCGCTCCGCCGGCGGACGTCGGGAGGATGGCCAGCGTCTCGTCGCCGGCATGCTCGGCGCCGGGCCCGCTGAGGGCGTCGACGGCCAGGAGTCGCGAGCCATCGTCGGGGAGGTCCAGGTCGATGCTGCCTTGCACCACCGGCGACAGGGAGCGATCGGGGGTGGCGACCAGCACGCCGACGCCGATCTCGCCGAGCGCCACCACGGCGTCGGCGCGGCCATCGCCGGTGAGGTCACCGAAGGCCGGCGCCAGGCGGTCGACGGCCGCGCTGAAGGAGTGGGTCTTGGCCGGAGTGCCGTCGGCTTCGTGGAACCGGATCTGCAGGGAGCTGCCATCGTGGGTCACCAGGTCGGTCCGCCCATCGCCGTCCACGTCGGCGGCGTCCACGGCCACCGCCGGCAGCGGTCGCCCAGGGCCGTGAACTGCCCGCTCGGCACGCGGCAGATCCCGTCGCCCCCGCATCCCCACCCTTCCGGGCATGCGGCACGACTGTCATCGGCCGCGGCGCTGCAGTCCCAGCGGCACGCGGTGTGGCCGCCCGGCGCGCCGCAGCGCTGTCCGGTGGGGCGAACGAGTCGCAGCTCTCGCCCGGCTCGACGATGGCGTTGCCGCATTCGTTGGCGGCGATGGCCGGCAGCTCGGCGCACGCGGACGGCAGCGCGCCGGCGAAGGCCGAGGCCACCAGGACCGCCGCCAGCCGCGCGCCGACCCGGGCGCGCGAGCGATCACCACCCCGCCCAGACTCGCGCCCGGCGCGGAGCCGGGGCCGCGCCCTCTTCCACTAGAACTCGAGGTCGCCATTGCCGGGGGCCTTCTGCTTCTTGCTGGTGCCGGGCGGCGGCGCGGCGCGCACCAGCGTCACCGTGGCCGCGGCGTTGGCGCTGGGGACGACCTCGACCGACGTCTCGCGATGGCCCTCGGCCCGGACGGTGAGCGCCACCGGCGCTTCGCCACGCGGAACCCGGAATGGACCGGGCGCGGCGCCGAGCTTGGTGGCGCCCATCCACACCTCGGCGCCGGGCGGCGTGCTGTCGATGCGCACCTCGACGTGCGTCGGCGGGCCGGCGCGCGCGGGCGGGGCGGGCGTCGCCGCTTCGGGAGCGACGCTCGGGGCGCGCTCCGGAGGGCCGCAGCTGCCTGGGACTCCGGCGCCGTCGCCGCCGGACCGCGGCCCGGGGAGCCCAGCGCGAGCGCCAGCGCCACGACGCCGAGGATGGCCGCGGCGCCCGCCACCCAGAGGGCGTTGCGCCGGCCGCCGGGGCGCGCCACGTCGGACTCGGCGTCGAAGTGTGCGCGGCCGCGCCGTATGGGGAGCGTGCGCGCCTCGGCGAGGTCGCCCACCTCGACGGCGTCGCGCTTGGCGGTGTGCACCACCGCCGGCCCGGGCCCGAGCTCGCCCGGGGTCGCGCCTCGGCCGCTGGATGACCAGGCCGGCGCTGGCCGCCGCCTCGGCGAGCTCCTCCACCGCGGCGCCGACGGTGCTCGGCCGGCGCGCCGGATCCTTCTCCAGCATGTGGGCCAGCGGCGCGTCGAGCGCGGGCGGCAGCCCGGCGTGGACGGTGGATGCGGCCGGCGCGATGGCCGTGGTGTGCTTGACCATCAGCTCCATCACGTCGTCGCCGTCGAACGGCAGCTGGCCGGTGAGCGCCTCGTAGACGAGCACACCGAAGGAGTAGACGTCGGTGCGGTGGTCGACGTTCTTGCCGCGACACTGCTCGGGCGACATGTACTGCGGCGTCCCGATGGGCGTGCCGGTGCGCGTCTTGTGGGTCATCCCCGAGTCGACCATCAGCTTGGCGATGCCGAAGTCGAGCAGCTTCGGGGACACGCCGCCGTCCTCGTCGACGGTGAGGATGATGTTCTCCGGCTTCAGGTCGCGGTGGGCGATGCCGGCGGCGTGCGCGGCGTCGAGGGCGCGCCCCAGGGCGCGCAGGATGGGGATGGCGGCTTCCGGGGAGAGCCGGCCCTGCTGCCGGATGTAGCGATCGAAGGTCATCCCCTCGAGCAGCTCCATGACGTAGTACTGGCGGCCGTCGTCGAGGGAGCCGAAGGCGAAGATGTCGACGATGCTGCGGTGACGGATCTGGTTCACCGCGCGGGCCTCGGCGATGAAGCGCGACACCATCTGGGGGTTGGACGAGTACTGTCGGTTGAGGACCTTGATCGCCGCCGTCTTGCCGATGAGCGGATGCACGGCGCGGTAGACGCTGCCGAAGCCCCCTTCGCCGAGCTTGGCCTCGACGCGGTACTCGCCGACCACCGCGCCCGCCTGCAGGTCCGAGTCTGCCGCGGAGAAGGCCTCGTCCGGCAGGAGCTGCTCGCCGTCCGTCTCGCAGACCCGCACATCGCTGGGATAACGCGTTCGGCAGGTGGGGCAAGTTGCCATTGCGGAGGGCGACCCAGGCGCGACGTGCTCGCGGCCGCAGAGGATACATCAACGCCGCGCCGCCATCCGGCAGAGCTGGAAAGCGCCGCGCTGAACCGCGACACCGCCGCCGATTGAGCGGGCGCGCAGCTTCGTATCGCACGGGGTGAGCAACTCCTTGCACGGGGCTGCACCCGTCCACCCCCACGGCGTCCCCGCCTCGGAAGCCGGCGGCGGCGCGCCGCGACCGCGCGCCCGGGTCCGCTACCATCCCCGGCCGATGCTCGAGACCACCCATCGACGCGTCCTCGCCATCCTCGCGGCCTTGCTGGCCAGTTGTGCGCTGTCGCGCCCCGCGGCAGCGCAGGGCGCGCCGGACGCCGGTGCGGGCGCCCAGCCAGCGCCAGCCGCCGCCGGCAAGCCGCTGCGGGTCTACACCAAGCCCATCGAACCCTTCAGCATGGAGAAGGACGGCAAGCAGGTCGGCTTCAGCATCGACCTCTGGGACCGGGTGGCGAAGGAGATGGGCGTCACCTACGAGCTGAAGGTGGTGCCCAGCGTGGGCGAGGTGGTCGAGGCGGTGAAGAAGAACGAGGCCGACATCGGCATCGCCGCCATCAGCATCACCTCGGACCGCGAGTCGGCCATCGACTTCAGCCAGTCGTTCTACGAGTCCGGCCTGTCCATCCTGGTCAACAGCCAGGGCGACGGCGGATCGACCGCCGCCATCCTCAAGAGCTTCTTCAGCCTCGACTTCCTGCTGCTCTGCGGCGTCCTCCTGTTGCTGCTGGTGGTCACGGCCAACCTGCTCTGGCTCTTCGAGCGCAGCACCAACTCCGAGCAGTTCCCGGCGCCCTACCTGAAGGGGGTCTGGGAGTCGGCCTGGTGGGCCATCTCCACCATCCTCTCCGGGGGCTGCGACGCCAAGGGGCCGATGGCCCTCGGCGGGCGCATCATCGGCGCCTTCTGGATGATCGTCAGCATCGTGCTCGTCTCCTACTTCACCGCGTCGATCACCAGCATCATGACCGTCAACCAGCTGACCAGCGAGATCAACGGGCCCGCCGACCTGCCCGGGCGGCCGATAGCCACCGTCAAGGGCAGCACCGCGGAGAGGTACCTGACCAACCGCAAGAGCGAGGTGAAGGCCTTCGCCACCATCGACGAGGCCTATGCCGCCCTGAGCAGCAAGGACGTCAAGGCGGTGGTCTACGACGAGCCCATCCTCGCCTACCACGCGCACAAGGCCTCCGGCGGGCAGATGCGGGTGGTGGGCCGCCTCTTCGAGCGGCAGAACTACGGCATCGCCATGCCCAAGGGCAGCGACCAGCGCAAGCGCATCAACGAGGTGCTGCTCAAGCTGCGCGAGACGGGGTTCCTCGACGAGCTGAACCAGAAGTGGTTCGGCAGCGAGGAGTAGCTACACCAGGTCGTTCGGGCTGCGGGTGACGTACTCGTCGTAGCTCAGCATCGGCAGCTCCCCGGCCTTGTTCTTGCGGAGCGCCTCGACGACGGCGCGCGCCAGGGAGAGGTCGGTGAGCAGCGGGACGCCGGCGTCCACGGCGCGGCGGCGGATCTGGAAGCCGTCGGGGCGGCCGAGGGCGTCGTACTCGCGCGGGACGTTGATCACCAGGTCGACCTTGCCCTCGTCGATGGCCTGCATCGCGCTGTACGAGCCTCCGCCAGGAGAGCTCGTTGTTGGCGACGAGCCGCCGTCCTCCTCGCGCTTGGCCAGGCTCTCGCACTCGATGCCGATGGCGCGCAGGGCCTCGGCGGTGCCGGGCGTGGCGTAGATGGGCAGGCCCAGCTCCTCGCGCAGGACGCGGGCCTCGTCGGCGAACTGGTACTTGTCCTCGAGCGGGCCGAGGGAGAGCAGCACGCCGCGCTTGGGCACGCGGAAGCCGGTGGCCAGCAGCGCGTGCAGGAGGGCCTGGTGGACGTCGTCGCCGAAGCAGCCCACCTCGCCGGTCGACGCCATCTCCACGCCGAGCATGGGATCGGCGCCGGTGAGGCGCGAGAAGGAGAACATCGGCGCCTTGACGCCCACGTAGTCCAGGTCGAGCCCACGGTTCTCCACCGGGCGCTTGATGCCGAGCATGCGGCGGGTGGCCTCGGCGACGAAGTTGTTGCCGGTGACCTTGGAGACGAAGGGGAAGCTGCGCGAGGCGCGCAGGTTGCACTCGATGACCATCACCCGGTTGTTCTTGGCCAGGAACTGCACGTTGAACGGGCCGGTGATGCGCAGGGCACGGGCCAGCGCGGCGCCGATCTTCTTGACGGCGCGCATGATGGAGATGGGCAGGTTCTGCGGCGGCAGGACGAGGGTGGCGTCGCCGCTGTGCACGCCGGCGTTCTCGATGTGCTCGCTGATGGCCCAGAGCACCAGCTCGCCGCCGTCGGCCACGGCGTCCATCTCCACCTCGCGCGCGTCGAGCTCGAACTTGGAGACCACCACCGGGTGCTGCGGGGAGACGGCCTTGGCGCGGGCCAGGATGGACTCCAGCTCGGTCGGCGCGTGGGCCACGCTCATGGCCGCGCCGCTGAGCACGTAGCTCGGGCGCACCAGCACCGGGAAGCCGCCGAGCTGGGTCACGATGTCCGAGGCCTTGGCCATCTCGGTGACGTGCGCCCACTTCGGCTGATCGATGCCCAGCCTGTCGAGCAGGGCGCCGAACTTGTTGCGGTCCTCGGCCTGGTCGATGTCGCTGGCGCTGGTGCCGAGGATCTTCACCCCTGCCTGGTGCAGGCGCATGGCCAGGTTGTTGGGCACCTGACCGCCCATGCTGACCACGATGCCCTCGGGCTTCTCGCGCTCGTAGATGTCGAGCACGCTCTCCAGGCTGATCTCGTCGAAGATCAGCTTGTCGCACTCGTCGTAGTCGGTGCTCACCGTCTCCGGGTTGTAGTTCAGCATGATCGTCTCGTAGCCAGCCTCCTTGGCGGCACGGACGGCGTTCACGCAGCACCAGTCGAACTCCACGCTGGAGCCGATGCGGTAGGCCCCGGAGCCGAGGACCATGATCTTCTTGCGCCAGCTCGGCGCCACGTCGGTGTGGCGTGCGTGGTAGCTGGAGTAGAGGTAGTTCGTCTCCGCCGGGAACTCGGCGGCCAGGGTGTCGATCTGGGCCAGGTGCGGAACGACGCCGTGCTTCTGGCGCGCCTCGCGCACCGAGCCGCGCGGCGCCCGGGTGAGCGCGCCGATCATGCGATCGCTGAAGCCGAGCTGCTTGGCGTGGCGCAGGTCCTCGCCGTCCGGCGGCGTCCCCTGCCCGTCCTTGGCGCCGGCGCCGCGCGCCTTGAGCGCCTCGTGCTCGCGCACGATGGGCTCGATGCCGCGCAGGAACCAGGGGTCGATGCCGCTCAGCTGGTGGATCTCCTCCACCGAGATGCCGTCGCGCAGCGCCTTGGCCACGGCGAAGATGCGCAGCGGCGTGGCGTTGCTGATCTCCTCGCGCACGTCGTCGAAGACGAAGGCGTCCGGGTCCAGTCCCTTGACCCCGATGTCCAGCATGCGCAGCGCCTTCTGGATGACCTCGGGGAAGGTGCGCCCGATGGCCATCACCTCGCCGACGCTCTTCATCTCGCTGCCGATGCGCATCGAGGCGCCCCGGAACTTGGCCAGGTCCCAGCGCGGCACCTTGCAGACCAGGTAGTCGAGCGCCGGCTCGAAGAAGCTGGTGGTGCGGCGGGTGATGGCGTTGGGGATCTCGGGCAGTGTGTAACCGAGGGCGATCTTGGCGGCCACGTAGGCCAGCGGGTACCCGGTGGCCTTGCTGGCCAGGGCGCGGGAGCGCGACAGGCGCGCGTTGATCTCGATGACCCGGTAGTCGCGGCTCCTGGGATCGAGCGCGTACTGGATGTTGCACTCGCCGACGATGCCCAGGTGGCGCACCGTCTTGATGGCCACGCTGCGCAGCAGCTGGTACTCGCTGTCGTCGAGCGTCTGCGAGGGGGCGACGACGATGGACTCACCCGTGTGGATGCCCATGGGGTCGAGGTTTTCCATGTTGCAGACGGTGATGCAGTTGTCGCGCGCGTCGCGCACCACCTCGTATTCGATCTCCTTCCAGCCGCGCAGGCACTCCTCCACCAGCACCTGGGGCGTGCCGGCGGCGAAGGCGCGCTTGAGGGCCTCCTCGAGGGCGGCCTCGTCGTCGA
>JBBJMR010000390.1:0-7087 GCA_037720395.1 Polyangiaceae bacterium
CACGGTGATCAGTCCCGGCTATCCGCAGCCGGGCACCGACCTCGAGGGGCACCTGCCCTCGAGCTCCAAGGCGGTCACCAACACCACCAACTCGCGCGACGGATTCGATCTCCTGCCGAGAGGCGGAGGCACGTCGTCGGTGCGCGGCGGCGCCGGCGGCTCGTACGTGGTCGAAGGACAGTTCGTGCCCGACGCGCACAGCGTGCGGCGCGGCGACACGCTCTGGGACATCTCCGGGCGCTATTTCCAGAACCCGTACAACTGGCCGCGCCTCTGGGCCTACAACCCGCAAATACAGAACCCGCACTGGATCTATCCCGGCGACCGGGTGCGCCTTCGCGACGCCGGCGACATGGGCGGCTCCGATGCCGGCGGTGGCGGTGGTGGCGGCTGCGGCGCTCGACCCTCCCCACCGGCACCGTCTTCCTGCGCGACATCGGCTGGGTCGACGACCCCGATCAGCAGAAGTGGGGAGATCGTGGGCGCGCCCGACGACCAGATGCTGCTCGGCGAGGGCGACGACATCTACGTGCAGCTCGAGGAAAACCAGAAGGTCACCCTCGGACAGGAGCTGACGGTGTGGCAGCCGCTCGACGCCTGGCGCAGCGACGGCGGCAGCGGCAAGCTGGTGGCCATCCGCGGCACGGCGCGCATCGAGCGCTACAACCCGCGCACCGGGATGGTGCGCGCCAAGCTCGTCGAGTCGCTCGACGTCATCGAGCGTGGTGCCGCCATCGGCCCGGTCAGCCGGCGCTTCGACATGGTGCCGCCGGCGACCAACGACCTCGACATCGAAGCCAAGATCCTGGCCTCCATCTACCCGTACCAGCTCTTCGGCCAGCACCACGTGGTGTTCATCGACAAGGGTGAGAAGGACGGCGTGCGCCCCGGCAACCGCTTCTTCGCGGTGCGGCGCGGCGATCGCTGGTACGACCAGAACGACACCATCGGCCAGATGGGCCTGCTGCGACCGCGCGTCGAGGACCCGCGTCCGGCCAAGGTCGACGACATGAAGGACGAGGAGGACGCGGAGAAGTACCCGGACGAGACCTACGCCGAGCTGCGCGTGATCCGCGTCAAGGCGCATACCGCCACGGCCATCGTCACCGCCTCCACCTACGAGGTGGAGCGCAACGCGCGCCTCATCGCCCGCAAGGGCTACTGAGCCGGCGCGCGCGGCGCCGCGCCTTCACGTCTCGTGCCGCTCGACGTCCGTCGGGTCGGGCTCCGCCGGCGCCGGCACCTCGGGGTCGGGGCCCGGCGATCCGCTGCAGAAGACGTTGATCTGATCGACGATCGGCGGCTCCTGGGCGACGGCGGCCTGGATCGTCTCCTTGGCGCGCGCCCTCTCCTCGGGATCGCCCTTGCCCACGGCGCCAGCCAGCTCGCGCGTGCCCGAGGCCAGGGCACGGGCCATCGACTTGTAGTCGCCTGCCAGCCGCACCAGCTGCGGTTGCTTCAGCGGCAAGCGCTCGATTTCGTCGGCGAGCTCCTCCACCGCCGAGGCGGTGGCGCGCAGCTCGTCGCTGGGATCCGAGGTGCGGGCGAGGCGCGAGTCGGCCCGCTGGACACCCGCGTTCACCAGACGCACCAGCGCCCTGCACTCCGAGACCTTCCCCACATCGCCGCGCCCAGCGGCCGCGCCGGCGGCAGGCGGCGAGGCGGCCGGTGGTGGGCTGGACGCGCACCCGGCCGGGGCCAGGAGCACGAGCGCGAGCAGCAGCGAGCGGACCCCCGGGCGACTTCTCGAGGCCATCCTCGAAGGTAGCATCCGTCACCGGCGACGCCCGCCGTCGAACGGCGAGAACGTGCGGTCCGGAGCCGCGGAAGCGGATCTTTTCCAAGTTCGCGGGCCCGCGCCGACCGGCAGCGGCGACCGATCGGCTCCGGCCCCCGGCGCGACCGCGTGCGCGGGAACGACAGCCGACCGCGGCGCGTTTGCTCACGGCGCACGGGGCACGTCCACCGCCGGCGATTCGCGTTTCGCGGCGGCGCGCGGCTACGCTAGGAAACCCACGGATGGCTGGAAGGCAGCGAACGAACGCCGGGACATGGCTGCTGGGGACCGCGCTCGCCCTCGTCGCGGGCAGCGCGTGCAGCGATCGCGCGCCTCTGCCCGGGTCGGCCGCGTGCGCGCCGCCGAACTGTCCGGCCGCGCCGGGGCAAGCGCAGCCGCCCGCGCCGGCGGCGCCGCCGGCGGTGCAGGGCGAGACCTTCGACCCGGCGCGCGTCGTCCCGGTGCTCGACGACGCGCGCCTGGCCGCCGTGAAGCAGGCCGCCGGGTCGGAGAACTGGCAGCTGGCCGCAGAGCTGCTCTCCGCGGCGCTCGCCGCCTCGCCCGCACCGGCCACCGAGGACCGGCGCGGCTGGCTCTACCAGCTCGGGCGGCTGCGCGAGCTGGCAGGCGATCCGCTCGGGGCCGCCAAGGCCTACGATCAGGCGGCCGCCGAGCCGTGGCAGCTCGCAGACCACGCACGCTTCGCCGCCGCGCAGCTGCTGTCCAGGGCGGGCCAGCACGACGCCGCCCTGACCCGCGCGCGCGCGGTGGCGCCGGGGCTGGGCATCGCCCCGGACCTCGATCTGGTGATGGCCGAGTCGCTGGCCGCCAAGGGCGACCTGGAGGGCGCGGCGCAGCGCTGGCGCGCCTGGCTCGGCCGCGACAAGAAGGGGCTGCAGGCGACCACCGTGGCGCTGGCCTTCGCGCGCGCCCTGCTGGCGCGGCCCGGCGAGGCGCACGCCGAGGAGGCGGTGCAGCTCTGCGAGCGCGTGCTCTCCGAGTCGCCCGGCGGCGCCGGCGCCGACGACGCGCGCAAGCTCCGCGATCAGGCGCTGCTCACCCTGCCCTTCCCGAGGCGCAAGCGCTTCGAGTCGCCCGCCGCCGAGGAGCTGGTGGCCCGCGCGCGCGGCCTGGTCGGCGCCGGGCAGCACCGCGAGGCGATCAAGCTCACCGACGGGCTGGTGGGCAACGCCGTCGCCGCCCCCCTGCCGCCGAAGGTGGCCTGCGAGGCGGCGTCGGTGCGCGCCGACGCCCTCCTCAAGATGCGCCGCCGCCCGGAGGCCACCGACGCCTGGGGCGTCGCCGCCACCCGCTGCCAGGGCCAGGACGAGCTGCGCGCCGCGGCGCTCTACAACGGCGGTCGCGCCGCGATGCAGGCCGATCGCGTCCCCGAGGCCATCAACCGCTACGCCGAGCTGGAGAAGGACTTCCCGAAGAGCAACCTCGCCGACGACGCGCGCCTCAAGGGCGCCCGCGCGGCGCTGGAGACCGGCGACACCGCCAAGCACCAGCGCATGCTGACCAGCATGCCCGACGACTACCCCGACGGCGACATGGTGGGCGACGGGCTCTTCGAGCTGGCGCTGTCGCGCATCGAGAAGGGCGACTGGGCCGGCGCCATCGCGCCCCTGGAGCGCGGGGCGGCGCGGCCGCGCGAGCGCGCGTACCACGCCGCCGGGCGCTTCGGTTACTACCTGGGCCGCGCGCGCATGCAGACCGGCGCCGCCCCGCGCGGGGTGGAGGACCTGGTGAGCGTGGTGCGCTCCTATCCGCTCACCTTCTACATGGCGCTGGCCAACGCTCGCCTCCTGGAGCACGACGCGGCGCTGGCCACGCGGACCCTCGAGGAGGCCCTCGAGCGCGAGCCGCCCGGCGACGCCCTCCCCCAGCACAGCAAGGCCTTCACCGAGCCGGCCTTCCTGCGCGCCGTGGAGCTGGCGCGGCAGGGCGAGGCGAAGCTGGCGCGCGCCGAGCTCGACCTGCTCGGGCTGCGCGCGCGCACGGCGCCGCCCGAGCTGCTCTGGGCCTCGGCGCTGCTCCTGTCGCGCGCCGGCTCCGCGCAGGACTCGCACGGCATCCTGCGCTCGGCCACCGGCAACCCCACCGCCGGTCGGATCGAGCTCACCGAGTGGACCGAGCACTACCCGGTGGGCCGCTGGCGGGCCGAGTGGGAGGTCGCCTATCCGCGACCGTTCGCGCCCATCGTCGCCCGCGAGGCGCAGAAGAACGGGCTGAGCGAGGCGCTGGTCTACGCCATCATGCGCGAGGAGAGCGCCTTCGACGCGCGCGTCGTCTCCCCCGCCAACGCCTTCGGGCTGATGCAGCTCGTCCCCACCGCCAGGACCATGGCCCGGCCGCTGGGCATCGCCGCCGACAGCGAGGCGCTCAAGCGACCGGAGACGAACGTCACCCTCGGCTGCCGCTTCCTCGCCCAGCTGCGCAACCAGTTCCCGGACAACCCGCTCATGGCCATCCCCGGGTACAACGCCGGCGGCGGCGCGCCGAGGAAGTGGATCACCGAGCGACCCACGCAGGACTACGACCTGTGGGTGGAGCGCATCCCTTACGAGGAGACGCGCTTCTACACCAAGCGCGTCCTCGGCAGCATGGCCGCCTACGAGCTCCTCTACGCCGCCGGGCAGCCGCGCGAGGCGCTGCGAACCCCGCGCCACGCCAGCCCGAGCGCGCGCAGCGCAGTCGCCTCGCCGTAGGCCGCGCCCGTTCCCGATCCCGCTCTCGCTACCTCACGAACGGGAGCGTCCTCTGCCGCGAGAGCGAGCTGGCACGCGATGCGCCTCGCTGCACGAGCCGTGGCATAAGCTGCGCTCGTGGGCATCGGATCCATCCTGGTCCTCGCGGGCGCGCTGGCCATGGACGCCGCCGCCGTGGCCATGGAGCGCGGCATCGCCGCCGAGCGCGTGCGCCTGCGCCACGTCCTCCTGGTCGGCGCGCTCTTCGGCGGCTTCCAGGCGGCGATGCCGATCCTCGGCTGGCTGCTCGGCAGCCGCATCGGCCCCATGGTCGAGGCCTGGGACCACTGGATCGCCTTCGCCATCCTCGGCGCGCTCGGCGGCAAGAGCATCTGGGAAGCGCTGCGCGGTCAGAAGGCCGAGGACGCCGCGAAGAAGGGCGACGTCTTCGGGCTGCGCGTGTTGCTGGTGCTGGCGGTGGCCACCAGCATCGACGCGCTGGCCGCGGGCTTCACCCTGCCGATGATGGGTGCCCCGCCCGCGGCCACGTTCGCCACCATCGGCGTGGTCACCGCGGTGCTCAGCGGGGCCGGCGTGGTGGTCGGCAAGCGCCTCGGCCCGCTCTTCGGCGAGCGCATCCACCTGATCGGCGGCCTGGTGCTGGTCGCCCTCGGGGTGAAGATCCTCGTCGAGCACCTGAGCCGCTGAGCGCTCAGCTGAGGGTGCCTTCTGCGCCGGCCGCCGCGCGCGGCAGCTCGAGCGTGAAGACCGTGGACAGCTCCGGGGTCTGTTCGACGCGGATGGTGCCGCCGTGCGCCTCGGCCACCAGGCGACAGAAGTAGAGGCCGAGGCCGACGTTGACCTTGCCGTTGCCGTTGGCCACCTGCCCGAACTTGTCGAAGATGCGATGGCGCGCGTCGAGCGGGACCGGCGTGCCGGTGTTGCCGACGTGGATGCGCACCGAGCCGGGCGAGACCTCGGCGTCGATGCGCACGTGACCGCCGCACGGCGTGTAGCGGAAGGCGTTGTCGAGGAGGTTGTCCAGCGCACGCGTCACCAGGTCGACGTCCACCAGGAGCGGCGCGTCGGGCAGCTCCGGCGCGTCGAGGGTCAGGCGGTGGTCCTGCGCCAGCAACTGGCGCCGGCGCGCCAGCGGCGCGACGATGGACCGCAGCGTGGCCTCGCTGCGCCGCGGGAGGAAGCGCCCGGACTCCAGCTTGACCAGGTGGAGGAGGTTCTCGATGAGGCGCGTCAGGTGGTCGGCGGCCTCGCGCGTCTCCTGCAGCGCCTCCCGCTTGCTGTCCTCGTCCTCGGACAGAGGGCCGCCGAGCACGTAGTGCAGGTTGCCGGTGATGGCCATGAGCGGGCTCTTCATGTCGTGCACGATGAGGGCCGACATCTCCTCGCGGAAGCGCTGCAGCTCGACGAGCTCGATGTTGCGCCGGGTCAGCTCGCGCAGGGCGGCGTCGCGGTCGCGGCTGTCGCTGGCGCTGCAGAACTGACCCACCGCGGCGAGCAGCGCATCGAGCTCGATGGGCTTGGGCAGCACGCGGTCGACGCCGGGGGCGGGCGCTCGGCGGCGGCGCTGGTCACCACCAACGGCAGGGTGCACAGGGACTCCTTGCCGCGTATGCGATCGACCAGCTCCCAGCCGGTCATCACCGGCATCATCAGGTCGATGAGCACCACGCACGGCGGCGGCTCCTCGCAGGAGAGTGATGGCCTCGGCGCCGTTGCGCGCCGAGGTGACCTCGTAGCCACCGTCGCGCAGCACCTCGGCCACGCTCTCGCGCACGTCCTCGTCGTCCTCGACGATGAGCACGCGACGCGCGCACGGGCCGTGCCGGTGCGGATCCACCGGCAGCCAGGCGAAGCTCCGCTCTTCGCCCACCATCTCGGCCCCGCTGCCTAGCACCCCGGCCCCGTTGCGGACGGTGTCCGGCGCGGGCGAGAGCGGGGTGGTGTCGGCCGAGCACCAGTGGCCGAGGACGGCGACGAGGCGGTCCACGTCGACGGGCTTGTGGAGCTGGACCACCACGCGCTCGTTGCGCGCCACCCGGTCGCGCACCTGCAGCGCGCTCATGACGACGACCGGCACCACCGGCAGCTCCGGGCGGGCCGCGTAGCTCTCCAGGAACTGCGGCCCGTCCATGACCGGCATCATGATGTCGAGCAGGATGACGTCGGGCGGAGCGCACTGCAGGTCTTCCAGAACCCCGAGCGCTTCTGCTCCGTTGGCCGCCATGCGCACATCGAACCCCTCCTCCTGGAGCAGCTCCTGGAGGGTCTCGCGCACGTCGGTGTCGTCATCGACGAGAAGAATTCGCGGCATCCCTGGTCGCTCGGCGCCAGGAAGGGAAACTGAATCAGAGAATTCCCCATTCGGGCGTGAGGTGCTCTGTGCGGTCCCGACGTCGACCGACCCCAAAGCCGGCGAGCGCCGTCTCCCCCGGAGCGCCTGCCCGCCGTGGCCACGCCGCCTGCCTCGCGGTGGTCGCGACCCCGGGAGGCATCACCGGGCCAGCGCGCGATAGCTGGACCAGTCGGCGGAGGGTTGCTGGCGTCGCAGGTCGAGGGCGGCGTCGAGCGCGGCGGCGCCGAGGTCCTGCGCGAACGCCGG
>JBBJMR010000391.1:0-7065 GCA_037720395.1 Polyangiaceae bacterium
CCGACCTGATCCCCTCGGGGATCGGCGTGGAGCGCCGCGAGCCGGAGCTCGACCCGCTGGTGTTGCGATCGAGACAGTACGGGTTGCGCGTCAGGCCGCCGCGCGCGCTCCAGCCGCTGGTGGACGGATCGCTGCGGATGTTCGCCCACTCGCTGAGGTTGGTCTTGCCGAGCACCACGGCGCCGGCGGCGCGGAGGCGCGCCACCAGCGCGGCGTCGCGCCGGGCCGGCGCGCCGGCGAGCGCCAGGGAGCCGGCGGGGGTGAGCATGCGATCGCCGGTCTCGATGTTGTCCTTCACCAGCACCGGGATGCCGTGGAGCGGGCCGCGCGGGCCTCGAGCCCGGCGTTCGGCGTCGAGCGCTGCCGCGATGGCCGGGGCGTCGGGGTTGGTCTCGATCACCGAACGGAGCTTGGGCCCGGATGCGTCGATGGCGGCGATGCGCTCCAGGTATCGCTCCACGAGCGCGCGCGCGGTGACCTCGCCACTCGACATCCGCCGCGCCAGATCGGCGAGCGTCGCCTCCTCGAGGTCGGCGTGCGGGAACGCCGCCGCCCCGTCCGGCCCCGCTCCGGGGGTCGCGGGCACGCCCAGCGCGCAGCCGCCGGCGGAGAGCGCGGAGAGCGCGAGGAACGCCCGTCGGTCGAGGTCGCCGTTGGCCATCCGCCTCCTAGTCGATCCGGACCGAGTCCAGACAGTACGCGGTGTGCACCGTGGTCAGCTCGCTGTTGGTGACCGCACCGACCTCCGCCGCGAGCTGCTTGCCCTGGGCGTTCGGCCAGTCGTGGGGCACGCCGTCCCAGCCGATCTCGCTGACCGTCGTGCCGGCGGGCACCTCGGCGCTCGCGCCGGAGTAGCCAGTCACCAGCACTTGCTGCAACTGGACGCCGGGGTCCGCGGTCACCACCCAGTGGGCCGGCTCGTAGGTGCTCAGCAGCAGCACGTGCGAGCCGGGTCGGGCGATGTGCACCGATGGCATGCCGATCGGGTGGCAGCCGCTGCTGTGCTCACCGTGCGTCTCGTAGGCCAGGACGAAGTGCAGCTGGACGTCGGGGGTGATGCGCTCGACCCAGATCCCGAGCTCGTCCTCGCCGGTGCACTGCAGCGGTGTGCCGTCGTAGCAGTCCGGCTGTTCGGGTGGATCCGAGGGGCCGCCCGATCCGGTGGGGCCGCCCGTACCGCTCGTGCCCGTCGCGGAGGGTCCGGAGCCACTGCCGCCGCTGCCGTTCGCGGACGACGCCTCGCCGTCGACCACGACGGTGCCTCCGCAGGCCGTGCAGAGCGCTGCGGCAACCAGGCACGAGACCCATCGCGTCGACCGGCACGCCATTGCCACGTCTTACACCGCTGGCCTCGGTTCGTCAGCCGAGCTCTTCGCGGACGATGCGGGCGCCGGCGACCAGGGCCTCGAGCTTCTTCTGGGCGCAGAAGCGGGGGAGCTGCTTCATTCCGCAGTCGGTGGTCACGGTGACGCGGTCGGCGGGGACGAAGCGCAGCACGCGCCGGATGCGATCGGCGACCTGCTCGGGCGCCTCGATCTCCAGCGTGCGCACGTCGATGACCCCGACGGCCACGCGCTTGCTGGCGGGCAGCGCGGCCAGCGCCTCGATGCCCTCCATGTCGCGGCAGGCATAGTCGAGGACGAACTCGTCGACCTCGGCGACCTCGAGGTAGTGGGGGAGCACGCGCGCGTACCCGCCGCTCGTCATGCCCTTCATGCGATTGCCCCACACGTTGCCGAGGCAGAAGTGCCAGCTCACGCGCGCGCGCTGGCGCACGCCGGCCAGGGTGCGGGCCACGACCTCGGCCACCCAGGGGTAGTCCTGGTCGCCGCTGAGGTTCGGGATCCAGGCGCCGAGGTCCTCGAGCTGGATGTGGGCGCAGCCGGCGTCGAGGAGGTCCTCGATCTCGGCGCGGAAGATGTCGGCCAGGGCGCGGGCCAGCTCGTGCCGATCGCCGATGGGACCGCCCTGGAAGTGGACCAGGGTGGAGAGCTGCACCGGGCCGGCGCCGACGCAGGCCTTGATCGGTCGGGCGGTGCAGCGCTGCGCCATGCGGAAGAGCTCGGCCATGCGGATCGGGCCGCGCTCGAGCGGGCCGCGCAGGGCGACGCCGCCGGCCTCGTCGAGCGCGAAGGCGTCGGTGCCGCGCGCCTTGGAGCGCGCCGGGTGCTCGAGCTTCTCCTTGCCGAAGCCGCCGATGCGCTCGAGCCAGTACCAGAGGAAGGAGCCGATCCCCATGGCGTAGTCGTCGAACCACATCTGGCCGTCGGCCAGGATGTCCAGGCCGGCCTGCTCCTGATCGCCGATGACCGCGCGCACCGCGTCCTGGAAGGCTTCCAGGTGGTGGGCGAGCTTGAAGGCCTCCAGCACGTCGCGGCCCTCGAGCTGGTAGCGGAACCACGCCGGGCGCGGGTAGGAGCCGACCATGGTCGTCGGCAGGAGCGGCAAGGCCATGCGCGGAGGCTCGCACGCGTGGGCGCCCGGCGAGAAGCGTCTCCGGCGGGGCGCGTTCCGACCTAGACTCCGGCCGCCATGTCGGAAGCCAGCAAGACGGCGCTCCTGGTCGCTGCCTATCGTGCTCGCGAGACCGCCGAGGGGGGCATCTGCGACGACCCGTGGGCCGCGGCGCTGGCGGGCGACGAGGGCCACGCGCTCGCGGAGCGCTACGACCGCAGCAACCCGCACATGCAGCTGTGGACGGCGGTGCGCACGGCGTTCATCGACGAGCGCGTGCGGCGCGCCCTGCGCAAGCCGCACGATGTGCGGCAGGTGGTCATCCTCGGGGCCGGGCTGGACACGCGTGCGGCGCGCCTGGCGACGGAGGGCGTGCGCTTCTTCGAGGTCGATCGCGCCAGCACGCAGCAGGAGAAGCTGACGCGCCTGCAGGCCGCCAAGGGCTACCCCACGGCTTGTGCGCGGTACGTGACGTGCGACTTCGAGACCGAGGACTTCGTGGAACGTCTCGGCGCCGCGGGGTTCCGGACGGCAGACCCCGCCTTCGTGGTCTGGGAGGGCGTGACGCCGTACCTCTCGGAGGGCGCGGTGCGCGCGACCCTGCGCCGCATCACCGGCGGTCTCGCGCCCGAGAGCGTGCTGGTCTTCGATCACCTGCGCAAGAAGATCGTCCGCGGCGACGTGCGCGACCCCGTGGACCTGGAGTCGCGCGACTTCGTGGCCGACCTGGGCGAGCCGCTGCGCTTCGGCGTCGATGACGTGCTCCCCCTCCTCTACGAGGAGGGGTTCCGGCACGTGCGGGCGTCGAGCTTCGACGAGGTGTGTCTGGCGCTGACCGGAACCTACCTGCGCGAGCGGAAGTTCCGCTTCCAGGGGCTGGCCGTCACCAGCCGCGCGGCGAGCGAGCTGCCCTAAGCGCGCACGGGGCTCAGTCCAGCCCTGGAGAGCGCTCGCAGACGTAGGTGTTCAGCCCGGCGCAGCCGTAGTCGTTCCAGGCGAACACGCCCGGGGGGCCGTGGAAGACGCAGTCCTTGTTGCCGTTGGGGTCGTCTGGCGCGTTCGGCGCCCAGCTCTCGAAGCCCCAGGGCTCGCCGTTCGCCCAGACGAACACTCCCTCCGTCGCGGCGTCGGTGGCGCCGAGCCACGCGCCCGCGCCTCCCTCGCTGGTCAGGAGATCCTGCAGGAACTGCTCCTCGATGGCGCTGGTGACGGTGACCAGGTGACCGTTCCACGTCGCGCAGTCCGAAGCCGCCGCCATCCAGGACAGCTCCACCGGCGAGAACCGGTAGCAATGCCCGGAGGCGCGATGGAGATGGGTGTGCGGGCTGCCCTCGTCGCACTCGATGGCACACGACGCGCTGCAGCCATCACCGTCGACCTCGTTGCCGTCGTCGCACGCCTCGGGGCGCTGCAGTCGCCGATCGCCGCAGGTCTCGGCGCGGCCGCCGGCGCCACCGCTGCCACCGTCGCCGGCGCCTCCCCCGCTGGAGGAGCTGGCCGCGCCACCGGCTCCGCTGCCGGACGACGACGGCCCGGTGCTCGCGCTCGACGACGGCGGCTCGTCGGTGAGGCCATCGAAGTCGCTGGTCAGCAAGCACGCGCTCGAGCTCGCCGCGCCGAGGCCGAGCAGCAGCGCCATCGCTCGCAGAGCGTCGGGACCGCTTCGGTGGCCGGTGGTCACCGCGGAATTATCCGGCAGCGAGGTGGCCATCACAAGGTGCTCGCGGTCCGCACGCGGTAAGGCGACGCGCGCGAGCACGCACGGCGGTGGGCGAGGCGCAGGGGCGACGGCGGAGGCAGTGCGGTGCTGGGCACCGCAGCGATTCCGGCCAGCGGTGACGCAGGTGCGCGCCGTGCACCGCACCGCGACGGTGTTTGCCGCGGCGCCGGGACCTGCAGGTGGAGGCATGCGCGTTGCTGTTGCCTCGGCCATGGAACGAACCCAACTCCTCCGCCTCGATGCCAGCGCCGCAGCCCTCGTCCCGCCGCGCCCCGGCGAACGGCGACCGCGATGGCTCTCCCTCGTGGGCGCGCTCGTCGTCGCCGCGCTCCCGGCCTGCGGCGCCGCGGACGACGGAGCCACCGGGGGTGACGAAGCCGATGAGGCCGAGGTCGGCGGCTCGGAGCTCGGTGCGGCGGCGTGGACGGTGACGGCGACGCTCGACAAGAGCCAGTACGCCTCGGGCGAGGCGATGACACTGACGGTGGACGAGACGCTGGTGGGGACCCGCACCACGCAGGTCGCCGACAGCGGCGGCGCCACCTGGAGCAAGCAGTCCGACAACGGCAAGACCATGGTCTGGAAGGCCGTCGCGTCGGGCGCGGCGGGCAGCTTCAAGGTCACGGTCACCGTGAAACCTGCGGGCGCTGCAGCCCAGTCGGCGTCGGATACCTATGCGCGCGGCTCTTCCGCGGGGCCGCGCTGGCCCGGGCATCAGCCGGGCAAGATCTACCTCGGCATGTCGGCGCTGACCGCGGAGTGGCAAGGCAAGCTGAACGAGCTATTGCCGCAGGTGCCGGGCGTGCGCCGCAAGTTCTACGAGTGGAACGACGCCTCCGCGGAGAACACGCAGATCGCCTCCGACCACGCCGCCGGGCGCATTCCCTGGATGTCCTTCAAGCCGCCCGGTTCGGGCAGCATGGCGCAGCGCTGGGGGGCGGTGGCCGCGGGCGCCTACGACGCCGACATCCGCGCGCGCGCCAACCGCTACGCCAGCCTCGATCAGCCGGTGATCTCCACCTTCCACCACGAGCCGTCCAACGACGCAAGCGAGGCAGACGGCGTGCAGTGGGCCAACGCCTGGGCCCACATCTACGACGTCATGGAGGACGAGACCGGCCTGGCCAACGTGGCCTTCGTTCCGATCATCGGCGAGTGGCTCTTCAACCCCAAGAACGGCGGCCAGGACCCGGCCAACTGGGTGAAGCCCAACGTCATCAGCCGCCAGCCGTTCATGGGGGTCGACCTCTACGAGACCGGCAGCGGTGAGGGTTTCGAGGTGCGCCTCGGCAGGATCATCGACTGGCTCGGCGCCCACGGCGACCCCGACGCCATGGTGGGAATCGGCGAGACCGGCTGCACCGACCTCTGGGACAGCCCGGACGCCGTGCAGTGGTGGAACACGCAGTGGGCGTGGGCCACCGCGCACACCGATCGCATCGGGGTTATCTCGTACTTCAACTCCTCGGCCAACTCCAAGCCGGACCACGAGTGGCCGCTCGACGAGTCGCCGGCGAAGCTCGCCGCCTTCAAGGCCTCCCTGGCCTCGCCCACCGCGACCATGTTGCCCTGACAGCGGGAGAAGTCAGAACCGCCATTGCCAGGCGTGAGGCGCGGGCGGCAATCGCCCCACCTTCGCCGCGGGGGCGGGCGCAGCATCCGCGTCCGCCCCGCGCGTCAACCAGAGCACGGCCGCGACACCCACCGCAGCGATGCCGCCGACCAGCAGCGCGTCGCCGACCGTCATCCTGGCCTTGATGTCGTCGACGTCGGCCTGCTGGCAGCCCGGGGCGCAGCCGTCGTGCAGCGCGCCGAGATCGCTGGAAGCGCTGGCGTCGACCGCCGCACCGATACCGACCGCCACCGTACCGGCCCCGGCCAGGGCGATGGCCAGCCAGGGAGGCGACGCGCTGCTGGCGGCGCCGGCTGCCTTGCCCGCGCCGGCGGCCGTGAAGGACACGCGCAGCAGGCGGTTCTTCTCGCCGGCATTGACGATGATGCGCTGCACGACGGGCGGCGAGCCAGCATGCTCGAAGCGCAAGGTGTGCTCACCGGGATCGATGGGGAGCGTCTGCCCGGTCAAGCGATCGGCGAGAAGGCGACCGTCCACGTACACGGAGACATCGCCGCGATCGACGCCGGCGGCGTCGCGGGCGCCGACGATCACCGTCGGTAGTGCCTGTTCGACCTCGTGAAGCCACTCGGAGCAATCGCGTCGCACGATGGCCGGACAGGCCTCGGCGACGCAGCCGCGCAGCTGCTCCCGCGCGATCAGCAGCTTCCCGTCGAGGCGCGCCTTCTGCGCCGATTCGTAGAGCGTGACGCAGCGCTGCGGATCGCCCTCGGCCCGCGCAGGCGCCGGGCAGCACCATCCGCCGAGCAGCGCGGCCAGCAGCGCGAGCCGGAGACCTCGCGACGGCTGGCTCGCCTTGCGCACGTCGCAAAAGGCTAGAGGCATTCGGGTGCGATGTGCCAGATGCCCTGCGCATCCTGGGTGCGGCAGCCGCCGGCCGGTGCGCCCGCGGTGGAACGAGGCCTGGCCGCCGCGGCGCCCGGCCGGGTCGACGCGGCGGGCGCTGGCGGCGGCGTCTGCCTTGCCACCGGGGCGCTCGACGGAGGCCGATCTGCGCCTTGCGAAGCGGAAGGAGGGAGCGGCCGCGCGAGCGATGTGCTCGTGCTCGTGCTCGTGCTCGTGCTGGTGCTCGTGCTGGTGCTCGCGCTGGTGCTCGCGCTCGACGCTGCGGCGCTGCCCGCCGGCAGGGCGTCGGGCGACGGAGCCGGCGCCGCGGCGCTGTCGGCCGCGGCCCGGGGCGCGCCGGATGCGTCGCCGGCGCCGCGCGAGGCCACCGCTGCGGCCGATGGCTAAAAAGTTACGCTCGAATACGCTCTCG
>JBBJMR010000143.1:0-21698 GCA_037720395.1 Polyangiaceae bacterium
TCGAGGCGGTCGACGCGAACGGCAACGCGATCCTCGACGAGGTGGTGATCACCGTCCTCACAACCAGGGAAAGCAGAAGTGCACCACGGGGAACCTCGCACCCGTTGTCGAGGACGACGATCCCCGGTGCGCGTAGGCTCCGGTGCTGTCAGCGTTGCTCGCGACTTGCCGTGGAGGATCGTGGTCGCGTGCTGATCCCGCGCAAGCGCCTCGAGGACAAGCTTGTCGCGGCCCTCAATCAGGAGGTCCTCGAGGCGGACGTCCTCGAGCTGGTCTTCGAGAGGACCGCGGCGAAGGTCCGCGAGCACTTCAAGTACGTGCCCGAGGAGCTCCGACTCAAGAAGCTCGAGTTGAGCCGCGCGGCGCAGACCTCGGCGAGCAGTGCCGGCGCCGGGGGCTCGGGCAGCGGCGCCGCGGCGGGCGGCGGCGCAACGGCGGCGCATGCTCCAATGGTGGCACCGACGGCGGTGCCGCGCCGGCGTCGCGGGAAGGTGGCGATGGCGCTGTGGGATTGGCGCGGGGCACGGTGGCGCGCACCCCGCGGGCGTTGCCGCCGCCGTCGCGGGATGCCTCTTCGCCTGGGCGGCGCGACGCCGCGCCCGCCGCGCGGGTTGACGCTCGGCTGCGGGGCGCGGCGCCAGGCCGCGGCACCACCACCCAGACCGCAGTGGCGGTTCTGCTTGCGGCCGTCGTGGCCGTCGTCGCGGGCCACCGGGTCGGAGTCGGCGAAGCCGGCCGCGCGCCAGCGCACGACCGGCGGCCGGGCGTTTCTTGCCCACGGCTCTGCGTGATCCGTCAGGGCGCTGGTGTGCGTCCTTCCGGCAAGCGTGCGTGAGTCGTGTTGTGGCAGACCCCAGACGCGGCGAGCCTATCCGGGCTATCGCTGGTACGTAACCTCGTCCCCGTCGACCTGACTCGAAAACGAGAAGATCTCCAAATCCACATCTTCCGTGTTCAGCAGCGCATGCACCGACGTCGTGCCTGGTCGAATAAGCACGACGTCGCCTTCTATTACGCGTTTGCTGTGGTCGCCGATGGTAAACAGGCCCTGCCCCTTCAAAACGATGAACCCCTCTTCGCGGAGGGAGTGCGAATGCGGAGGGGCGCTGCGGGCGCCGGGTCGAAGCCGCTCGAGCGACAGTCTGAGCTGACTCAGGCCGAACGCCTCCGACAGATCGAACTGTGCACTGAAAACCTCGCCCGTCGAGCGCGACGAGGACGATCGCCGGGGTGCATCTCGGATGGACGATAGAAAGTAGGGCGCGAGCCCAATGCCTGACAACCTTCTCCCCCGATCCATCGGCTCAGACTAGCGCATGTCGAACCGTGAAGTTCCCCGCAGTCGCGCCGAAGGCAGCGTAATAGCCCTGGTGAGCTGTATTCAGAAAAGCGTTCTTGCGGGAGTCGAAGAAGCTGCGATCGTACCAGCTCACGCCGAAGAACACGGTGTTTCCGACAACGTGCGTAACGTCCCACTCCCAGAGCTTGTAGGAGTCTGGACGCTTTCGCAGCTCGATGTCCGACTGAATGAGAGCATCGATGCACTTCTGTCGATTCACGCCATCGTTGAGCACGATGCTCACAGACGTCTGGGCGTAGAGGGTGCGGCCAGCGGGTGGCGTTTCGAGGGGTTGATTCAGGATCGGTTGGACCAGGTTGGGGTCGATGACAAACTGCATGTCGACGCCGTACGAGGGGTCCGCGGACGACGACCGAGGCAGCAATCAAAGCCATCCCCGCCGCCGCCGCTGTCACGGCAGGTCTCAAGAACTCGCGCCGGTCGTTGTCATCCATGTTCCGAAGTGCTTCGGCGGCTTCCTCTGGGTCGAGCTTCTTTGTCTTCATCCATTCCTCCTTCGTTGCGCCCCTGCGCACGTGGGACCCGACGATAGGTTAGGGGGGGGGGGGCTTGTCAAGGGGTGCTCCAGCCCGCCCACGCCGCCCGCGATCGTCGAGGGTGGCAAGCTCGGCGACACGCTCCTCTTGGAGGCCACCTGCGACCAGTACCTCGAGCTGGTCGCACCGATTGCGGGATGTTCCTCGTGTCATTGGTGCGTGCCAATCTTCGTGCCAGCTGCATCCTGCCGATGCCGCGCCTGAGCAAGCGTCGCTCAGGGCGTGGCGGGCGACGCCTTCGGCTTCGGCTTGGCCTTCGGCGCGGCGCTGGCAGGCGGGGCAGCGGTTGGTGCGGACGCGGGCGGCGCCGCAGACGCAGGGGGCGCCACGGCGGACGCGCTGCCGGCCGGCGCGGCACCGCCCGCCGGCGGCCCGCCCGGGGTCGGCTCGACGGCGCGCTTGGTCGGCGCCGCGCCGCCGGCGGTGCGGGTGCGCTGCCGGCGGGTGTCGCGCTGCCGCCGACGGGCTGCGTGGCCAGCGACTTGAGGTCGAGCATCTCCTCGACGCTCGGCACCACCACCAGTTCGCAGCGCCGGTTCTTCTTGCGACCGTCGTCGCCGTCGTTGGCGGCCACCGGGTCGGTGTCGGCGAAGCCCGCGGCGCTCCAGTGCGCGACCGGCAGCTGGCCGCCCTTGTCACCGACGAGGTAGACGAGCACCTCGCGCGCCCTCATCAGCGACAGGCCCCAGTTGTCCTTGAACTTGCCGCCCTCGAGCGGCTTGTTGTCGGTGTGACCGCCGACCTGGTAGTCGCGGTTGACGAGACCGGGGTCGTTCTTGATGACCCCGGCAACCTGCGTGAGGATGTCCTTGCCCTCCTTCTTCAGGGTCTCCTTGCCGGAGTCGAAGAGCACGTCGCCGGGCAGCGAGATGATCATCCGGTTCTTGCGGATGTTGACCGCCAGGCCGAGCGCCGTCAGCTCGTCCAGCTTGCGCCGCAACACCTCGAAGCGCGCGCGGATGGCCTCCAGCTGACGGGCCCGCGCGCGGTACTCGGCCAGGGCGCGCTCGCGGTCCTCGAGCGTGGTGCTCAGCCGCCCGACCTCGGCAGACTGGCCCTCGATCTCGATGCCGGCCGCCCGCAGGCTGCGCGTCAGCTCGGCGACCCGCTGCTGCTCCGCTGCCAGCTCGCGCTGCACGGTGGCCAGCTTCGTCTCGGCGCTGCGCTGGTCGGCCTCCAGCTTCTGGTTCTTTGCCAGCTGCGCGTTCCACTCCTGCTGCGAGTACCCACACCCGGCGAGCGACACCGCCAGCACCCAACCGAGCACATCGACCGACCTCATGGGGGCGCACCCTAGTGGATGGGGCGCAGGGGACAAGGGCCATGCGGTGCCGGCGCGCCCGCAGGGGACCTGCGAGGTGCTAGAAACGCCGCATGTATCGCGCCACGCTCATTCCCGGTGACGGCATCGGGCCGGAGGTCATCGCGGCCACGCAGCGGGTCATCGCCGCCGCCGGCATCGAGATCGACTGGGACGTGCATCACGCTGGCACCGAGGTGGAGAAGCTCACCGGCACGCCGCTGCCCGCCTCGGTGCTGGAGTCCGTCCGCAAGCACCGCGTGGCGCTCAAGGGGCCGGTGGGGACGCCCATCGGCAAGGGGTTCAAGTCGGTCAACGTCACCCTGCGCCAGACGCTGGACCTCTACGCCAACGTCCGCCCCATCCGCAGCCTCCCCGAGGTGGAGAAGCGCTTCGAGGTGGACATGGTGATCGTCCGCGAGAACACCGAGGGCCTCTACGCCGGCCTGGAGCTGATGATCCTGCCCGGTGTGGCGCAGAGCATCAAGCTGACCACCGAGAAGGGCTCGCGACGCATCGCCGAGTTCGCCTTCAAGTACGCCGAGCGCACCGGCCGCAAGCGGGTGACCATCGTCCACAAGGCGAACATCATGAAGATCTCCGACGGGCTGGCGCTCGACTGTGCCCGCAAGGTCGCTCAGAATCACCCCGAGGTGGAGCTGGCGGAGATGATCGTCGACGCCGCGGCCATGACCATGGTCAAGGACGCCAACCGCCTCGGCGTGCTGGTCACCGAGAATCTGTACGGCGACATCCTCTCCGACCTCGGCGCCGGCCTGGTCGGGGGGCTGGGCATCGTGCCCGGCGCGAACATCGGCGACGATTGCGCCGTCTTCGAGGCGGTGCACGGCTCGGCACCGGACATCGCCGGCAAGGGGCTGGCCAACCCCACCGCGCTGGTGCAGAGCGCGGTGATGATGCTGGTGCATCTCGGCGAGCACGACGCCGCACGGCGCATCGAGGAGGCGCTCACCGAGCTCTACCGCAAGGGCGAGGTGCGCACCAAGGACCTCGGCGGCAACGCCAGCACCAAGCAGTTCACCGATGCGCTGTGCTGGGCGGTGTCCGGGTCACCGCCACCGAGCGTGCGCGGCGACGAGGGCGACAGGAGCGGCAGCGTGGCCCCCGCTTCGACTCCCGTGCGCTCCGGCTGAGAGGCGATGCGAGGCGAGCTCGGCATCTGGCGGCTCGTTCTCTGGCTCCTCGAGCACGTGCCCGAGTGGTGCGCCGACGCCTTGATGGCCACGCATCGCACCGGTCGAGTCACGCGCGGCGCGCTGGCGGTGCTCGTCGCCGGCGGCCTCTCGGTCCTCCTCTACCTGCGCTGGGGCCCTGCGGGGGCTCTGTCGCTGCTGCTCTTCGCGGTGATGGTCTTCGCCGCCGGCCGCGACGTCTTCCTGGCGCGCGATCGTCTGTGGAGGGCGAGCAACCTGCCGCTCGCCGACGCGCGGCAGCGTCCGGATCCGGAGGCCATGGCGAGCATCGCCTCGGCCAGCGGCCAGGCGTTGCACCGACTGGCGCTGGCCACCGACGCCGTGCGCCGAGGCCGGACCGGCGAGGCCGCCAACCTGGCCGCCGGCATCGATCGCACCGTGCTGCGCAGCGGCGACCTGGCCTTGCTGGAGGCGGTGCGGGCCATGGTCTCGCTGGGGCTCGGCGATCGCGATCGCGCCGCGCAGCTGGCGGTGCTGGCGCTGCCCACCGGATTGCCGGAGATCGACGAGGCCCTGGGGCGCGCGGTGCTCAGCGATGCCTGGCGCGACGAGCGGCGCCTGTCCTCCGTCGATCGCGCCTGGCAGAAGGCGGGCGTCGAGCTCGGCGGTGCCGGCGCGCTGCCCCGCATGCGCCGCCTGACGCGGCTGCGCTTCGAGCCGGAGCGACGCATGCGCGTCGCGCCGGTCGAAGCCAGCGAGCTGGCCGACGAGGCCAGGGCCATCGGGGACGACGAGCTGGCCCTGGAGCTCAGCGCCGCCGCCCATCGATCGGGGACCTACCGCTGAGCGCGTCCGGGCGACGCGCCCTCGTCACGGCGCGGGCGCGCGCGGGATCGCCGGGGAGCGGTCGCTCTGCCGCTGCAGCTTGCGCAGCGACCCGTCGACGATCGCCGCCAGCCGCGAACCGACCGCCTCCTCGGCGCCTGCGCCCGTGGCGCTGGTGCGGTAGAGGAACGCGAAGCAGCCATGCGCCCAGCCTCCGAAGGCGAGCGCTGTCCCGACCAGCGGCCTCCCCGGCGCCGGGGCCACCAGCCCGACGCTCAGCGCGGTGTCGAACTCCGGCGGCACCGGCACTCGTTCGTGCAAGAGGACCTCGATCTCCTCGGAGGGCGGCAGCTTCTTCCAGCCGCGGGCGCGCGCCTCGCACCGGTCGCGGTTCACGATCTCGTCCTCGTGCCACATGCGCACCGAGAGCTCGGAGCCCGTGGCCGCGTGGCTGGCCTCCAGCCATTGCGTACCGCGATCGTCGATGCGCCAGGCGCTGGCCTCCGGGAGCGGCAGCACCAGACCGAAGCGCCTGGAGCGATACGAGGCCCAGGCCCGATCGGAGAACTCCGCCTGCCGCGCCCCCGGGCCGGGCGCCGTCGGGCGCGCCGGAGCCGGCGGCGCCTCGCCGGCGCAGGCGCTCAGCGCGGCCGCCAGCGCCAGCCCCCCCACCAGCCGCCTCACGGGCGGACTTTGGTCAGCCACTCCGGGTGCGAGTCGTCGCTGCCCTTCACCACCTCGAAGTACCGCGCCTGCAGGCGCTTGGTGACCCCGCCGATCTTGCCGTCCCCGATCTTCCGGTCGTCGATCTCGCGGATGGGCGTGAGCTCGGCGGCGGTGCCGGTGAAGAACACCTCGTCGGCGAGGTAGAGCTGGTCGCGGGTGACCATCTCCTCGCTCACGGTCAGCCCCTCCTCGCGCGCCAGGGCGAGCACCGTGTCGCGGGTGATGCCCTCGAGGATGGAGGCGGACAGGGGCGGGGTGATCAGCTTTCCGCGCTTGACGATGAAGAGGTTCTCGCCCGAGCCCTCGGAGACGTACCCCTGCACGTCCATCAGGATGGCCTCGTCGTAGCCGGCCATCTTGGCCTCGCGCTTGGCCAGGGTGGAGTTGGTGTACTGCCCCATGATCTTGCCCTTGGACAGGCTGACGCTGTTGTGGTGGCGCGCCCAGGACGAGATCTTGCAGCGAATGCCCTTCTCCAGCGCCTCGGCGCCCAGGTACGCGCCCCAGCGCCAGGCGACGACCATGGTGCGGATGGGGTTGTTGGGCGCGTACACGCCCATGGCCCCGTCGCCGA
This sequence comes from Polyangiaceae bacterium, assembly GCA_037720395.1. Taxonomy (GTDB): domain Bacteria; phylum Myxococcota_A; class Polyangia; order Polyangiales; family Polyangiaceae; genus JBBJMR01. The sequence continues at coordinate 6,476 of JBBJMR010000143.1, forward strand.
CGAAGACCACCGGGCGGAGGTAGGCCTCGTCCATCTTGTTCTCGCGGAGGATCTGCACGCAGGCCTCGTGCACCTGCTCCTTCGAGAACTTCGGCTCGATCATGATCAGCCGGCAGGTATCGAAGAGGCGGTCGAGGTGCTCCTTGAGGCGGAAGATGGCGGTCGTGCCGTCGGCGCGTTTGTAGGCGCGGATGCCCTCGAAGGAGCCGAGCCCGTAATGCAGCGTGTGGGTGATCACGTGCACCTTGGCCTCGTCCCAGTCGACGAACTCCCCCTCCAGCCAGATCTTCTTCACCTTGTCGACCATGGTCGCCTCCTTCGAGGGGCTGAGTTGGGGGGCTCGCCCGCTCGCGGTCAGCGCCAGCGGGATGAGACGATTAGCGTGGACGGGTCAGCGCGCCAAGAGCACGTAGACGGCACCGGGCACGTCCTCCTCGGCCTGGTCGCCGCGCCGCGGCACACGGATCTCGCCCGCCGAGGCGAATGCGGCAACATCGCGCGCCGCGCCCCCCTGCGAGAGCCATGCGCCGATCTCTCCGCGAAGCACGCCAGCCCCGCGCGGTGAGTGTTTGCCCTTGCCGTGTACGACCAGCACCACGCGGTCCCCGGCGGCGCGCCGGTGGCGCCCCACGGCCTCCCCGGCGCCCCGCGCCTCGTCGGCGCCCAGCCCATGCAGGTCCAGCTTTCCGTCGATGGCGTACTCCCCGCGCCGCAGGCGCCGGAGCTCGCGGGGGTCGAGCTCGAGCCGCCGGCCCTCCACCCGCTCGCCGTCGTCGCTGACCTCGAAGCGGAGCCCGCCGGCGACCAGGGCGCGCATGCTCTCCCGGGCCGGCGCGTCGGCGTCCTCGCGCGGCTGGAGCGGAGCGCGCTTGTCGACCTCGCTGGCGGTACGCGGGATGCGGTGGCTCTTGGCCTCCAGCGTCGCGACGCCGCTCATGTAGATGGCGAAGGTGTCGGCCTCGCTCCCCCCGGCGGACTCGCTGGCGGGCGCGGGGCTGCCCCGCCCCCCGCGGCCCGTGTCCGTGCGCCTGCCCGTGTCCGTGCCCGTGCCCGTGCGCGTGTCCGTGCGCGTGTCCGTGTCCGTGTCCGTGTCCGTGCCCGTGCGCGTGTCCGTGCCTGCCGACCCGGCGCGGCTCGGCCCGGCGGGCTCACTCCCCTTACCGCTGACCTCCGCCTTTTCCTTCGCCGCCCGCTCCTTCTCCGCCTTCGACAGCCCCGCGAACGGCCGGAAGAACGGCTCGACCTTGGGCGGCTTCGCCCGCCCCGGCGCCGCCTTGCCCTGCTTCGCCTTCCCCTTCGCCTTCGCCTTCGCCTTCGCCGCCATCGCCCCCAAGATCGCTCGCCAGCGTGGCGAGCGCAAACCGCGCCGCCTGGATGCCGGCCAGCTGCCCGTCCTCGAAGTGCCAGTCGGGGTCGTCGAGGTCCGGGAAGTCGTGCGGGTTGCGCACGTCCTCGGCGGTGAGCCCGGGCTTGAGGCGACGCGCCAGCTCGAGCACCTTGCCGGCCTGCAGCGCCTCCATGTCGGCGAGCGTGGTCAGCACCCGCTCCAGCATGGCGCGCGCGTCCATGGCGCTGCTTACCACGGCCGGCGCCGGCGCCGGCGAGCCGACGCTCAGCGCGCTCCCGGCCGCACCCGGCGGGCGCCGCCGAGCGCCGCCTCGGCCTCCAGCTCGGCACGGGCCTCGCGCTCGCCTTCGTCCGGGGGCGTCTCGCCCCCCGCCTGCGCATCCGGTCGCGCTCGGTCCTCGCCGTCGCCGTCGCCGTCGTCCTGGCCGTGCGCCGCCTCGAAGGCGGACAGCACCGCCGGCCCCACGGCCTGGACCCAGCGCCGGGACTCGGCGTCGAGGCGCAGCTCCTCGCGCAGGCGTCCGATCTCCGCCGCGCTCGCCCTCTGCGGGTAGCGCGCGGCCATCGCCAGGGCGCCGAGCAGCTCGCCGCGGACCGAGAGCGCCAGCCCATCGGTGGCCGTGCTGGCCACGCGGGCTGCCTCGGCGACGTCGCCGCGCCTGGCTGCATCGACGAGCGAGACCGCATACCGGCTGGAGGCCAGGTGCGGGTACACGGGGAACGTCTCGGCGACGATGGCCATCTCCGCCTCGGCCTCTTCTCCGCGCCCCACGGAGGCCAGCGCCTCGGCGTGCACGGAGTGCAGCGCCGGGAGCTGGAAGTCCGACGCGGCCACGCGGGCAGCGCGGGTCCGACGCGCCTTGGCGATGCCGAGCTCGGACGCGGCCAGCGACGCGGCGAAGTCGCTGGACCGGCTGGCCAGACCGGCCACGCCCAGCGCGCCCTGCGCGGCCACCAGCGCGAAGGGACTGCGTTGCAACCCCTGGTACGCCGAGCGCGCCCCGGACATGTCGCCGCGCGCCAGCAGCCCCTGGGCCTCGAGCACGCGCCGCTCGATACGCTTGCGCAGAACGACGTACGCCGCGGCCACCCCGACGAGGAAGAGCATCGGCACCAGCCACGACCATCCGGACCAGAGCTGGGGCGCGACCGCGGGCGCGTCGCGGTGCGACTCTCGCGCCGGGCTGAAGAGCGTCCAGGCGGAGATGAACATCACGATGAGCACCGCCCAGAGCCCGAACACGCGCGCCGCGCCCGAGCCGCCACCTCCGAAGCGCTTCTCCGCAGCGATGCGAGCGGCGGGCGCGATGACCTCCTTCGCTCTGGGCTGTGGCGCAGGCGGAGCCGCGCCGGCGCGCACGAACCGCGCCGCACCGGGCGCCATGGTCGCCACCCAGTCGCCGAGATCGGGCTCGTCGTTGTCCGGGTGGCGCTCGGAGGCGGGCACCGCCTCCCGGTACGGCGTGGTGATGGGCACGCGGAGCATGCGCTGGTAGGCGCGCACCACGGCGCGCTCGCGCGGAGCCGCGTGCTCGAGCAGCACGAAGCGCTTGCTGGCCAGGTGCGCGCGCAGGGCGGCTCGATCGCCGGAGCGCTCCAGCACCACGGCCTCGGCGAGCCCGGCGCGGGCGATGGATCCGGGCAGCGCGTACGGGTCGGCGCGCAGGACCGCGATGTCGGCGCGCGCGGCGTCCGGATGATCGAGGGCGGCGCTGGCCAGGGCGCGGATGGCCCGCGCCTCGGCGGCGTGCGTCCGGGCCGACCACCGCTGCAGGATGCCGATGGGGCGCTCGAGGGCGGCCGTGGCGCGCTCCACCGCCTGCTCCAGGCGCCCGCGGCGGAGGCGGACGACGGCGCGCTGCAGGTCGACGAAGCGCGCGATGTAGGGGCCGGGCCGGGACGCCTCGGCCGTCTCGAGGAGCGACTCGGCGTCGGCGAGCCGCCCCTCGCTGACCGCCGCCATGGCCATGTTGCCGATCTGCGCGCCCCACCCGATGCGCCGCACCCAGACGCCGAACGCGAGGACCGACGCGCCGAGCCCACAGAAGAACAGCGCCGCGCCGATGACCCCGACGGCCATCATCAGCGCGCCCAGGGAGCCGAGGACGGCGCCCATCACGATGAGGATCGTCGAGCTGCCGCGCGAGGGATGGTGGGCGACCTGGATGGCTTTCGATGCGGCCACGGTGCGAGGACCGTACTTCGGCAGCGCGAACGAGGCGACGCCGTCGATGGGCCCGGCTCGGGGCGCGCCGCCAGGCGATTGCCGTGGCCGGGGAGCGTGCGCTACATCGGGTGGGTGCCCCGCTCCAGGCCGGCCGCGCGCACCTCCGTGGCACGGGCTCGCGCGCGCGCCGTGGCCTCCTCGTCCGCCGACCGCCCCTTCCAGCGCGTCTGGGCGCTGGTGCGCAAGATCCCGCGCGGGCGTGTGGCCAGCTACGGCCAGCTCTCGCGGCTCATCGACGGTCGCCTGACCCCGGTCGGCGTCGGCTGGGCGGTGCGCGCCGCGCCGGAGGCCAGCATCCCCTGGCAGCGCGTGGTCAACGCGCAGGGCGGCATCTCCACCGACGACCAGCACCCCGGCCTGCAGCGGGCCCTGCTCGAGGCCGAGGGCGTGCGCTTCGGCAAGGATGGCCGCATCGATCTGGAGCGCCACGGCTGGCGGCCGCGCGGGCGCTGAAGACCGACCGCAGCACGACACCGCGCGCGGAATGCGCGCTCACCTCGGCACAACGACCGACGAAGATGCCGCTGCGCAAGCTGATCCGGGCTGGCATGCGTGTTGCTCACTGGAACCGGGCTCCCCTGCCCGCAGCGAGGAGCCCTCGAATGAATGCACTTCGACCCATGACCTGCCGCCTCGCGGCGCAGATCCTCCAGTCGATCGCCGCGGCCGCATGCGCAGGTGTCGTCATCCATGCCGCGGGGTGCGGGACGGACGTCGAGGGCGACGGCAGCGCGGGTCCGTCCAGCTCGCCTGGCTCGGGCGGCGCCGGCGGGACCGGCAGCGTCTCGAGCAGCGTCTCGAGCAGCATCTCGAACTCCGGAGGCAACTGGATGCCGAAGGAGGGCGTCCAGTGCATCCCCTGGCCGCCGGGAGGCGAGGGTGGCGCCGGCGGCACTGCCGGCTCGACCGTTGGCTCGGCGGGCGGTGCCGGGGCATGCCCGCCTCCGAGTTACCTGATCGACAACGGGTACATGTATGCGTACGCGTTCTGCGGCGGCTGTTGCGCGGAGTACCAGAGCGTCGACGGCGGAACGATGCAGGATGGCGAATGCTGCTACGAGGTCGTCGCCAACTGCACCTCGGGGAGCGGCCGACCGCTCCTCGTCGACGGGCGCCCTCTGACCACGAGCGCGCGGCGTGGGGCGACCAATGCCTGGAATGCGCCTCCACGCCCGAGCCTCGCCGGTCTCTCCGCCGCGCAGCGGAACGCCCTGGCTTCTGCGTGGCTCGGAGACGCGCTGCTCGAGCACGCCTCCGTGGCATCGTTCTCCCGGTTCGCCATCGAGCTCATGGCCGTCGGCGCGCCGGCTGACCTGCTCGACGATGCGCACAGCGCCGCCCGCGACGAGGTCAAGCACGCACGCCTCTGCTTCGCGCTCGCCGGCGCCTACGCCGGGCACGCGCTGGAGCCGGAGGCGATGGCCTCGCTCCGCGGACTGGTGATCTCCACCGACCTTGCGGACGTCGCCGCACGCGCGGTCGCCGAAGGCTGTGTGGGCGAGACGCTCGCTGCGCTGTGGGCGGCGGAGCAGCTCGAGGCGGCCACGGATGCTGCGGTTCGCGACGTGCTCGCGCAGATTGCCGAGGACGAGGCGCGCCACGCCGCGCTGGCCTGGCGCTTCGTCGCCTGGGCGGTGCGTACCGGCGGCGAGGCGGTGCATGCCGCCGTCGCGCGATCGTTCGCGGAGGCGATCGCGGCCATCGAGGTCGACGCGGTGGAACCGGTCGACGCCGACCCGTCGCTCTCCGGGCACGGTCGTCTCGGACAGGCATCCCTGCGCGCCGTGGCGCGCGCCGCCATCACCGCCGTCATCCAGCCGGCGATGGACGCGCTGGTGCACGCGGGGCGCGGCTGCGGCGACGCTCGCGCCAGCGCGCACTGATCGTCGCCGCGCGCGCAGAGGCCGCCCGCGGGCCGCGGACAGGACGCTCCCGGCGCTAGTAGCTCTGGATGGGCCCGGTATCGACGACCTCGAAGGCGTCGCCGGGGATGTCGCCCATATCGCCGAGCGCGTCGTCATCCCACCCCGGGTCCGGCGCGCCGGAGATGTACCAGTTCGATCCGTTGTCGGCGACGATCATGCCGTACTTCTTGAGAGCAGTGCAGATGACCTGCACCTCGCTCGAGTACCCGGAGCAGTCGTACCCGGCCTTCATGCGCAGGCGCAGCCCCATGGGCGCGTCGTTCGGGTCGTCGCTGCTGGAGGCGTAGTGCGTGGCCGGCAGGATGTAGCCCGCCTGGCTCTGCGACACGGTGAAGCGCAGCGCGTGATCGATGACGCCCTTGTCCACCACCTCGTCGCGACGCACCAGCCCGGGGAAGACGGGGAGGCCGGCGGCGTCGGCGCTGGTCCACTCGGCTGGACGGGTGTCGTTGATCTTCAGGTCCCAGGTCGCGCCGCAGTCCGCCTCCCAGCCCCCGCCCTGCGGGAACGCGCGATACATCTCGTAGAGCACGCATTCGTCGGTATCGATGACCAGCACGTGGCGGTCACCATCACCGTCCGGGCCGCCCTCCACCGGAGCATCGAGCGGCGCCGGATAGGGCCCGGGATCGCTCTCGTCGCCGTAGGCCACGAAGTCGACGGGCACGTCGGCCTGGCTGGCGGTGACGAGCACGTACGGGATACCGATCGGCGCGCCCTCGTACTCGGTGCCGAAGTCGGGGTGGAGGGTGTCGTCGCGGCCGATGGTGTCGATGAAGCTGTCGGAGCTCGGGTGCAGGGGGTACCCGTCGACCGGCGTGTTCCAGGCGTTGTCGCTGGGGAAGACGGTGCAGTTGCCGAGCATCGGGTTGCCGCCCGGGCCGCTGCCGGTGGACCCCGGGCCGGAGCCGTTGCCCGCGCCGCTGGCACCCGCACCGGTCGTGAACATGCCGGACCCCCCGCCGCCCGCGTTGTCGTCGTTGTCGGCGCCGATGTCTCCGTCACATCCGGTCGACACCAGCAAGGAGGTGGCCAGAGCGACCCGGAGCGCGGAAGGAAGGAGGCTGCGCATCGTGCGATGGCACCGCCGTCCGCCGCACCTGTCAATGTGCGCTCGGGTGGGCACGCTTTCGCCGGAAAGATCCCACACACCAGCGGAGTCAGTACGTCTGGACCGGCCCCGTATCGACGACCTCGAAGGCGTCGCCGGGGATGTTGCCCATATCGCCGAGCGCGTCGTCGTCCCAGGCCGGGTCCGGCGCGCCCGAGATGTACCAGTCGGATCCGTTGTCGGCGACGATCATCCCGTACTTCTTCAGCGCGGTGCAGATGACCTGCACCTCGCTGGAGTACGCGGAGCAGTCGTAGCTGGCCTTCATGCGCAGGCGCAGGCCCATCGGCGCGCGGTCCGGGTCGCTGCTGCTCGAGGCGTAGTGCGAGGCGGGCGCGATGAAGCCGGCCTGACTCTGCGACACGGTGAAGCGCAGGGCGTGATCGATGACGCCGTTGCCCACCACCTCGTCGCGGCGCACCAGGCCCGGGAAGACGGGGAGGCCGGCGGCGTCTGCGCTGGTCCACTCCGGCGGACGGGTGTCGTTGATGGTCAGATCCCAGGTGGCCCCGCAGTCCGCCTCCCAGCTGCCGCCGCCCTGCGGGAAGGCGCGGTACAGCTCGTAGAGCACGCACGCGTCGGCATCGATGACCAGCACGTGGCGATCGCCGTCTCCGCTGTCGCCGCCCTCGATGGGCGCGTCGGCGGGCACCGGGTACGGTCCGGGGTCGCTCTCGTCCCCATAGGCCACGAAGTCGATGGGCACGTCGGGCTGGCTGCCCGCGACCAGCACGTAGGGGATGCCGATGGGCGCGCCTTCCCACTCGGTGCCGAAGTCGGGGTGCAGCGTGTCGTTGCGGCCGATGGTGTCGATGAAGTTGTCGGAGCTCGGGTGCAGCGGGTAGCCGTCGATCGGCGTGTTCCACGCGTTGTCGCTGGGGAAGATGGTGCAGTTGCCGAGCATGGGCATGCCGCCGGGACCGCTCCCCGTCGAGCTGCTCGGGCCACTGCCGCCGACGCCCGCACCGTCGCCGGAGTCGCCGCCGGCGCCGTTGCCCGCGCCGCTGCTGGCGCCGTTTCCGGATCCACTCCCCGCGCCGCTCCCGGATCCGTTGCCCGCGCCGCTCCCGGACCCGTTGCCCGCGCCGTTGGCGCCCGCGCCGCTGCCGAAGACGCCCGGGCCGCTGCCGCCCTGCCCGTCGCCGCCATCGGCGCCGATCTCTCCCGTGCATCCCAGCGACGCGAGCAGCGACGTGGTGAAGGCCAGGCGGAGGACGACAGCGAAGGTGCGGCGCATCGCCACAGTGCATCGCCCTGTGCCAGGCCTGTCAATGTGCGCACGGGTGCGCACCGTGCACGCGCGAAAGATCCGTCTGACGGGCGCGCGCGGAGCGTTCGGCTCGCTCGATCGCCTACGCTGGGCCATGCCCATGCCGCGCTTGATCGGACCGGGGTCGGCGCCGGGCGCGTGGCGCTTGCTCCAGCCGATCTTCTCGGCGCCCAGCTTGCGCTCCACGCGGCGCGCGCTGCTGTCGATGTTCTTGCCGCCCTGGTCCTCGTCGAAGTCGATCTTGTCGCGCAGGGCGAGCGGATCGATGGCCAGCCGCTCGGCCAGCTCGTCGATGACCTGCTCCAGGGCGAAGACGCCCTGCGGGTAGCCGGGGGCGCGGAAGGCGGCCGCCGGGCCGGCGTTGGTGAAGACGTCGTGCTCCTCGATGAGGATGTTCGTCGCCGGGTACATGTTCTTGCTCGGCGAGCCCGCGCCGGCGCCGGTCCCCGCTCCGCCGCTGCCGTGGCAGACGTGGTGGATGGCCACCAGGGTGCCGTCCTTCTTGGCTCCGATCTTCAGGCGCGAGAGCGAGCTGGGGCGGTTGCCGCCGCTGATGTGCTCCTCGCGGCGATCGAGCATGAGGCGCACCGGGGCCTTGGCCTTCATCGAAAGGTGGGTGGCCAGCACCCCGAAGTTGCCGACGCCGAACTTGGAGCCGAAGCCGCCGCCCATGAACTCGGTGATCACCCGCACCTGGGTGCTGGGCACACCGAAGACCTCGGCCACCTCGTTGCGCACGCTGCTGGTGCCCTGCGTGGACACGTAGATGGTGATCATCCCCTCGCGCGCGTCGGCGACCACGCCGTGCGGTTCGAGGGCGGAGTGCGTCTGCACCTGGGTGCGGAAGGTGCCCTCCACCACCACGTCGGCCGACTGGAAGCCGGCCTCGACGTCGCCCTTGGGCGGGCCCATGGGGCCGCTGCGGTTGGGGCCGCGCACGTTGCCGTTCTGGGGCAAGCCGGGCGGCGCGCCGCCGCCGCCGGCGGTGCCGGGCTGCTCGGTGGGTCCCGGGAAGACGAGCGGGGCGCCCTCCTTCATGGCGTCGTCGAGGTCGACCACGAACGGCAGCGGCTCGTAGTCGACGCGCACCAGCGCCGCCGCCTCCTCGGCGTCGGCCTCGGTCACGGCCGCCACGGCGGCGATGGGCTGGCCGGCGTAGCGCACCACCGGCAGGCGCGCGGCGCTCTTGTCCTCGCTCTTGTCGCGCAGCGAGGCGGAGCCGCGGATGTGATCGAGCACGTGCACCGCGCGCACGCCGGGGTGGTTGGCGGCGTCCGCGGTGTCCACGCCGCGGATGCGCGCGTGCGGGTGGGGCGAGCGCACCATGCGCGCGAAGAGCATCCCCGGCAGGCGGATGTCGGCGGTGTAGCGCGCGGCGCCGGTGACCTTGGCGCGGCCATCGAGGCGTGGCGTGGGCTTGCCGATGACCAAGAGCCTCGCGTTGACCGCCAGCGGCGGCGGCTCGTCGACAGGGACGGTGCGCTCCACGTCGCGCAGGTCGGTGCCGGGAATCCCGGCCGGGAAGCGGACGGTCTTTTCGTCGGGCACGTCAGCCCTCCTTCCGGCGCAGGCGGCTGGTGGTGACCGAGGCGGCCAGGGTGGCCTCGAAGACCTTGGGGTAGGTGCCGCAGCGGCAGAGATTGCCGGCCGTCGCCGCGCGCACGTCCTCGAGCGCCGGGCGCGGGTTGCGCTCCAGCAGCGCGGCGCAGCTCATCACCATGCCCGGCGTGCAGAAGCCGCACTGCATGGCGTCGTGATCGATGAAGGCCTGCTGCACCGGGTGCAGGTCGTTGCCACGGGCCAGGCCTTCGATGGTGGTCACCGACTTGCCGGCGGCGTCGAAGGCGAAGGTGGTACAGGAAACGACCGGCGTGCCGTCGATCCACACCGTGCACGCCGAGCAAGAACCGCGGTTGCAGACCACCTTGGTGCCGGTCATGCCGAGCTCGTTGCGCAGGACGTCGGCGAGCGTGTCGCGGGAGGGGTGATCGTCGTCTTCGGCCACGGTCCCGGCGTACGCGGGGCACCGGCATGCGTCCACCCGAACCCGGTGTCGGCGCGGACCGTGCGCTCGCGTGGCGATCCGTCCGCGCCTTGCGCTGACGGGTCGCACACGGTGATCTCCGTCTCGTGGGCCGGCCGCCGTGTAGCGAATCGCGACCCCGGAGCGCGTCGGCGCCGGCACCTCGGTCTGGCCGCTCGCGGGCGGGACCGAACGGACGGGGTGACGCGGGGCCAAGGTCCAGCGCGCTCGGGCGTCTGAAGGGGGTGCGCGCGCTCCTGGTGGCGGTCGTCCTGGCCACGGCGTGTGCTTCGTGCGCTGGCGCGCCGGCCCAGAACGGCGGCGTGGTCGTCCACCCGGGCGCGGTCGAGCGCTTCCTGCTGGCCATGCGCCTCGGCTATGGCGGAGCCGGCGAGGCGAAGCCGAGCGCGCGCGTGCGCCGCGTGGGGCTCGAGGGCGACATCCCGGCGGGGGCGGCAGCCAGCGCGCGCATCGGCGACTGGATGCTCGAGAACGAGCTGGTCACCGTGGTCGTCGCCGATGTCGGCGGGCCGCGCGCAGGGCAGCTCCTCGACCTGGCGCCGGCGCCCACCCGGCGGGACGCCTTCGGCGGCTTGACCACCCAGGTGGCCGGCGGCCCCGTCCGCTACCGGAGCGTGAAGACCGGCGAGGACCTTGCCACCGGGAGCGCGTGGGTGCAGCTCAGCGGATACGCGGAGGCCAACACCGCGCTCCAGGTGACCACGCGCTACGACCTGGCGCCCGACCTCTCGGGCGTGCTGGTGCACACCTCGATCACCGGGCCCGAAGGCTCGCTCGCCGCGCCAATGGGCGTCGGCGACACCGCGGCCTTCGCGGCCAGCGGCGGCCGGGTCGAGCTCGGCGCACACGACGCGGCGACCATCGGCGGCGCCGCGGGCTACCTGCTCGCGCCGCTCGGCGACCCGCCGTTCGTGGTCTCCGCCAACAGCGCCGGCGAGGCAACGGTGGGCGTGGCCGGCGCAGGCATCGAGGTCACCGGGCACGAGCCGTACATCTACTCGCGCGCGGTGCTGGTGCTGGAGCGACCCGACGCGCTGGCGCTGGCGGCCACGCGCGCCATGGCCACCGGCCAGCCGGTCGGAGAGGTCGAGCTCGAGCTGGTGGCGCGTCTACGCGCCGGCGAGTCGGTCGACGCGGGCCGCGTCGCCTTCCAGCGCACCGGGGCCGAAGCGCCGCTCGAGCTGGAGACGAGGGCCTCGCGCCCCGGGGACCGCCGCAGGGTCACCCTGCCGGTCGGCAGCTACCGCGTGACGTTCACCGGCGGCCCCTGGCGCGCCCTTCCGAAACAAGTCTCCGTCAGCGCGCGCGTCCTCACGCCCCTGCGCCTGCGCGCAACGCGCAGCGACTCCCTCCGCGTCAGCGAACGTGAACGACTCTCCTCCCGCGTCAGCGCCCGTGCCCGTGCCCGTGCCCGTACCCGTGCCCGTGCCCGTACCCGTGCCCGTACCCGTGCCCGTACCCGTGCCCGCGACCGCGCCCACGACCGCCACCGTGCCGGCGCCCGCCACCGTGCCGGCGCCCGCCACCGTGCCCGTACCCCGCACGGCGACGCCCGGCCCTCAGCCCAGCTGACACAGCGCATCCTCCGGGTTCACGATGCAGGGATCCCACTGCACCGTGTCCCCGACGACGAGCGGCAGATCCGCGGCGTGCTTCACCTGACAGCCCTCCCGCACTTCCACCCAGGCGCGCCCTCCGCGAGCCGCGGAGGGCGCCCACCGCGAGCGGCGGCGATTCCCGACCCCTCCAGGGCCCGGAATGTTCACCGCGCGGATCAGGGGTCGTTCTTGATGTTGTGCACCAGCACGCCGCCCGCGAAGTAGTCGTGGAACCCCGCCACCTCGAAGTTGTAGGTGGTGATACGTCCTTCGCGCGCCTCGATCTGCCTCACCGGCGAGGAGATGGTTGCGAGCGGCGCGGCGGCATCCAGGCCACGCTCGACGGTGAGGAGCGCGCTGCCGGGGCCGAGATCCTCGGCGGCCACCCACTGGCCATCGACCCAGAAGCGACGAAGATGAAGCCCGTCCCCTGCGGGTGCGACGCGGGAATGGTGACGCTCCGCGTGACCAGCTTGTTGCCGATCCAGGGCATCACCAGGAACGAATCGAGCTGGATCTCGGGGCTGCCCGAGGCCAGGTGGTGATGGTCACCAGGAGGTGCTCGTCGGTGTAGGCGACCCCGCCGCTGTTGGAGAGGGTGATCTTCAGCGAGACGTTCTTTCCGGAGACCACCGTGCTCGGCGTGGGAACGATCGACGGAACCGAGAAGTCGCTGAGCCCATGCGGGAGCACTCCGTGGGCCGCATAGATGCGGTCCATATCCGCGTGGGCGCCATAGTAGAGACTGCGGTTCACCAGGGCGTCGTGGAATCCATGCGCCGTCGTCGTCGGATCGAGGATGACGTTGCCGGCCAGAATCATGGCCCCCTGCTCGATGTCGAAGACGCCGAAGAGGGTGTCGCGCACGAACTCGCCGTTGTAGCCGACGGTCGCGCCGTCCATGCGGTCGTGTGGTTCGCCGCCGGCGGCGTCGAAGAGGTCCCAGAGCACCGAGCGTGTCACCGCCTCCGCGCCCGGGCTCGCGCAGCCAGGGTTGGGCTCGATGTTCGAGAAGTCGCCATTGACGGCGAGCGGGAGGGTCGCCTGCACGGTGGACGCGAAGTACGTCGCCCACCCTTCGCACCAGGCGAACCCGTAGCCCTTGTCCTGGCACGACGTGTGGCCGCCACCGCTGGTGTCGACATCGCTGATGTCGTACTCGAGGTGGTGCCCGTACTCGTGCAGGATCACGCCGTCGGACCACCCATGGTCGGCGTCAGGGTTGCCCCCATAGCCGTAGGCGGCAGGCCCAGCCACGGTGATGTCGCCCCAGAAGTCCTGGTAGTTGGTCCAGTCCACGTCCGGATACTGCACCTCGACGTTGCCGATGTCGTCGCTGCCCTCGCGCCGCGCATTGGCGTACTCGCGACCATGCTGGATCGAATCCATGATGCTCATGTGCTGCGAGAACTCGGAGATGAGCACAGTGTCGCCGAGGACCACCGGGCCCGACGAGGGGTCGAGGATCGGCGAGGTCAGCTGCAGACGCCCTCGACGCAGCTCATCGAGGCCGGACAGGCGGCGCCCCCGCCGCAGCCGCGCGAGCATTGACAGAGGATGCTCGTGAAGGTCGAGTCGGTGCAGCTCGATGGCCCTTTGACCAAGCACAGCATCCCGGTTTGCTCGTTGTCGAAGGCCGTTTCTCGCCGCCGTTCTGCGCGCAGATGGTCAGGCAGCTCTTACCTGCGCGCTCAGATCAGGATGCCGTCGAGCGGACCCGACCCGAGGTCGACATCGTTGTCGCCGAAGGTCTGGTAATCGGTGAGACCCATGGCGTGGAGCATGGTCACCAGCAGGCGGCTGTGTGACGCGTCCTGGTGCACCAGGCTGCGCCCGCTGTGCAGGAAGCGCTTACCGCCGCCGATGAAGAAGGGCATGTCGCTGAAGGAGTGGCTCAGCCCTTCGGACAGCTCGCTGCCCCAGACGATCATGGTGTTGTCGAGCATCGAGCCCAGGCCGTCGACCTCGGGCACGGCGGCCAGGCTGGCCATGAGCTCGGCGAGCTTGGTGGCGTAGAAGTGGCGGATGTCCTCCTTGAGCTTGGTGGCCTCGGCGTACTCGGCGGAGAAGGGCATGTGCGAGGCCTCGTGGTGGGCGAGCGCGCTGCCGAGGAAGGGGTAGACCATGCCATCGTTTTCGCCGACGCGGATCTGCAGGGTGGCCACGCGGGTCAGGTCGCAGGCAAATGCCTGGGTGATGAGGCCGATGTGGCGGGTGAGCACCTCGCCCATCTGCGCGGCATCCTGGGCGTCGATGTCCTCGCCCGGCGCCTGCGGGTCGCAGGAATAGGGCTCCTCGATGCGCTTCTCGATGGCGCGGATGGCCTCGAGGTGGGCTTCCATCTTCTGGGTGTCGTCCTTGGAGACCCTCTTGCGAACGACGTCGAGCTCGTCGTCGACCAGGTGCAGGGCGGGGAGGCGACGCGCGCGCAGGCGGGCCATCTCCTCTTCTGTCTTGCCGAAGTCGGCGAAGAGCGTCTCGAAGGCCGTCTTCGGATCCTGCACCGGCGTGAGCGGCGCGGCCGGGCCGGTATAGTTGATGCGGCTGCCGGGATGCCCGCCGCCGGACCTGAAGCCCAGCTCGAGTGACTTGAAGGCCGTGGGCGAGGCGCCATTGGCGATGGACTCGGCCACCACCTGATCGACGGAGGCGGAGATGTTCCAGCCCCAGCCGATGCTGGTGTCGCCGCCGTCGTGGAAGAAGTCGTCGCCGGGTAGCTGCTCGGAGCCGGTGAAGAGCAGCGGACAGCCGCGGGTGTGCGGGCCGCCGCCGCCTTCGCCGTAGATGCGCATCCCGCGCAGGACGATGAGGTTGTCCTTCTGGAAGGGCGCCAGCGGCGCCAGGATGGGGCTGAGGGTGAAGTCCGTCTCCGTGCCCGTCGGCTCCCAGCCCGGGACCATGCCGTGTGGGGTGAAGAAGAGGATGAGGCGCCGCGGCCCCGCGCCGCCGTCGGCCAGGGCCTCGAGCTGCGGGATGAAGGGGGCCAGGGCCATGGACGCGCCGAGGCCGGCGAGCAGGGAGCGGCGCCGGAAGCGCGGAACGAAACGCGGCAGCGGCTGCCGGGGCATGGCGGGTCGCCTCATGGCTGTGCTCCGGGGCGGAAGCGGAATGGGTCGCTGAGGACGATCTCCGTCAGCAGCTCGCGGATGGACCAATCGGAGGCGGCGAACTTCTCGCTCACCGCGTCGAACGCGCACGAATCTTCCTTGGTGCTGGGGCGGGCCAGGGCGAAGCGCGTCCCTGCTGCTGGATGCAGTCGCGGCCGTCCTGGCTCTCGGCGACGACCTTGGCCAGCCCCACCGCGCCGTTGAACTCACGTTCTCGTGGTCGAGGTTGACCACCACCGCTGCCGTCGACGGGCAGACCGTTGTCGACGGTGCGGTAGGGCGTCGAGCGTCGTAGCTCTCGAAGCCGAAGCCGATGCCGTCGATGAGCGTGTGGCACGACGCGCAGGCTTCGTTGGCGGTGTGGGCGGCGAAGCGCTCGCGCGTGGTCAGGCCGGGCTCGATCTCCGGCGGGGTGTTGTTGACGTTCGCCGGGGGTGGCGCGAGCGGCTGACAGAGGATGTTCTCGCGCACCGCCACCCCGCGCAGCACCGGCGAGCTCTGCTGGGTGTGGGCCTGCATCGAGAGCCAGCCGCTGAGGGTGAGCACGCCGGCGCGCTGCTCGGGGTCGAGATCGACCTTCTCGCCCGGCTGGGC
>JBBJMR010000392.1:0-7004 GCA_037720395.1 Polyangiaceae bacterium
GGTGTCGACGCGCTCGGCCTTGGCGACGAAGATGCGCCGGCGCAGCAGCTCGATGTCGATCTGGAGCTGCCGGTAGGCGTCGCGCAGCTTGTCGCGCTCGGCCTCGAGCGCGGCGGCGCGCGCGCTCGGCGGCGAGCTCTGACTCGAGGGCGACGATGCGTGCGCGCAGCTCGTCGGCGGTGGCGTCGCTACCGGAGACCTCGCCTTGCACGCGCGGTAGGTAACGCCTCGCCGCGGCGCTGTCGATCCCCGACCGTGAAGAAAGTCAGTGCACGCGACGTCGCGTCGAGCCCTTCGACTTCGCGGGCATCACATCGATGCCCGCGAGGAGGTCGTCGAGCATGCGCTCCTCGATGGCCACGGCGACAGCGCCCTGGGCCGGCGACTCGGGCACCCTGAACGTGCCGCGGTCGAGCCTCTTGTAGAAGATGCAAAGGCCGCTGCCGTCGAAGAAGAAGATCTTCAGCGCGTCGTGGCGACGGCCGAAGAACACGAACAGCGCGCCGCCGCGCGCCTCACGGCCGAGCCGCTCGGTGACCAGGCCCGTCAGCCGCTCGAAGCTCCACCGCAGGTCGATGGGATCGAGCCCCACGAATACCTCCACGCCGTGCGGGATCATGCGCCGGCGACCTCGGCCAGGACGGTGAGGAGCGCCCGCAGCGTCTCGGCGTCGAAGCCGCGGCGGATGCCGACCCGCGCCCGCCCGACCTCGAGCACCATCGGCGTCTCCGCCGTGGCCAGCGTGCCCGGGCGCACGAGGTGGGCGATCCGCACGTCGCGCGCCTCGGTCGCCTCACGCTGCAACCGGCTCGCCCAGTACCGCAGCCCCCCCGCCTTGAACTCCTTGCCGAGGCAGAACTCCGGCGCCGTCTGACCACTTGCCCGCCACGCCTGCACCCGCGCCGACCACTTCTGCGCCGTCTTCGTCATGCACCCCGTCTTGGGGCGCCGTCATGTCGCGCACCAGGAGGGGGTCGGTGCAGCGGATACCGTATTCCGGGCGCACCAGCCCTCGGCTGAGGCCCTCAGCTCGACCACGGCCGTCGCTCTGCGGAAGCATGCGTAAGAGCATTGCCGGCCGAGCGGCGGGGTTACGGCAGGTCGGGGCGGGTCGCCAGCCAGGCGCTTGCCACGTCCGCTGGAACCCACCCCTGGGTCGCCCCAAGTCGCAGCGCACGGCGGACCTCGCGCATGTCGACGCCCAGCAAGGCGGCGAGCCCAGGGACGGAGACGGCCTCACTTCTCTCCAGATGGATGCGCGTGCGTGCGGCGAGCACGACGTTTACCAGCACCGCCGCCAGGTCCCCCTGCGGGCGAAGCGCGCGCGTGAGGTGCTCGTCATCGAACGCGTACGCGTCGTCCGTGATGGCCGAGCGGAAAGCCGCTTCGAAGATGGGCGTCTCCAGTGCCGGCGCGCTTGCCTGCCCATCGCCCGTCTGGGCGAAACGGACGAGGCTCGCCACGGCGCGGCCGAGCTCCGAGCTCAGCGCCTGCTCACGCCAGCGACGCGTTCGCCGCTCCTCCTCCGACACCGCGCGGAGCTGCGCCGCACGCCCGGGAGGGAACAGATGGGTGGCGCTGCGTTCGAGCTGGAGGAGAACGGCCTCGACCGCGTCGCGGGCCAGCGTATCGGGGTCGATCATCGTCAACTGCATCGGGTCCTCTTTCACGGCGCCAGCACCAGCACCTTGGTCTGGCTCGGTGTGATGCGCATCCCCGGCGCATTGGCGGTGTTCTGGATGGTCACGCTCGACAGGCGGGTGACCGGCATGCCTCCGAAGAGCACGGTGAACGCACCGGTGACGTGGCGGCTCGGGCCCATCACGGTGGGCGACATCATCCCGCAGCCGACACCGGCGTTGTCGCCGTTGGTCTGCAGGACGGTGGTGGCCATGTTGTGCGCCGGGGCTCCGGCTAGCAGGACGTTGTAGACCGCCGGCACGCCCATCGGCGAGAGCGCCGTGTTCGGATACGGCCACGGCACCATCGCTGGCGGCGTCTTGCAGACATCGGGGATGGCAAAGTCGATTCCACTCATCTGGCTGTTGGCGAACATGGCGTTCCTCTCGTCTCCTCTCACCCGACGTGAATCTGCGTGCCGTCGACCTTCACCAGCTTCTCGGCGGTGAGCATCGTGGTCTCTGCCCGGAGGTTCATGCGGCCCGTGGCCACGTAGTCGACCTGCGCGCTGCGCAGGCGGTCGAGCTGCTCGACGAAGCGATAGGCCCGCTTGGCGCGCTGGATGCAAGCATCGACCACCGTCTCCGTGGTCTTGGCGACCACTTTGACCCTCTCGATGTTCGCCTCCAGCGCGCCGCCGACGATCGACAGCGCTTCGGTGACCATGCTGGCCCGCTGCGACGTGACGCTGACGGCTTCCGCGGCGACGCGTACCGTTCGGCTCGACACGAGGTCGATGCCGTCTCGCGCCACCATCGTGAGACGTCCGCTCTTGGTGTGGAGCTGGACGTCTCCGTCGAAGGTCAGCGACGCGTCCTGTCCCGCACGCTCCAGCACGGCGACCACGAACGTCTCGTCGCGCTCGGTCACGGCGAGCAAGACGCGGTCGCCCTCCTCCGGCTGGAGCAGGCAGCTGGGCGCCCGTCGCGCGTGCCGCAAGCAAGCCCCCGAGCGCACCGTGACCTCGGTGCCGACGACCGCCGTCACCCTGCCGACCTCGCCCCACGCCTGCTCTGGTAGCTGCTTCTTCGCCAGCGCGTTCATCGGCTCTCCCTGCCGGTTCCACCGGCTGCTGTCTGGTGTCGTTGCTGCCAGGTCTCGGCCATGGCCAGCGGTCGATCGTCGCCGAGCGCCGCGGACTTGGTGGCACCGAAGGTCGCGCCTCCGTCGCGGACGCGGTGGAATCGGGCGCGGAACAGAGTGGCCCCGCGGAGGTCCGCGCCAGAGACGTCGGCGTGCGAAAAGTCTGCGTACGTTAGCTCCGCGCCACCGAAGCGGGCGCCTTGCCCGCGGATACGCTGCAGGCTGGCCTGGTAGAGGTCAGCGCCGGTGAGATCGGCACCGCCGAGGTCGGCGTCGTTGAAGATGGCCTGGCGGACATTGGCCCCGCGGAAGGTCGCCAGCGCCGCCCTGGCCTCGACGAACAACGAAAGCGGCGCCTGGGCGTGATCGAAGCATGCGCGCCGCGCGTCGGCGCCCTTGAAGCCGCACTGGCGGAGGATGGCGCCGGTGAAGTCGCAGTCGCTCAGGTCGCAATCGGTGAACTGGCACAGCGTGAAGTCGAGGCCGGCGAGGCTGCGACCAGCGAAGTTGCTCTTGCAGAAGACCGAGCTCCGACAAGTCGTCCCCTTCAGGATGACGCTGCGCAGATCGCTATACGCGAGATTCGTGAAAGTCAGCGTCGCTCCGGAGAGGTCCAGCTCGCTGCACATCGAGTCCACGATGCTGGCGCGGTCGAGGTTCGCACGCAGCAGCTTGGCCCCGACCAGCATGCACTCGACCAGCGTGGCGCCGAGGAGATTGGAGTCCGTCAGCGAGGCGTGGGAAAGGTTGCAATCGTTGAAGGTGGAGACGGGCGCGTGGACCGAGCCAAGGTCCGCGCCGGCGAAGGCGCATCGGTCCATCGTCGTCTGGTGCAGGTCGCTGCCCCGGAGAACCGCGGCCGAGAAGTCACAGTCCGAAAGCACCGACTCGGTGAAGCGAGCGCCAGCCAAGGACGCGCCCCGGAAGCTGCACCCCTCGAAGATGCCGCCAGAGAGGTCCGCGCCATCGAGGTCCGCGCCATCGAGGACCAGGCCGCCGATCAGCTCGCCATCGTGGACGCGCGCTTGCAGCGCCGCGGCGGCAGCGGAGACCGGCCTCGCACGGTCGATGGGCTCGTCACGATCGCGCAGCACGATGCCTCCGCGGGATGATGCGCGCCTCGGCCGTGTTCGCCTGCTCCAGCGACGTGTGCTCGTCGGTGAGCACCTTGGCCATGTCGGCTCGGAAGAGATTGGCCTGGAAGAGGTTGGCCCCCGAGAGGTCGGCCTTGGCCATCACCGCGGACATCAGATCGGCCAGCGTCAGGTCTGCCCCGGCAAGGACAGTGCGTGTCAGGGTCGCGCTCCGAAGGGTGGCGCCGACCAGGCTTGCACCGCGGAGGTCGGCGCTCGAGAGATTCGCCCCGGCGGCGTTCGCGCGGGAGAGGTTCGCCCCGGGTGCCGAGACACCGCGCAAGTTGGCGCCGCGCAGGTCCGACTCGCACAGGTCGGCGGCTTCGAGGCTGCACGCTTGCACGAAGCGCGCGTTTTCCAGCCTGGCGTTGCGGAACGAAGCGCCGCAGGCATCGACGGCGACGAAGGTAGCCCCGACGAGCTGGCTGCCTGCGAAGTCCGCCTGGCGCAGCGAGCACTCACTGAAGAGACACCGGCTGAGGTCCGCGCCTGCGAACCGTACGCCGGTGAGGTCGGTCTTCAGGAACGTGAGCAACTGGGCCACCGCGCCCTCGAAGTCGTTGTCGCTGAGGACGACCTCGGAGAGGTCAGCCAGGGTGAGGTCGACCTGGCGCAGCACGGCCCGGGAGAGGTCTGCCTTGTGGAGCACGGCACCGCGCAGAACGGCGCCGGTGAGATCCGCTGCGGTGAGGTCCGCGTGGCCGAGGTTCGCGTCCTCGAGGTCCGCGTCGCGAAGCGCTGCGCCGCGCAGATCGGCGCGGGCGAGCACGGCACCGCGCAGGTCGGCGCCCGCCAGGTTGCTCCCGGCGAAGGACGTGCTCTCGAGGAAGGCGGCGCGAAGCCGAATGCCCCGGAGATCGAGGCCCGAGAGATCGACGCCGGTCAGGTCGCGCGCCGCCAGGCTCTCGCCGGAGGCATGCGCCGTAAGCACTTCCTCGCGGACCTGGCGCGCGGCGTCGCCAGGCAGCCGGGGCGCGGCGGACTGCCGATGCGCCATCTGTCGATAGCCGTCCCGGGCGAGCGCCTCGAGCTGTGCCAGGCGCCGGTCGAGGCGCGGGTCGGCGAGCATCGCGTCCAGCTCCGCGCTCGGCGCGTCCATGTTGCGACACATCGCGGCGAGCTCCTCGAACCGCTGGCGCTCGCCGTGAGCAGTAAACGCAGGCGGGCCGCTTGGCCCTCCTGCCTCCGACTGCTGCTCGCCAACCGGCACGCCGGCCTCGGCCATGGCCGCGCAGAGCTCCGCCCGTGCGTCGACGGCGCGGCCCTCGGCGTCGGCCTTCGCGGCGGCGGCGCGCGCCAGCTGGGCTTCCACGAACGGCGCCAGCTCCTCGACGTCGGGTAGCTCGTCCTGCGTCGCCGTAGGAGGGGCGAGCAGCGCCTCGAAGCCCTCGCGACCGAGCCCCGCCTCGTCGAGCTCCGCGGCGAGCGCCTGGCGGCGCGCCTCTGCGCGGCGATCGGCGCCGCGCTTCATGTTCTCTCGGACGAGCCTCGGGCCCGCCAGCAGCTCCTCGAGGTCCGATTTCTGCCGCGGCCCGCCGCGCGTCGCCTCAGGCAGCAAGTCGCTCTCCCGCAGCGCGTGCACGTGTCCCAGCTCGGGATCGAGGCGCTTGCGCCGCACCTCCTGGTAGTGCGCGAGCGGTCGCGGCTCGCCCAGCGCCTCGAGCGCGAGCATCACCTCCAGGACATCGTCCGCGTCGTCCTCGATCGTTTGCAGCAGGCCGCGGAAGACCAGGATGGCGCGCTCGGCGTGGGGCACGAAGTGCACGGTCTCCAGGTGCATGGGGATGTCCGCCAGCAGCCCGGCGGCTTCGCCGCGCCGGCTGGCGAGGGCCCGCAGCGCCAGGCCCGGCAGCGCGCCGCTCAGGGTCGGCGCCGTGGGGTGCATGTTCTCGATGGTGAAGGCCTCGTCGCCGCGGAAGAAGCCGGGCAGCCATTGGTCGGGCTGCGCGACGTTGAAGTAGGCAAGGTCGAGGTCGGCCGGGAAGCCGGGCGCGCGTTCGCGCAGCCATGTGGCGTCGTAGGTGCCGAGCTTCGCGGCGCGCTGGGGCCAGCTCGGGTCGCATCCGCCGAGGACCGCCGGCACTTGCGTCGCGTCGTTGCGCGCGTACTGCGGGCGGCCCATTGCCTCGATGTTCGCGAGAGGGTGGACGGCGTGCCCGCCAACGACGACCGAGTGCGCGCCGCGGCCGGAGGGGTTGAGCGGGTAGTCGGCACCGCCGTAGGCGTGGGCGTAGTCGATGGGCAGCACCTCGAAGGGCACCGGCCGGCTCGGCTCGTCGCCGACCCAGTACCGATCCCCGTACACCGCGAGTGTCTTGTCCACCGGACCGACCTGCACCCGCACACGCGTGAACGGGACGGCGCCCTCGCGGGCGAAGGCCTTGCCGCTCACCAGCACCTCCCCGCGCGGCTTGACCATGCCGACGTCGAGATCCGAGGCAGAGAGCTCGCGCCCCACCAGGGACCAGAGGTCCATCTCCGGCAGCGCGGCGCCACTGGCGAGGTCGACGAGGACCAGCGCGCCGATGGCTAGGAAGGCGTCATCGGCGTCCTCGAACGGCCGCAGAAGCGCGCCAATGGCAGTGGGCTTGATGACTTTCATCCGAATGTCGTGAGGCCGGCGAGATAGGCCTGAAATCCGGCGTTCTCCACGCCCGTAGCCTTCTTGGACACATGGACACCCTTGTTCACCAGCTTGATCCCACAGAGGTCGACCTTGGCGGCGCCCACGCTGGTCTGGAACCCAAAGGTCTTGTGCTCGATGCCCACGACCTTGTGCTCCGCGCCCACGATCTTCGAGGTGCTGTCGACGATCTGAACGTGCTTCCCGGTTACCTCGTTGAATTCGGCGACGAACTCGGCCAGGTGACCGGTTCTTCGGATGGACTTCGCACCCACGATCTGGAAGTCAGGCGTCGCGAAAGTCACGCTCGGTGCCTTCCAGTGAACGGTGTTCGTGATGGCGTCGACGGGCCCGGAGAACAGATGAAGCGGCCCGGCCGTGAGCTTGGTGTCGCCGCCAACGCCGATGAAGGTTCCGTAGAAGTGGCTGTGCCCTCTGTGCCAACGTGCGTGAGACACCGCTCCCCCCTAAGTTTAGTGTAGAGG
>JBBJMR010000393.1:0-6994 GCA_037720395.1 Polyangiaceae bacterium
CCTGGCGGAGCCTCGACAGGTCCGAGGTCTCCTGGCGGAGCCTCGACAGGTCCGAGGTCTCCTGGCGGAGCCTCGAACGCCGGCGGCTCGCACCGCCCAGCGCCGGGCGGCAGCGAGGACAGCGTGCTCGCCGCAAGGGGCGACTCGCAGGCGCGCATCCGGCAGGCGCTGGCGCGTGCCGAGCGACACCGCCGCGCACGCCAGTACCGTCCCGCGGTGGCGGTGCTCGAGGAGGCGCTGCTCGAGCTGCCGGGCGCACGCGACCTGCACGAGCGCCTCTGCGACGTGCTCATCGAGGGCGGCGATCAAGCCGGAGCGGTGGAGCGCATGCTGCTCTTCGCGCGGGTGCTCGCCGACGAGGGAGACTACGACGGCGCGGCGCGCATCCTCGACGAGGTGCTGCTGCTGGAGCCCGACCAGCCCGAGGCGCTCGAGCTGCTGCACTCGCTCGGCTACGCGGTCTCCGGCGAGGGCTACGAGGCGGCGCAGGACGTGGCCGTCGACTCCGGTGTACCGCCGTATCAGAGCGTGGCCTCGGCATCGCCGGAGGAGCAGGCGGCCATCTCCACCTCCCACGTTCACCAGGTGGCCGGCGAACCGCAGCAGCAGGGATACGATGACGAGGAGCCGCTGCCGGCCTACGACCTCGACGACAGCGCGCCCATGCCGCAGTCGGCGCACGGCGGCGCCTTCGCCGAGCTCGACGACCCCTTCGGCAACGACGCCCCGCTGCCGAGCTTCCCCATCGAGGACGACGAGGCCGCCCGCTACGCCGCGGCGCCGCAGGTGTCCTACGACAGCACCGCGCCGCCCGCGCACCAGGCAACCTACCGCTCTCCGCCCCCGCGCGTCGCCGACGCGCCGATCTCGGCCCCCTTGCCGCTGGGCTTCCGCGCGCCGGAGCGCGAGGAGTACGCGCCCGCCGACGAATACGACGGCGCCTCGGCCGACGAATACGCCAGGGGAGCGCCCGCCGACGAATACGCCAGGGGAGCGCCCGCCGACGAGTACGCCAGGGGAGCGCCCCTCGCCGACGACCACGCGAGGGGAACACCCCTCGACGAGGACGCGCTCGAGGAGGTGGAGTTCTTCACCGCGCAGGAGATGTTCGACGAGGCGCGCGCCTTGCTCGACGAGCAGCTGGCGCGGCTGCCCGGCCATCCCCTGCTCCTCGAGCGCCGCCGCGAGCTGGAGATTCTCGCCGCCGGCGGCCAGCCGCGCCCGCAGGAGAGCGGCGCCCACGAAGTATCCGTCCACCGCGACGGGAGCGGCCCGTCGGCCCACATGTCCGCCTCGATGCACGGGCAGGACGCGCGCGGGCAGGAGACGGACGATGGCGATCGCGCCTTCGACATCGCCGCCTCGCTCGACGCGCTCGACGCGCTCGATGCCCTGGAGGCCGCGGAGCCGATCGGCGGCGACGATCCCGGCCCCAGCGAGCAGGTCAGCGTGGAGGCCGTCTTCGAGCAGTTCAAGGCCGGCGTGGCGGCGCACGTCTCCGAATCCGACGCCGCCACCCACTACGACCTCGGGGCCGCCTACCGCGACATGGGCCTGCACAGCGACGCCATCGAGGAGTTCCGCCTCGCCGCGCGCGACCCGACCCGGGAGTGCGTGTGCTGGTCGATGATCGGCATGCTCCAGCTCGAGCACGGCAAGGTCGATCTGGCCATCGACGCCTTCCTGCGCGGGCTGCACGCCAACGACCGGACCCTGGAGCAGGAGAACAAGCTCAACTACGAGATCGGCAACGCCTACGAGATGCGCGGCAGCCCGGACCAGGCGCTCTACTACTTCCAGCGCGTGCTCCGCGTCGATGCCACCTACGACGACCCGCGCGGCAGCATCGAGGAGCGCGTCTCCCGCGTCTCGCCGCGGCAGGCGCCGGCGGCGGCCTCACGCGCCGTCGGCGCCGAGCCCATGGTCAGCGACGAGTTCGACGCCGCCTTCGACGAGCTGCTGAGCCGCGGCGGCAAGCTCCCGTAGCCGCCTCTCGCAGGAAATTGGGCCAGGCGGTCCCGCTTCCGGTAGCGGGACGACATGAACAAGATCGCCGCGCTCGCCGCCGCCCTCCTCGTCGCCTCCGCCAGCGCCGCGTGCTCCACGTCGGCCGTCGCCCCCGCGGACGCGTCCAGGGAACGGCTGATGGCCTACGCGGGCAAGGCGAAGAGCGTCGAGGCGACCGCCGAGGATGCGCGCAGCGCCGAGGAGGCGACGAGCGGCGACGGCGGCGCGCGGCAGCCCGGTGACTTCGTGGTGCGCCGCTTCTCCGGCAGCTTCCGCAAGGCGCCCATCACCCTGACCGAGAAGGTGTTCGCCCGCGACGGCGCCACGCTGGTCCTGGATCTGACCGTCGACGACGGCAAGAAGGCGGAGACATTGCGGGTGTGGATGAGCGACGCGCCCGCGAACCGCGGGGAGGTCAGCAAGGTGGCGCGCCTCGACGGCGACACCGAGGTGGCCAGCGACGTCGGCGCCTACGAGGCGATGATGCAGAAGGTGACCGTGGTCGCCGATCAGAACGAGGAGATGCTCGGCGAGGCCGACGTCGACGTCGACGTCGCCGGCAAGGCCATGCCCGGGCACGAGCGCACCTTCCGCGTCCGCCTGGGAAAGAAGCAGGGCACCATGCGCACCGTGGAGAGCGCGCGCTTCCCGTGGGGCGACCTGGCCGCAGAGATCTCCGCGCAAGACGGGAAGGTCATCTACAAGGCGGAGATCGTGGAGACCGGCAAGACCGGCCTGCCCAAGGGCGCGACGAAGACGGCCGCCGTCGAAGAGGAGTGATCGACGACCCGCCCGCGGGTCTCGCTAGCTCGCGCCCCCGGAGCCCGGCTTCGGGGGCGCAGCCGTTTTGTGCGCCTGAATCTGGGCGCAGCGCTCGGCGGCTTCCTTCACCAGGGTCCCCATCTTCGGGTGACTCGGCTCGAGGTCGACCGGGATCCCCTCGGCGACCAGCGTCTCGCTGCAGACCGGCCCGATGGACGCGATGACCGCC
Organism: Polyangiaceae bacterium; assembly: GCA_037720395.1. Taxonomy (GTDB): domain Bacteria; phylum Myxococcota_A; class Polyangia; order Polyangiales; family Polyangiaceae; genus JBBJMR01. The sequence goes on from JBBJMR010000393.1 coordinate 2,999, forward strand.
CGCGCCAGCGCCGAGCGCACCGCGCCCTCGATGCCCAGGCGCCGCGCCACGGCCAGGGCGTTGTCGACCTGGGCGCGGCTGGTGAAGAGCGCCACATCGACGTCACCGGCGGCCAGCGCCCGCAGGGCGAGCTCCAGCGGGCGCGTGTCCTCGGGCAGCGACCAGCGATACACGGGGACGGTGGTCACGCGCGCGCGTCGCTCCTCGAGGCCACCGTAGAGCTCGACGGGTGCCACGCCGTACTCCTGCACGTACACGCGCTTGCCCTCCAGCGGGTGGGCCGCGTCCAGCGTGGCCAGCAGCTCGCGCCAGGTGTTCGGCTCCGGCACGGTGAGGAAGCTCTTCACCCCGAGCTCCCGCAGCGCCGCCACCGGCTTGGGCCCGCGCGCCACCACCGCCACCCCCGCCAGGCGCTCGACCAGCTCGCGCGCGTCCATCTCCGTGGCGACGGCCTTGACCAGGGCGCGCGTACCGACGCCGGTGAGCAGCAGCAGCACGTCGATCTCGCCCTGGCGCAGGGCGCGCGCGAAGGCCAGCGCCTCGTCGTCCCGCCCCAGCTCCACCTCGCGCATCGAGGGCGCGGAGAGGGCGACCCCGCCGTGCCGCGTGATCAGCGACGCCATCTCCGCGGCGCGCCGGCTCTCGAAGGCGACCACGCGGCGCCCGTCGAAGCTCACGGCTTCGGCTTCTTGGCCGCGCCCGCGCCCGCGCCTGCGCCCTTCTTCGGGGCGCGCAGCTTGCGCAGCGGGATGACCGGCGCCGGCGGGCCGAGGATCTCCTCGACTCGCTCCGGCGGGCGGGCCACCAGCGCCCGCACGCCGCGCATGACGATGGGCCGCTCGATGAGCACCGGGTGCTCGGTCATGGCGGCGATGGCCGCAGCCGCACCGAGGTCCTCCAGCGGCCGGCCCAGCGCCGCGAAGGCCGGCTCCTTGGTGCGGATCATCTGCCGCGGGTGGATGCCGGCCTTGCGCGCGATGTCCGCCAGCTGCAGCGCCGAGGGCGGATCCTCCAGGTAATCGACGACGATGGGGTCGAGCCCGACCTCGCGCAGCCGCGCCAGCACCTTGCGCGACGTGCTGCAACGCGGGTTGTGGAAGATGGTCACCGGCCCCTCGGGCCGCGGCGGGCGCGGGTTGCTCCCCGGCTGCGCACCGCCGCCCACATGGATCCGCGGCCTCACCCGGCGAGGCGTGCGACGGGCACGCCGGGGCCACAAGGCCTTTCGCGGCTTGGCCGGCGGTCCCCGTTTGATACAGTGAGCGGGTGACTTCCCTACCCGTCCCGTCGCCCCCGCTCGGCGACAGCGAAGCGCCCCCGGGCAAGCGGCCGTCCGATCCCGGTGAGCTGGAGAGGCGCGACGCCGGGCCCGACCCGGTGGTCGGCGCCGGAGTCAGCCTGCTGGGCATCTTCCTGATGGGCGCCGGCGGCGCCACCGACGGTCACTGGGTCTTCGACGCCGGGGTGCTGCTGGCCGTGCTCGGCGCGGCGGTCTTCGTCGGCTGCGTCGCGCTCTCCGCGTACAAGCTTCGCAGAATCGACCGCTCGAGCAGCTGAGGCGGCTCGCGGTGAGCAAGGGGCGGGGGCTTCCGCGCGCGCTCAGCGACCGCTACCGGTTGCTGCGCGAGGTCGGCGGCGGCGGCATGGGCAAGGTCTACGAAGCCGAGGTCACCCGCACCGGCCTGCGCGTGGCCATCAAGATGCTGCACCCGCTCATGGCCCAGGACGAGGAGGCGCGCCGCCGCCTGACGCGCGAGTGCGAGCTGGTGCACGAGGTCGACCACGACGCGCTGGTGCCCATCCTGGACATCGACGAGGACCGCGACGGCATCCCCTTCCTGGTGATGGAGCTGCTGCGCGGCGACGACCTGCGCGACAAGCTCGACGCGCTCAAGGTGCTGTCGATCAAGGACGCCATCTGGATCGCCTGGCACGTGGCCGACGCGCTCGGCGCGGTGCACCAGGCAGGCGTGGTGCATCGCGACCTCAAGCCGGAGAACATCTTCCTCCAGGTGCAGCGCCACGTGCCGCTGCGCGTGCGGGTCCTAGACTTCGGCATCGCCAAGGCGCGCGAGCGGCTGACGCACGAGACGCTCAACCTCACCCAGGAGGGCCGCACCCTGGGTACGCCGGCGTACATGTCTCCGGAGCAGGCCGGCGGGAGCCAGGACATCGACCAGCGCACCGACGTCTACGCGCTGGCGGTGGTGCTCTACGAGATGCTCGCCGGGCAGTCGCCCTACCCCGGCGCCGACGACGTCGGCCCGCTCTACCTCTTGCAGATCATCCGCGAGCGCGCGCCCATCCCGCTCCGCCACCTGCGCCCGGACGCCACCCGCTCGCTGGAGATGCTCCTCGCCTTCGCGCTGGAGAAGGACCGGGACGCCCGCATCCGCAGCATGGACGAGCTGATGGCCGCGCTGAGCGCCATCGGGCACGAGCCGCTGCCGGGCGCTCCGGTGAGCGAGCTGGAATGGGGCGACGACCAGCGCCAGGCCGCCTCCGCGCGCCTCACCTCGCGCAGCACCGGGCGCGGCGCGCTGCGCCGGCCGCCGCAGCGCAAGTCGCGCCCCTGACCCTGATGCGCGGGTGCGCCCCTTGACCTGCCCGCGCACGATGGAGGGCAGGTCGGGGCCATACTGCGCTACCACGGTGACGCCGGGCACCGGGTCTCCCACGCAGTGGAAGCCGGTGGTGAAGGCCTGCGCATCGACCAGCAGCGGGCTCTCGGTCTCGACGGCCACGGAGTCGGCGTCCTGCGTGACGATGCCGCCCTCCTCGAAGAGGTGGTAGCCCTCGGCCTCGAAGCGACCGCCCACCCGGAAGCTGTCGGCGCAGTTGGCGCCGTTGGCCAGCACCACTCGCCCCCCACCGTCGTAGTAGTCGGCGAGCACGTCGCCGAGCAGGTTGGCGTCCTGCCAGCCGACGTTGGCGTAGACCAGCACCGCCGTGTACGGCTCGAGCGTGGCCAGGGTCGGGGTGGCCATCTGCGCGTTGAAGATGTCGACGGTGCCGAACTTCCCGAGGGCGGTGAGGGAGGCGTCCACGCTGTTGAGGGCCGCGTCCCAGGAGACGACGAGGACCTTCGGCATGCAGTCGTCGTCGTTGCCGGGAAAGCAGCCGTCCGGGCAGCAACCGTCGTCCCCCTTGCAGGCCACCACAGCGGTGAAGGGGCAGACCACGTCACAGTTGTCCGCGCTGCCCTGGAGCTTCTGCGAGGTGCAGAGGTCGACATCGATGCACTCCGTCGGGCAGTCGCCGTCGCACGTCTCCCCGCCCTCGACCTGACCGTTGCCACAACCCGGCGCTACGCCGCCGCTGCCACCTCCGCCGCCGGCGGAGCTCGACCCGCCGGCCGGGCCCCCGGCCCCGCGGCCGCTGCTGGACGCAACCAGGGATCCGGTGGCCGCTCCGGCGGCGCCGCTGCCGCCAGCGCCGTCGTTCTCGAAGTCGTCCAGCCCGAGGATCGCCCCGCAGGCCGCAGTCCCGAAGAGCACCAGGCCGCAGAGCACCGTGGTGGTCCGCGCCACCGCGAAGGTTCGCATTGCCTTCCAGCGTACGCCGGTCCGCGCGGCGCCGCACCGGCGATGCGCGGAGGCGGCACGGCAAAAAGCGCGCGACGCGTGGCCCAGCAGGAGGATGGAGCGCCGGCAGCGCGGGCGGCGCGGATCAGGACGGCGGCGGGGCCGCGGGGATCATCGAACGCACCTCGGTGCGCGGCACCCCGATCTCCTCGGCGATGGTCTCCAGCTCGTCCATCTCCGTCTGCGCCAGCGCGCCATCGGCTGCCGCCAGCTGGGCGAGGAGGCGCAGGACCTCGCGCCGCTCCCCGCCGTCACACAGCGACTTGAGCTCGCGGTAGCAGAGCGACAGCTCGGTCTCGGTGAGCTCGGGGGCCTGGCCGCGCAGCGACGTGCACACGGCCTCGACGCCGGTGGGGGCGAGGCGGCCGATGTGCGACAACAGATGGCGGAGAGACCGCTGCTCGGCCTCGGT
>JBBJMR010000394.1:0-6930 GCA_037720395.1 Polyangiaceae bacterium
ACTCGACCAACTGAACGCGCTCTTTCAACTGCTCGGCGAAGTAGACGTGCACGAGTTCGAGCACGAATCGGACGGCGTCCGCATCAAGGTGGTGCGCCAAGGCCACCACATTGCCGCCGCGTCGTTCGCGGCCACGCACGCCAGCGCACCGCCCCTCTACAACGCCACGTTGCCCGCAGCCGGAGTGCCGGTGGCCGCACCCTCGGTCGCCGCAGACGAGACCATCGTCACGAGCCCGTTCGTCGGCACGTTCTACCGCGCCGCGTCGCCGGACACCCCGTCCTTCGCGGACATCGGCTCGGTGGTGCAAGCCGGCCAGACGCTGTGCATCGTCGAGGCGATGAAGCTGATGAACGAGATCGAAGCGGAGCACGCCGGCACCGTCGTCGAGTGTTACGCGCAGAACGGCAAGGCCGTCGAGTTCGGCCAGCGACTCTTTCGCATCAAGCGCGCCTGAGGACCCACGCATGTTCCGAAAAGTCTTGATCGCGAACCGGGGCGAAATTGCCCTGCGCATCCTGCGTGCTTGCAAGGAGCTCGGCATCAAAACCGTCGCGGTGCACTCCGAAGCCGACACCCGCGCGCTGCACGTTCGCTTCGCCGACGAAGCGGTATGTATCGGTCCTGCGCAAGCCGCTCGCAGTTACCTGTATATTCCCGCCATCATCAGCGCTGCCGAGGTCACCGGCGCCGACGCCATCCACCCGGGCTACGGTTTTCTCGCCGAGAACGCCGAGTTCGCGCGGCTCTGTGGCAAGTGCGGGCTCACCTTCATCGGGCCTTCGCCCGAAGCGATGCACGCCTGGGGCGACAAGGTGCGCGCGCGCGAAAACGCCAAGCGGTTCGGGCTTCCGCTGCTCGAAGGCAGCGGCGTGCTCGCCAGTCCCGAAGAAGCCGAGTCCGAAGCCGAGCGCATCGGCTATCCGGTCATCGTGAAGGCCTCCGGCGGCGGCGGGCGCGGCATGCGCATCGTGCGAGCCGAGCGAGATGAAACGCGTACCTCTCGGCCACGAAGAGGCGGAAGCGGGCTTCAAGAATCCCGACGTCTACCTGGAGCGCTTCGTCGAGGAGCCGCGGCACATCGAGTTCCAGATCCTCGCCGACCAGCACGGGCAGGTGTGGACGCTGGGCGAGCGCGAGTGTTCGCTGCAGCGCCGCCACCAGAAGGTCATCGAGGAGTCGCCGAGCCCGGCGATGGACAACGAAAAGCGCACGCATTTCGGCGAGATCATCCGCAAGGCCATCCGCGAGACCGGGTACACCACCCTGGGCACGCTGGAGTTCCTCATGGACGAGACCGGCCGGCTCTACTTCATGGAGATGAACACCCGTGTGCAGGTCGAGCACCCGGTCACCGAGATGGTCACCGGCGTCGACCTGGTGGAAAACCAGATCCGCGTCGCCGCCGGCGAGAAGCTGACCCTGCCCGACACCCGCCCGTGGAGCTTCCGCGGCCACGCCATCGAGTGCCGCATCAACGCCGAGGACCCGAAGACCTTCGCGCCCTGGCCCGGGCAGATCACCGAGTACCACCCGCCCGGCGGCGGCGGCGTGCGCGTCGACTCCGGCGTCTACGGCGGCTGGCGCGTGCCGAGTTGCTACGACTCGCTCATCGCCAAGGTCATCGCCCACGGTCCGACGCGTCTCGACGCCATCGCCAAGATGCGCTGCGCGCTCGACGAGTTCATCATCGGCGGCATCCGCACCAACATCCCGCTGCACCAGGCGCTGCTCGCGGATCCGGACGTGATCGGGGCGACGATGAGCACGCGCACCATCGAGCGCCTCGTCGCCCGCGGGTTCTAGCCTCCCCGGACTACAGCGTCCTTGCTCGTTCGCTGCCGACGCGACGCGGCATGGTGGGCTTCTTCGAGCGCGGGTCGGGGCCTGCTACCCTGCGCGGCCTCGGTGGCGTCTGCTACCTTCGGGCGCGCGTGAGGGCCACTTCACCGAGGCCACCCCGCCTCCGCGCCCCTCGAGAGGAATTCCCTTGTCGGATCAGCACTCCCCCAGCGGCAATGGCAACGGCCTCCAGGTCGACTTCACCGCCTGGGCCGCGGCCACCAGTGACCCATCCGCGCTGGTGCTCGGCCTGCCCGGCTTCTCCTACGCCGACCTCTTCGTCCCCGAGCGCCTCGCCGACCTGAGCGCCGCCTTCGAGGGCTGGTTCAAGGAGCGGGACGCCGCCGCGCACGCGCGCTTCGACGCCTACCGCACCACCCGCGGGGTGGGGATGAAGCCCGAGGCCATCTCCGAGGCCCTGCTCGCCGCCTCGCCGTGGGTCTCGCGCTTCGTGATCGATCTCTTCGGCGTCTCCGCCGAGGCACAGAAGCTGGTCGAGTCCGCCCATGGCCGCGATCCGCTCTGGCTCTTCAAGAAGGAGTTCGCCAAGAAGCGCCTCTTCAAGGCCACTGCTGGCAAGGCCTGGACCGCCTCCCCCGAGCTCGCCGGCCGCACCGCTCGCCGCGCCCTGGTGGCGATGGGCGCGCCCGCCGACGCGCTGCAGAGCGGCTCCGACGCCGAGGAGGACGCGGTGGCGCGGGCCACCATGCTCCTCTTCGAGGTCGACGACACCGCCCGCAAGGTGCAGAAGGCTGGCGGCGCGACCTGGACCGACGAGCTGGCTGGGCGGGCCAGCCGGGTGCGCGCCGCGCTCCTCGACGACGCGGAGATCGCTCCTGTGGCCGGCGCCGCGGCGCCTGTGGCCGGCGCGGCGCCGACCACGGCCGAGGACGGGGCCCTGACCACCTTCGCCCTGGATGCCATCGAGGCCTGGCTCACCGCGCGGCGCGCAGATCACCACGACCGCGCCCGGCGCTGGCCGACGCTGCATGCGCCGGCGACCGTCGACCACATGAACCTGGTGCAGCTGCGCCGCGCCGACCCGGCCCTGCCGGAGCTCTTCGTGGGCCCGGAGCACGAGCGCCGCGACCGCGAGGGCTTCGTCCTCACCGACCGGCGCATGAACGAGCGCGAGGTGGAGAGCGAGGTCGATTACTGCCTCTACTGCCACGATCGCGACAAGGACTCGTGCACCAAGGGCCTGCGCGACAACAAGACCGGGGCGCTCAAGCCCAACCCGCTGGGTGTCGAGCTGGTGGGCTGCCCGCTCAAGGAGAAGATCAGCGAGATGCACCTGATGCGCAAGCACGGCGACGCCGTGGCTGCGCTGGCGCTGGTGTGCATCGACAACCCCATGGCACCCGGGACGGGTCACCGCATCTGCAATGACTGCATGAAGGCCTGCGTCTTCCAGAAGCAGGAGCCGGTGAACATCCCGCAGATCGAGACCGGGGTGCTCACCGACGTGCTGGCGCTGCCCTGGGGGTTCGAGATCTACGGCCTGCTCTCGCGCTGGAACCCGCTGAACATCGACCGCCCGCACCCGCGCCCCTACGTCGGCAAGAACGTGCTCATCGTCGGCCTCGGCCCGGCCGGGTACACACTGGCGCACCACCTGGCCAACGAGGGCTTCGGGTGCGTGGCCATCGACGGCCTCAAGATCGAGCCCTTGCCGGTGGAGCTCACCGGCGACGAGACGCGTCCGCCGCGGCCGATCAAGGACTTCGAGAAGATGTACCTCGAGCTCGACGAGCGCGTGCTCCTCGGGTTCGGCGGCGTCAGCGAGTACGGCATCACCGTTCGCTGGGACAAGAACTTCCTCACCGTCCTCTACGTCACCCTGGCGCGGCAGCGCCTCCTCAAGATCCATGGCGGCGTCCGCTTCGGCGGGGCCATCGATCTCGACGACGCCTGGCGCCTTGGCTTCGACCACGTGGCCATCGCCGCGGGGGCCGGCCGCCCGACGATCATCCCGCTCAAGAACAACATCTCCCGCGGCATCCGCAAGGCCAGCGACTTCCTGATGGCCCTGCAGCTCACCGGCGCCTACAAGCGCTCGGCGCTGGCCAACCTGCAGGTGCGCCTGCCGGCGGTGGTCATCGGCGGCGGCCTGACGGCCATCGACACCGCCACCGAGCTCATCGCCTACTACCCGATCCAGGTGGAGAAGACGGTGACGCGCATCGAGGCCCTGGTGGCCGAGCGCGGCGAGGCGGCGGTGATGGCTCTCTTCGACGAGGAGGAGCGGGAGTTCATCGCCGAGCAACGCAGCCACTGGGAGGCCATTCGCGCCGAGCGCGACACGGCCACGCGCGAGGCTCGTGCCCCCAACATGCAGCCGCTCATCGCCGGCTGGGGCGGCGTGTCGCTCGTCTATCGCAAGCGGGTCATCGACTCGCCGGCGTACCGCCTGAACCACGAGGAGGTCATCAAGAGCCTCGAGGAGGGCGTGCGCTACATCGAGAACATGGCCCCGGTGGAGGCGGTGCTCGACGAGCGCGGCCACGTCAAGAGCCTGATCTTCGAGCGCCAGGCGCTGACCGAGAAGTGGCGCGGCACCGGGCAGATGGTGGACATGCCGGCGCGCTGCGTGTGCGTCGCCGCCGGCACCAGCCCCAACGTGACGTACGAGAAGGAGAAGCCTGGCTCCTTCAAGTTCGACAAGTGGAAGCAGTTCTTCGAGCCGCACACGGCCACGGTCACCGAGACCGGCGTGCTCACGGTGGAGACGGCGCCGAGCGCCAAGGAAGGGTTCTTCACCAGCTACAACGACGGCAAGCACGCGGTCAGCTTCTACGGCGACAACCACCCGCACTACGCGGGCAGCGTGGTCAAGGCCATGGCCAGCGCCAAGGACGCCTATCCCAAGGTGGTGGAGCTCTTCGCCGCCGACCTGAAGAAGCTCGGCGACGAGCCGCAAGGCGCCCGGGATGGCCGCCGCCTGGAGCTGTTCCGTCGCATCGACGACGAGCTGCTGGCGGTGGTGCACGAGGTGGTGCGCCTCACCGAGACCATCGTCGAGGTGGTGGTGCGTGCGCCGGCGGCGGCGCGCAAGTTCAGCCCGGGGCAGTTCTATCGGCTGCAGAACTTCGAGGTCTCCTCGCCGGTCATCGATGGCAACCGCCTGGCCATGGAGGGCCTGGCCCTCACCGGCGCCTGGGTGGACAAGGAGAAGGGGCTGCTGTCGATGATCGCCCTGGAGATGGGCGTCTCGTCGCGGCTCATCGCCGCGCTCAAGCCCGGCGAGCGGGTGGTGGTCATGGGCCCGACCGGCACGCCCACCGAGATCCCCGGGCAGGAGACGGTGCTCCTCGCCGGCGGCGGCCTGGGCAACGCGGTGCTCTTCTCGATCGCCAAGGCGCTCAAGGACAGCGGCGCCAAGGTCGTCTACTTCGCCGGCTACAAGAAGGGCGAAGACCTCTTCAAGCAGGACGACATCGAGGTGGCCACCGATCAGGTCATCTGGTGCACCGACACCGGCGCCACCGTCGCCCCGCGCCGCGACCAGGACCGGCACTTCCGCGGCAACATCGTGCAGGCCATGAAGGCCTACGGGGAGAAGGGCATTGGCGGCGAGATCTTCTCGCTCTCCGAGGTCTCGCGCATCGTGGCCATCGGCTCCGACCGGATGATGGCGGCGGTGCGCGACGCGCGCCACGGCGTGCTGGCCCCGCTGCTCAACCCCGACCACGTGGGCATCGCCAGCATCAACTCGCCGATGCAATGCATGATGAAAGAGGTGTGCGCGCAGTGCTTGCAGCGCCACGTCGATCCGAAGACGGGCAAGGAGACCATCGTCTTCTCCTGCTTCAATCAGGACCAGCTGATCGACCACGTGGACTTCAAGAACCTGGCGGCGCGCCTGCGCCGAACACCGTGCAGGAGAAGCTCAGCAACATGTGGCTCGACCGGCTCCTGCAGAAGCGGCCCGAGATCCGACGCATCTAGCTACGCCACCTCGGGGACCAGGTCGGCCGCGAGCCGGGCGGGGGCCGCGGTGACGTTCCGTGCTCGGGGTGCTCCAACCCTCCTTGACGCGAGCGCCTGCGGCCTCGCGCCGAAGGGGACCCAGGAGCACCCCACTGCGCGCGGAACGTCCCGCGGCCCCCGCCCGCCTCGCTGCGTCGCGGCCCGCTCGGGGCTCCGCTGCGCCCAAGGGGTGGCGTTGTGGCGTCGCGATCCGAGCGCGTGGGCTTTGGAACGGCGAGGCGGAGCGGACCTGAGGCGGCGTGCGCTTGCGCTTGGGCTTGTGTGCGTCTAACCGGTGGCCATGACGAGGAGGCTGGCGGCCGCCCCGTGGGCGGCAAGGCTGCGGCGAAGCGAGCGGCTGGCGCCCGCGCCCGCGCCCGCGCCCGTGCGAGCGAAGAGCGCAGCGGCGGCGGCGGCGGCGGCGGCAGCGGCAGCGGCGACGGCAACGAGGCGCGCCCCGCTTGCCTCGGTGAAGAGCTCGGTGAAGAGCTCGGTGAAGAGCTCGGTGAAGAGCTTGGTGAAGGGCTCGGTGAAGCAGAGCGTGGGCAAGGCGGCGGGCGGGCGGAAGAAGGCTCGGCGCAAGCGGACGCCCATGGTCACCGTGGACCATGCGCGCGCGGCGTACGCGACCCTGCGCAGCCTCCACCCGGACGCTCATTGCGAGCTCGGCCACCAGGGCCCCTTCCAGCTCCTGGTGGCCACGGTGCTCAGCGCGCAGACGACGGATGTGCTGGTGAACAAGGTCACGCCGCAGCTGTTCGCCGTCTATCCCGACGCCGCCACCCTCGCTGCCGCCGACGCCGGTGAGGTCGCCCAGATGCTGCAGCGCCTCGGCATGGGCATGTACAACCAGAAGGGGAAGAACATCGTCGGCCTCGCCAAGGGGCTCATGGACAAGCATGGTGGCGAGGTGCCCCGAGCTCTCGCCGCCCTCGTCGAGCTTCCGGGCGTGGGCCGCAAGACGGCCAACGTGGTCCTCGGCGTCGCCTTCGGCACGCCCGAGGGTGTCGTCGTCGACACCCACGTCCAGCGCCTCTCCCAGCGCCTCGGCTGGACCCGCTACGACCAGCCCCCGGAGATCGAGCAAGACCTCTGCGCCACCTTCCCGAAGGCGGACTG
>JBBJMR010000144.1:0-21214 GCA_037720395.1 Polyangiaceae bacterium
GTAGGCCTCCGCTGCTCGCTCCTCGGGCGCCCGGCTCGCTTCGGTTTCGGCGCTCTCGCTACGGGTTTCAACCCGTTTGTCGCTCTGCACGCCGTGGTGTCCGCCGGGGACACGTGCAACAGTGCCCGGCATGCGTGCTCTTCGACTTTTCGCCTCGTGCGCTGCGCTCCTGCTGGCCATCGCCTCCAACGGTTGCGACGACGAGGCCGTCCCGCCGGCGAACAGCGGCGGCCCCGGTAGCGGCAGCGGCGCCAGCGGCGGCAGCGGCGGTGCTCCGTCCGGTCCGACCATCCCGGAGCTGACCGCGCCCGTCGCGGCGACGTACGACGAGCATGGCCTCTTGCACCTGGCCTGCGCGGCGGACAACGACTGCTTCGCCAGCCTCGGCTACTTCCACGCGCAGAACCGCTTCTTCTTCATGGACTTCATCCGCAACGTGGTGCGCGGTCGGCTCGGCGCGCTGGTCAGCGCCGGCGACACGGTCCTGCAGCAGGACTACCAGAACCGGCAGTTCTTCAGCACCAAGGAGGGCGAGCCCCTGGCCGAGGCCTTCGCCGCCAACGCCAGCGAGCAGGTGAGAGGGCACTTCGAGGCCTACACCCGCGGCGTCAACGCCTGGATCGCCGACATGCGCGCCGGAGCGAACGGCGCCACCCTGACGCGGGAGTACGAGTTCAAGCTGGTGGTCAAGGACGCCATCCGCGACTGGGAGCCGGAGGACAGCGCCGCCGTCGGGCTCTACGTCCTCAACGACCTCTCCAACAACAGCGGCAGCGAGCTGGAGATGGCCGAGGCCTACCCGCTCTTCCCGGCAGCGCTCGCCCCGGACCTCTTCTCGCCGCAGCCGGTCTTCGACGCCTTCACCGTGGTCGCCGCCAACCAGGCATCGCTGCAGGCGCCGCCGGGCTGGGGCGACCAGGGTCGGTCGGCCTCGCCCGGTGGCGGCGCCCCCGCCAGCCTGGGGCCGCTGCTGGCCAGCGCGCGCCGCAACACGGCGCTCATCGGCAGCGGCGGCGGCATCCGCAACGCCGGGGACGTGGGCTCCAACAACTGGGCGGTGGCGCCGCAGCGCACCAGCGGCGGCAAGGCCATCCTCGCCAACGACCCGCACCTCTTGCTCAGCAATCCGAGCATCTGGTTCCCGGTTGAGATCGACGGCAAGTCCGCCGGGCAGGGCGGCGTCTACCACGTGGCCGGCAGCACCTTCCCCGGGCTGCCCTCGATCATGATCGGCGCCAACGAGTCCATCGCCTGGGGAGTGACCACCGCCTACTGGGATCTGGCCGACGTCTACGTCGAGACCCTGTCCGCCGACGGCAAGAGCGTGCTGCTCGACGGCGACGAGGTGCCGATCATCGAGAAGGAGCTGTCCTTCGACGACGTCTCCACCGGCACGCCGATCAAGAAGTCGTTCCGCTGGGTGCCGCACCACGGTCCCATCGTCAGCGAGGATCTCGACGCCGGCACGGCGCTCAGCATCCGCTGGCGCGGCCACGACGCCGGGCCGGACATCGACGTCTTCTTCGGGCTGGCCCGGGCGGCCAGCGTCGCCGAGGCGAAGGAGGCAGTGAGCATGACCTCCAGCGCCAGCCAGAACTTCCTCGTCGCCGACAAGGATGGCCACATCGGCTGGTACCCGTTCGTGAAGATGCCCTCCCGGCCCTGGGCCGCGGAGCACGTGCCGTGGCTGCCCATCCCCGGCGACGGCTCGGCCGAGTGGGGCGACCCGGTACCGCTCGAGGAGCTGCCCCAGCTCACCGATCCGCCGGCCGGCGCCATCGCCACCGCCAACGCCGACATGACCGGCTCCAGCGCCGACGGCGACCTCCTCAACGATGGAGATACCGCCATCCAGGCCTATTCCAAGGCCGAGGGTGCGCGCGAGCAGCGCATCCTCGACCTGCTCGCCGCCTCGGGGAACGATCACACGCGCGAGACGCTGCTCGCCATCCAGGGAGACACGTACTCGCTCCTCGGTGAGCTGGTGGTGCCCCCGCTGCTGGCGGCGGCGGAGACGGCCACCCTCGACGCCGACACCCAGGCCGTCGTCGACGCGCTCTCCACCTGGCAGCTCACCTGCCCCACCGGCCTCGACGGCTCCGGTCCGGAGACGGCGGGCGACGATCCCGACCCCGCGGTCGCCGCCGAGGCCATCGGCTGCAGCGCCTTCCACGCCGCCTTCTTCTCGCTGGCGCAGCTCGCGGTCGGCGACGAGGTCACGGCCGCTGGGGCCTCGGTCAGCTCCGGCTGGCGCTTCCAGCTGGTGCTGCGCTCCATCAAGGAGCCGGACGCCATCGAATCCGGCGATCTCTTCTGGGACGACGTGAGCACCACCGACACCACCGAGACGCGCGCGCAGATCATGGTCGCCGCGCTGCAGCTCGCCGCCACGCACCTGGCGGTGAGCGGCGGGCCGGACGACTGGCGCTGGGGCCGGCTGCACACTCTGTCGCTGCGCAGCATCTACGACAACTTCGGCATCACCACCTACAACTCACCGGCGGTCGCCGCGCCCGGTGGGCTCTCCACCGTCAACGTCGCCAGCCCCAACACGCGCACCGTGCCCGCCGCCGGCAAGCCCTGGGACTTCGGCTTCAGCGCCGGTCCGTCGCTGCGCATGGTCACCGAGATCGGCGCCGACGGCCCGCGCATCCTCTACCAGCTCCCGGGTGGAGCCGACCTGCACGACGACAGCCAGTTCTACAACAACCTCCTGCCCAAGTGGCTGGTCAACGAGCCCATCGAGTTCCCGTTCGGGCCGGACGCGGTGACCACGCCGGCGGTGGAGATCACCGTCAGCCCCGCCACGCCCTAGCACTACTGCCTGAGGTGCGGTTCAGTCCGCCGCCGCCAGCCGCGCGCGCAGCTCGGTCTCGATCTCCGCTGCGTCCCACGTCCAGCCGAAGCCGGCGGCCAGCTCCGCGCCGAGCGCCAGCGCGAAGCGCACCCCCGCGTCGGGCGCGATCTTCGGCTGGAAGGTGCCGCCGGCGGCGAGCAGGGGCTGGCGCGCGGTCACGTCGATGCGCTCGTGGAGCGGGTGCGCCCGGCCATCCTCGAAGTCGAGCACCAGCGGCGTGCGCTGCAGCGGCCCGGCGCGGACGGTGAGCCAGGCGTGCCCGTAGTCCGGGCACTGCCGCGCCAGCAGCCTGGCGAAGGTGATGGCCCCGGCGATGGACTCCAGGGCGCCGAAGAGGCCGAAGCCCGGTGGGCGTCCGGCGCCGGGGTGGCTGATCTCCCGCACCAGCTCGCGCTGCACGAAGGAGCCGTCGAACCCGATGGCGAACACGCCCTCGAAGCCGCGGCTGCCGGTGAACCGCCAGAGCAGCCCGTTCGTGCCGGCCTCGGGGCGTGGGCCGAGGTCCAGCCAGGGGAAGAACGGGTGCGACGCCCAGGGGCCGCTCTTGCGCACCAGCTGGCACCGGCGCGCGGCGCCGAGGATGCTCCCGGGCTCGAGCGGACGGCGGATGCCGGCCGAGAGCGGGATCACCGCCACCTCGCGCGACGGTGACTGGCTCGGCGAGCTGCGCAGGTGCTGGATGGCCTGCGGCACGACGTCCGCCACGCACGACTCCGGGTCTGGCGGGGGGCGGACGATGACGAAGTTCTTCGTCGCGCCCTCGCTGGCCGCGCTGATGGCGGCGCCGCCTGCCATCGCGAACGACAGCGGCAGCCGCGACGAGGGCGGCACCAGCAGCGGCAGCGCTCCGGCGCCGGACGGAGGCTCGATGGCCATCGGCGCGGATGGCTGCGGCGGCGGGATGAGCGGCGGCACCGACACCGGTACGCTCGTCGGCCCGGGCGGCGGGCGCGCGGTGGGGCGCTCGCTCGCCGGCACGTTCGGCGGCGGGCGCGCGGTGGGGCGCTCGCTCTGCGGGTTGCTGGCCGGTGGCGCACCGCTGCTCGCTGCGCTGCTCGGCGGCGCCAGCGATGGGCGCGAGCGTTGCGACGGCAGCGGCGGCGGCCCGCGCTTCGTCCGGCCCGAGGGCGGTGCGGGCAAGGGGCGGCGCGATGGCGGCGGCGCCGGCACCTCGCGCTCCGCCGGGAGGTGCACCTGCGCGGCATCGACGCCGGAGCGCACCAGCAGGCGCACCGCCTCGTCGCCGGGCGCGCGGCGCGCGCTGTTGGCGCCGAGGTCGAACGCACGCGCCACCGGCATGCCGAAGCCCAGCGCCCGGTAGAAGGCGTCGGCGAACGCCCGTGCCGCGTCGGCGTCCACGGCCACCGTGACGGCCACCACCGTATCGACGCGGGTGCGCAGCACCTTGCCCAGCTCTCGTGACCAGCATCCATCGAGGATCACGCAGCGCACCGAGCCAGCCCGCGCGCAGGCCTCGCCCACCACCTCGGCATCGATGGGCCCGCCGCCGTCGGCGATGACCGCCTCGCGATCGCCGCCGTCGCGGCCGACGAAGTGCACCACGCTGGGCCCCAGGCGCCGCATGGCGTTGGCGGCGCTGCCGGTGCTGGAGCCGGCCTCGTAGAGGATCTCGAGGTGGCTGGCCACGCGCGTGGCGCGCAGCGCACGCTGCAGCGCCTCGGCTTGCTCGATCACGCGCCGGGAGACGGTCTCGGCGGCGGTGGCAGGCACCAGGAGGACCTTGGCCATGGGAAGGCGGAGCGCCGTGCGGCGCTGCGGCGGGCGAGTATACGACCCGGCAGGCCACGAGGAGGGAGAAGCATGTGTTCCGGTGCGTAAGACGCTCGTCCGAAACCGAGGAGGATCCATGCGCGGATGGGAACGGCTGGCGGTGCTGGGCGTGGGGGCGGTGCTGGTGCGGCTCGCCGCCTGCTCCGATGGGGACGGCGTGCTCGGCGACGATCCGGAGGTGAACGCCGGTGAGCCGCAGGTGGTGGCGCTGAGCTGCTCCGCCGAGTACACGGTCACCGCCGACTTCGGCGACGGCACGCAGGAGGTCCGCAAGAGCTACTACGCCGAGGCCGATCTGCCCGGCTTCGACCCGGCCACCTCGCGCTCGTTCAGCATCCTCGTCTGCGGCAGGGAGAGGTGGGACGGCGGCGCCTGGGTGCCCGCCACGCCGAACGGCACGTTTTGCCCGGACGGTGCCACCTGCACCGGCCAGACCCCGGCCCGCTACCCCTGCGAGATGCTCCACGAGGGCGATGACGTGACGCTGCAGGCCGGCAAGGTGCAGGTCGACTGCGGCGGTTCCTTCGAGCCGGCAGACGGCGACGCGTCGGGTGGCCGCTGGACCCAGGTCTACGTCTCGTATCAGTGAGCCGGCGCGGCGCGGGCGCACGACAGTCGACGCCCCGCCGCGGCTCTGACATGAGTGGGCGAGCCCCCCGCTCGCCATGATCTCCGTCTCCAGGCTCGGCAAGTCGTACGGTGACCGCACCCTCTTCGAGGACGTGACCCTCGAGCTGGTGCCCGGGTCGCGCTACGGCCTGGTCGGGGCCAACGGTTCGGGCAAGACGACCTTTCTCTCCATCCTCGCCGGCGACGAGCCGCAGAGCGAGGGCACCTTCGCCTTCATCAAGGGGTCGCGCGTCGGCGTGCTGCGGCAGGACCGCTTCCTCGACGACCAGCGGCTGGTGCTGCACGCGGCGATGATGGGCGACGCGCTCGTCTGGGAGGCGCTGGAGGAGCAGCGCCGCATCGGCGAAGGCCAGGGCGACCCGGGTCGCCTCATCGAGATCGAGGACGTGCTGCGCGCCCACGACGGCTGGACGCTGGAGGCGCGCTCCAGCGCCATCCTCGAGGGGCTGGGCATCCCGGTGGCGTCCCATCGCCAGCCGCTGGCCACCCTTTCCGGGGGCTTCAAGCTGCGCGTGCTGCTGGCGCAGGTGCTGGTCGGCGGCCCGGACGTGGTGATGCTCGACGAGCCCACCAACCACCTCGACATCCTCTCCATCCGCTGGCTGGAGAAGTTCCTGGCCCGCTACGACGGCTGCGCGCTGGTCATCTCCCACGACCAGCGCTTCCTCGACAACGTGGCCACGCACGTGCTCGACGTCGACTACCGCACCATCACTCGATACACCGGCAACTACACCGCCTTCGAGCGCGCCAAGGCGGCCGAGGTGGAGCGGCTGGAGGGTGAGCGCGCCCAGCAGGACGCGGTCATCGCCCACAAGCGCGCCTTCGTCGATCGCTTCGGCGCCAAGAACACCAAGGCCACCCAGGCGCAGAGCCGCCTCAAGCAGCTGGAGAAGATCGAGGCCGACCTGGTGGAGGTCCCGGAGACGACACGCCGCGCGCCGCGCCTGCGCTTCGTCCCCCAGCGTCCCAGCGGCCGCGATGTGCTCGAGGTCGACCGCCTCTCCAAGGCCTACGGCGAAAAGCGCGTCCTCGACGGGGTGAGCCTCTCCCTGAAGCGCGGCGATCGGCTGGCGATCATCGGCGAGAACGGCCTCGGCAAGTCGACGCTGGTCAAGGTCCTCGCCGACCGCGTCGAGCGCGACGCCGGCGAGGTGCGCTGGGGGCACGAGGCGCGCATCGGCTACTTCCCGCAGGACCACGCCGAGGTCCTGGCCGGCGGGCCGCCCACGCCGCTGGAGTTCCTGTGGTCGGTGGTTCCCGACGAGTCGCCGAGCGTGGTGCGCGGGGAGCTGGGGCGCGCGCTGCTCTCCGGCAGCGACGTCGACAAGCCCATCTCCTCGCTCTCCGGCGGCGAGGCGGCGCGCCTGCTGCTCGCCAAGCTCTCGGTGGAGCGTCCCAACGTGCTCCTCCTCGACGAGCCCACCAACCACCTGGACATCGAGGCCATCCACGCGCTGGTGGCGGCGCTGCGCGCCTACGAGGGGACGATCATCTTCGTCTCCCACGACCGGTACTTCGTCTCCGAGCTGGCCAGCCGCATCCTCGAGCTCACCCGCCAGGGTCCGCGCGAGTTCTCCGGCACCTACGCCGAGTACCTGGCGCAGCTCGGCGACGACCACCTGGACGCCGAGGTGGTGCGCCTGCTGGTCAAGGAGCGCGATCGCGGGAGCGCGACGGCCGCCGCTGCTGCCGGGTCGAGCTGGGAGGCGAAGAAGCGCGAGCGCAACCGCAAGAAGGACCTGCCGGCGCGACGCGACAAGGTGCTGGCGGAGATCGAGGTCGCCGAGCAGAAGAAGGCGACCCTCATCGCTTCCTATGCCGAGCCGGGCTTCTTCGAGCGCACCCCGCGCGACGAGCTGGCGCGCCTCGAGGCCGAGCAGCAGTCGCTGGGAGCGCGCATCGACGCGCTGCTCGCCGAGTGGGAGCAGCTGGAGACGGAGATCGCGGCCGGCTGAGGTGCCTCAGCGGCCCAGACCGTGCAGCGTGTCGTGCGCCTCGCGCGCCAGCGACTCCACGATCCCGGCGACGGGCTTGACCTCGTGCACCAGGCGGCCCACGCCCTGCTCGCCGCCAGATCGTCCTTCTGCACGCGTAAGGTGATCGGCTGCGAGCTCATCGTCGTCGTTCTTTCGGGGTGGTGCGCCGCTGCCGGGGGGGCGGGGCGGCGGCCTGGTCCTCCTCGCGGAGGATGTCGTCCAGGAGCTGCAGTCGGCTGGCCCACAGCGAGCGCTGCGCCTCGAGCCAGGCGCTGGCCTCGTGCAGCGCGCGCGTGTCCAGCGTCAGGAAGTGATCGCGGCCCGCGCGCCGCCGCCGCACCAGCCGCGCCCGCTCCAGCACCCGGATGTGCTTGGAGACCGAGTTGAGCGAGATGGCGAACGGCCGCGCCACCTCGGTGACGCGCGCCTCGCCACGGGAGAGCCGCTGCAGGATGGCCCGGCGGGTGCCGTCGGCCAGCGCGCTCAAGGTGGCGTCGAGGCGCGCGTCCTGCCCGTGAACGTTCATCCAAATGGGTGAATGTATCCCCGTTCGGGTCCCGTCAAGATGGGCGCGAGAGTGCGCGCGCATCGTGTGCTACGTGGCCCTCGATGCGCTTCGCGCCCGTCGCCTCCCTGCTGGCCACCCTGTTGCTCGCCCGCCAGGCCGCGGCCGACTTCGTGGTGCATGGCGCAGGCGCCAAGGAGCGCCACCCCGACGATCGGTTGGCCTACGACCTGCGCATCGACATCCCACTCACCCTCGGGCTGGTCATCGGAGGCGCAGCGCTGCAGGCCGGCTACACCGGCCCGCAGACGTGCAACTGGTGCGAGCGGGCGCCGGATGGCTCCAGCGATCTCAACGGCGTGGACTCGTGGACGCGCGACGCCATTCGCTGGGAGCACGCCGACGTGGCGCAGCGCATGAGCGACGTGACCGGGTACGTGATCGTCCCGCTGGTCGGCGTCGTCGGGGGCGGCATCGTGGCCTGGGGCGATGGGCGCTTCCACGAGGTCTGGGCCAACGGCCTGATCGCCACCGAGGCGGCGGCGGTCAGCGGCCTGCTCACGCAGCTGGTGAAGTACGCCGCCGGCCGCGAGCGTCCCGGCTACCACGCCGCCACGGCGGAGGAGCGCGCCGAGCGCAAGCCGGAGAATGGCTCGTTCTGGTCGGGCCACTCGAGCATGGCCTTCTCGTTCGCCACCGCCAGCGGCATGGTCGCCAGCCTGCGCGGCTACCGCGCGGCCTGGGCGATCTGGGCCGTCGGGCTCACGTTCGCCAGCGCAACTGCGTACCTGCGCGTCGCCGGGGATCGCCATTATCTCAGCGATACCCTGAGCGGCGCCGCCTCCGGTGCGGCCATCGGGGTCGTCGTTCCGTTGTTGCATCACGTCGCCGTCTCGGCCCCGGCCCCGCGAGCCGGCAGGGTGCGGCTCGTGCCCTACGGCGCCGGCGTCGGGCTCACCGGCGCGTTCTAGACACGGGCCCGGGCACGGCACGGCACGGACACGGACACGGACACGGACACGGACGGACACGGACTCGCTCACTCGGCGTGCGCGGGGTCGGCCCCGGGTCGAGCCGCAGTACCAGGCGCCGCCTTGCGAGCGACCAGCCGCATTCGAGGAGCTGACGGAGCGCGTGACCGGTGGAGCTGCAGCTCGCGCCAGTGACTGGCTCGCCACCGCATGAAGGCGGTGGAGCTGCAGCTCGCCTGAAGGCGATAGATCGCAGTTCAGCGCGCAGCCAGGCCTGCGGCCGCGACGGGCACACCGATTACCGCGCCGGTTGCCGTCAGTGAGCCGTCGCCTTGGATCGAATATGCCTGGATCTCGTCCGCGGTGCTGGCGAGCACGTAGAGCGCCTTGTTGCCGACGACGGCCATGTCGGTGGGGCCTGCCGACGTGGGCACGGCCTCGCTCCCGGGCACGGGAGCCAGCGCGCCGCAGTGGTCGACGGAGAAGACGGAGATGGTGTTGCTACCGGTGTTGGTTACATAGGCATACTGGCCGTTCTTGGTCACGGCAACCCAGCACGCGGCACTTTGATCGACGCCAATCGAAGGCGTGACGACGTTGGTCATCCCGCTCGATTCGATCATGTAAGACGAGACCTTGCTGGCATTGGGCGCACCGCCGAAGGCTTCGGACACGATCAGCGTCTCGTGCTTGTTGAATGCGAACCCGAACGGCGTTTGACCGTGCGAGGTGCTGACGACAGGGCCCGTCGTCGTCCCATCGGCCCCCACGGAATAGGTGTCGATCAGGTTCGTCGCCTTCTCCGTGACCACCAGACCGCCACCATCGGGCGTGAACTGGACCTGCGCGGCAGCGGTCAGCGGCGCGCCGCTCAGCGGCCTCATCGATCCGCTGATCTCTTCGAGGTCGCCGTCGTCGACCTTGAAGCCGACGATGTTCCCCGCACCGGCAGCGTTGAGGACGTACAGCGTGTCGCCGTGCAACGTGACGCTCACCGGCTGCTCACCTCCGGAGTCGACGACGCTTCGCAGCGTGAGGCTGTGCTTTCCCACCTTGAACGAAGCGATGCTGTTCGTCCCGGCGTTGACCGTGAACAGCCACTTGCCGGACTTGTCGAGCAAGACGGCGCCTTGCGATCCCAGCCCTGCGCCCGTCCCCTTCCCTTGGGTGAAGACCTCGACGACTGGCTCGAGATTGCCGGTGTTGTTTCGCCGTAATCCGACCACGGCGTTGGCGGCCGGATCATTGGTCATCGTGAAGACGCTGAGACGGGCGGCATCCGCGTAGCTCACGCTCTCATCGAGCGCCTCGACGTCCTCGACGTCCTCGGGCTCCGCCGAGCAGGCCATGGCGACCAAGGCGAACGGAAGGAAAGCCGCGTACGAGATCAGATCTTTCATGGTCGTGTCCTCTTGCATGCGAATCGCAGTCTTCGTCGGGGACGCCTCACGCCGCCCGGCGACGCGCACCGCTCCCAGAGCCCGTGCGCCGGGGGGTACGCGCGCTGCCGCAGCAAGTTTCTCGGTTTCTACTTTTCATGCGATGCGAGCGGCTTCGCTTCCGGGTGTCGACGCGCATCGGCGCGGCGCATCACTCCACGCAGCTCGGAGAAGATCGAAGGCCACCCACCCCGCGGGCACTTCGTCCAGGGCGGGCGAGCCGCTCCTTCAAGAGAGTCCGTTGGCCAAGGCCTTCACCCGCCGCAGCCGATACTCCGTCGGGACCACCGTGTCCGGCGGCATGAGGCACAGCTATCGAGGAGTGCCTGCTGTCGGCTCCGCGCATCGCCGCCCGCAGTGGTCCTCCAGTTCCGGCTGTCGGTCCCGGCCGGGCGGGTTCAACGCCCGGCTACTCTCTCGGGTCAGCGATGGCCGCGAAACTTTCTCGATACGCGACGTAGTCGTGTGAAGTTCGGAAGCCGAAGCGCCGTACCACGCTGGAACGCGTCGTCGTGCCGCTGTATGTCTCCCGCACCTGGATGGAGGGTCCCGACGAGCTGCTGGAGGTACTCATGGCGCGCTACGTCGCCGGCGACATCCAGGCCTTCGACGCGCTCTATGCTCGTGTGGCGCCGCGCGTGTTTGCCTACCTCATCTCCATGTGCAGGAACCAGGAGCGCGCCAACGACGTATGCCAGACTACGTTTCTCAAGCTTCATCGAGCGCGCAACGGCTGGATCCCCGGTTCACCGTTGATGCCATGGCTCATGGCCATCGCCCGCAACACGCTTCTCGACGAAGTGCGACGGCGTGCCCGATCACGCGGTGAGATGACGGCGACTGGTGAGGTGCCCGAAGTAGCGGACCCCGAGGACCCCAGCTCCCGTTTGTCGGAGCAAGAGCAGCTGAGCTCGACCGCCGAAGCGCTGACGCGCGCGATCGAAGCGCTCGTCGCGCCCCAGCGCGAGGCCTTGCTCCTGACCAAGGAGTCCGGGCTCAGCATCCGTGAGGCGGCGCAGGTTCTGGGCACCACGGAGACGGCGGTCAAGCTCCGCGTCCACCGCGCCTACACGGCGCTGCGCGGCGCTCTGAAGTCCGAAGCGGAGGAAGCGTGAGCCAGGACGGCAGCCACGCCGCCGTGCCCAAAGGTCGCCCCGACGGTCCCTCGCCTGCGGCGGCGGGTAGGTAACGTAGTGCGATCCTCGCCGACTCCGCGCCGGCGCGCTCCGCATCCGCGGCCGCTCGCAGACTCGTTGTCCTCGGCGCGTCCACGCTGACGCTCGCGCTCGCGGCGGTGAGCTTCGGCAAGAAGCTCGGCGCACCACGCGACAACCTTCGCGAGCTGGCGGTAGGCGCGGTGATGCTGGCCGGCGGCGCCGCGCTGGTCGCGATCGCCATGCCACCCTCCACGCGATCCCGTGGCGTACGCCTCGCGCTGCTCGTCACGTTCGTCGGCGCGTGGGCTGCCTACCTCGGCTGGACCTCGAGCACCCCTGGAGGTCCGCCCCTGCCGGCGCTGAGCTGCCTGGCGGTGTCGACGATCGCCGGGGCGCTCGCGCTCGTGCTCGGGCACTGGGCGTGGCGCAACACAGATCCCTGGACGCCGCGCTGGACTGGCGCTCGTCTCGGCGCGCTCGCGGGCGGGGCCGGTGCAGCCGGCGTGGGTGTCGCGTGCACCTACCACGATCTCGGCCACTTGCTCGTTGGCCACGGGCTGGCGCTCGTGTTGCTCGCCAGTGTCGGTGCCGCCATCGCGCACCGCACCCTGCGGCCTTGATGCGGCTTCGCCGTGCGAGTGGTCGAGGAATCCAGGGGCTGACGCCGGCTCGAGCTCCAGCGTGGCGCGAGCCAAAAAACTTGGTCCCGTCACACGACGAAACGCGCCGAGGCCTGGTTCACACCGGCTGGCAGGTCTCGGCCACGCAGTTGAACGACTCGCAGTCGTCGGGGATGAGACAGTCCTTGCCGTCCACGCAGGGGTAGGCGCAGTCCATCCCCCCGCAATCGATGTCCGTCTCGTCCAGGTTGCGGACCCCGTCTTCGCAGGGGTCGTCGATGCAGTGGCCGTCCTCGCAGAAGTACTCGCAGTCCAGCTCGGAGTTGCACTTCTGGCCGCTGACGCAGTAGTCGCAGTCCTGGCCTCCGCAGTCGACGTCCGTCTCGTCACCGTTCACGATGTCGTCGTTGCAGTCGCCTTCGCCGCAGGCCGTCCCCTCGCAGACACCGCTCGCGCAGTCCGTGCCCGTGGTGCAGTCGTTGCCCACGTCGCACGGGCTGCAGTCGAGCTGTGCGGGGCCCCCGCAGTCGACGTCGCTCTCCCCGCCGTTGCGGATGCCGTCGCTGCACGAGCCGGCGATCTCCTCGTCGCTGGGCGCCATCAGCGAGCACGACGCCCCCGCCATGGCCAGGCCCGCCGTCACCGCCCATGCCGCAGCGCGGGCGAGGCGCGCCCGAGCCCGCACCACCGGCGGGTGCGCGGGGGGCGAGGGGAGCGGTCGCATGGGGCGGTGCGCTGTCGCGCCGGGGAGCAAGCGGATGCCTCGAAGGGTACACGAGCCTCCGACGACGCGGCGCGCCAGCCTCGGCCGGGCGGGGCGCGCGGCTTCTCCAGCTCCCCAGGGCCGAGCTGCTACCATCCCGGCGACATGCTCACCCCCGCGGGCATGAGACGCCTCGGTCGGTACGCGCTCTTCGACGAGATCGCCGCCGGCGGTATGGCCACCGTGCACATCGGCCGCCTCCTCGGCGAGGCCGGGTTCGCGCGCACGGTGGCCATCAAGCGCCTGCACCGCCATTTCGCCCGCGCCCCGGAGTTCGTCGCCATGTTCGTGGACGAGGCCCGCCTGGCGGCCCGCATCCGTCACCCCAACGTGGTGAGCACGCTCGACGTCGTGGCCGAGGGCGGTGAGCTCTTCCTGGTGATGGAGTACGTGCAGGGCGAGAGCCTCTCGCGCCTCTTCCGCGCGCTGTCTGCGCAGGGCGAGCCGCTGCCGGCGCGCATCGCTGTGTCCATCGCCGCCGGCGTGCTCTACGGGCTGCACGCGGCCCACGAGGCCCGGAGCGAGCAGGGACAGCCGCTGCAGCTCGTCCACCGCGACGTCTCGCCGCAGAACGTCATCGTCGACATCGACGGCGTGGCGCGCGTGCTCGACTTCGGCATCGCCAAGGCGGCGTCACGCGTGCACGCCACACGCGAAGGGCAGCTCAAGGGCAAGCTGGCCTACATGGCGCCGGAGCAGATCATGCACCGCGTCGCCGACCGTCGCTCCGACATCTACGCCGTGTCGGTGGTGCTCTGGGAGATGCTCACCGGCCGGCGCTTCGTGAACACCGAGAACGTGGCTGCCGCGGCGACGCACATCGTCGAGGCCGCGCACGAACCGCCCAGCGGCGTCACTCCCACGTTGCCCTCCGAGCTGGACGTCATCGTGCTGCGAGGGCTCTCCCACGAGCCCGACGCCAGGTTCCAGACGGCGCGCGAGATGGCGATGGCGCTGGAGGCCGCTGTGCAACCGCACACGGCGCGCGAGGTCGGCGAGTGGGTGCAGCGCGTGGCCGAGGTTGCCCTGGCGGCCCGCGCCGCGCTGGTCGCCGCGGTGGAGAACCACGATCTGCGCGCGTCGCTCCTCCCCGCACCGCCGCCGGGCGCGCCGGACCTGGCGCAGACCGAGAGCACTTCGGTGAGCATCGTCGGGCCGGTCGCGGCGCTGCGGTCGGGAGCGCGCGCGGGTCTCTTCGATCCCAGCGCGCTCCAGGCCGCCGAGGACATCACCTCGCTCAGCGCCACCACCCAGGGCGGCGCGCGCGCGGCGGCGCCCTGGGGTCTGCTGGTCGCCGTCGGCGGCGGCGCCCTGGCGGCGATGATCCTGGTCGGGCTCGTCGCGCTGCGCTGGGGCGCCGGCCCCGCGACGCCCGTCGCGCCGGCGTCGGGATCCGCGGCCGAGAGCGCGGCGTCGGTGTCACCCGACCCGCCCGTGCCGCCCTCCTCGACGGCCGTGTCGCCCGCCACCCCCACCGCCATCGTCGCCCTTCCGGTGAGCGCGCTCCCCGACGCCTCCGTGTCCGCGGCACCGATCTCCAGGCCCAGCGCCAGGCCGACACCCTCGGCGGCGCCATCGGCGGGCCCTCGCCTCCCGCCACCCGTCGATCCGTGCAACCCGTCGTTCTTCATCGGCAAGGACGGCAGCAAGCAGTACAAGCCGGAGTGCATCTGAGGCCGCGTGGTGTACTAGCCTGCGGCTCGATGCCCCGCCGCCACCGGTCCCTGGGCATCCCCTTGCTGCTGGCCATCGGCGTGCTGGGCCTGGCCGGCGGCCCGAGCCAGGCGCAGTCGCGGCGCCCTGCCGATCAGGCCGAGGCGAAGGCGGTCAAGCAGGCGTGCATCGACGCGCACGGTGCGGGCCAGTCGCTGCAGCGCGAAGGAAAGCTGGCCGCGGCGCGCGAACGCTTCGTGGGCTGCGGCCGTGAGGAATGCCCCAGTCCCATCCGCAGGGACTGCGCGCAGTGGCTGGCCACGGCCACGGAGAGCCAGCCCAGCGTGGTCGTGGAGGCGCGGGACGAGATGGGCCAGCCGACCACCGACGTGCGCGTCTTCGTCGACGGCGTGCAGATGGCCGCCGCCCTCGACGGGCGCGCGCTGGAGGTCGATCCGGGCAGCCGCGCCTTCCGCTACGTGTCGGGCAGGGGCACGGTGCTCGAGGAGCGCCTGGTGGTGCTCGAGGGACAGAAGAACCGCAAGCTGCTGGCCGTCTTCCCGCGCGACGCCGTGCCGCCGCCGCCGTACCGCGTGCCGACGATGACCTGGGTGCTGGGCGGCGTGGGGCTCGGCGCGCTGGCGAACTTCGTGCTCTGGGGCGTCATCGGGCGGGTCGACGAGGACAACCTCGACAGGTGTGCGCCGCGCTGCCCGCAGGAGGACGCGGACACCCTGCATCGCGAGTACGTGCTCGCCGACATCTCGCTGCTGCTGGCGCTGGGGTCCTTCGGCGGGGCCACCGCCTTCGCGCTCACCGCGCGCAGCGCGCCGGCCAAGGACGCTCCGCAGGCAGCGATCTACGCCGGCCCTGGATGGTTCGGCGTGCGCGGTACGTTCTGAGGCGCGCTCAGCGACGCGCTGTCGCTGCTGCGCGGGCCTCGGCGGTGGTGATGCGGCGGGTGGCGGTGCGGTCGGCGGCGGTGGCGGTGTCGGCGGGCGGCGCGGCGGTCACCGCGGCGTCGGCCGGCGGCGCCGCGGTCACCGCGCTCGGCCCGCAGACGCGATTGCGCCCCGACTCCTTGGCCGCGTACAGCTCCTGGTCGGCGCGCTTGTAGAGCGCCTCGACCGAGTCGCCGCTGCCGTAGGGAGCCTCGGCCACGCCGATGGAGATGGTCACCGCGCCGGCACCAAGGCCGCCGAGGGATGCGCTCTCTACCAGCGCGCGGATGCGCTCGGCGACGCCCGCGGCCGCCTGCGCCGCCACGTCGGGCAGGACGACCGCGAACTCCTCGCCGCCCAGGCGCCCGAGGCCATCGTAGGCGCGACGGTCGCGCCCGAGCAGGCGCGCCAGGTCGACCAGCACCGCGTCGCCCACCGGGTGACCATGGCGGTCGTTGACCAGCTTGAAGTGATCGACGTCGAGCACCAGGAGCGACACGCTGCGGCTGGTGCGCACGGAGCGGGTGAGCTCGGTGCGCAGGCTGCTCATCAGCTTGCGGCGGTTCCAGAGGCTGGTCAGCGGATCGATGTCGGCCACGCGCGCCAGCTGGCGGTGCATGCGCGCCAGGGCGATCTGGTTCTCGACGCGCGCAATGAGCTCGGCCGAGGAGAAGGGCTTGGTCACGAAGTCCGAGGCGCCGCAGCGGAAGGCGGACACCTTGTCGGCCACGGCGTCCTCGGCGGTGACCAGGAGCACAGGCAGCTCCAGGCGGCTGCGCTGGGCGCGGATGACGCGCAGGAAGGCGATGCCGTCGATGCGCGGCATGGTCAGGTCGCACAGCACGCAGTCGAACTCGCGCTCCAGCGCCAGGCGCAGACCCCGGGCGCCGTCGTCGGCCGTGGTCACCTCCGCCGACAACGGCGGCGCGGTGAGCTGGTCGTGCAGCAACTGCCGGACGCTGGCCACGTCGTCGACCACCAGGATCCGCGGTCGGCCATAGACCTCGATTTCGGGTTCCGGGGTAGCCACGGGGTCTCCCATTCATCGGTAGTCCGGTGGCAACCTTGAGCCGGGTCCCCCCCCTTGGCGGCGGCTTTGCCCGTCTACCCACCCGCCAGGTGTTCAGTCCGCCGCCGGGCGGGCACCGAGGTGCGCGCGGCCCGCGCCAGCGCCTCCTTCCCGGCCCGGCGCAGGCGGCGGATGGCCGCCTCGCGGCGCTGCGCGTCACCGCGCGACCCCGCCGGCTCGACGTGCACCAGCGCCAGCGGCCCACGCCCCCGCGTGTAGCGCGCGCCCCGACCGGTGCGGTGCTGCTCCAGGCGGGCGGCGACGTCGCGGGCCACGCCGGTGTAGAAAGTTCCGTCGCCGCAGGTCAGCAGGTAGACGAACCAATCGGCCGCCACCGGCTCGGCATCCGCATGGGGGCGCCGCCGGCCCGTCGGCAGCCGCTGGCCGCGCTTGCGCCCCGGGGCGGCCGCCATCTCAGTGGAACTTGAACGCCAGGCCGACCGGCACCGCGATGGCGAAGCCGTTGCTGCCCTTCAGGAACATCGGCCAGGTGCCGGCCATGATCGAGCCGACCGAGGTGGAGAGCAGCGCGTAGCTGATCTCCAGGTTCCCGCCGAGCGCGAAGCCGGCGCTGACCTCGGCATCCGTGGGCGTGCTCGTGGACGGCGGCACCTCGACCTCGTCGCCGTTCAAGGGCCGGTCGACCTCGCGCACCTGGGCCACGATGCTCTCCAGGTCCGCGGTCTGCCGGATGCCGCCGACGAGGAACGAGGCGCCCACCCAGAGCCGGTGGACGGGTTCGAACGAGAGGGCCGGACCACCGAGGAACATCCAGCCCCCCTTGAGCCGCGCCGCCCCGAAGCCCCGCGCCCCGAGGTGGAACCCCGGCGTGAACGCCCAGCCGGCGAAGAGCTGGCCGCCCACCAGGAAGCCGGGCTCCGGCTCGAAGTGCGCCTCGCAGGGATCGAATTTCTCGTTGCAGAAGCGCTGGATGACGTTGTTGCCCGGGCTCGCCACGACGAAGCCGAGCCCTTGCACCCCGCTGATGTCTGCCGTCTCGAAGTCGGCGTACAGGAAGGCGGCGAGCGGGCCGACCTCGACCACCGGACGCCCGGCCTGGCGCCCGTTGCGCGCTGCCGGCTCCTCGGGCGGCGGGGCGGTGCTGACGGCGGCCGCGGCCGGCGGCGGCTTCGCTTCCGGCTTGGCAGCCGGCTTGGCAGCCGGCTTGGCCGCGGCAGGCGGTGGCGTCGCGGCGGCCGCGGCGCCGGCGGCCTTGGCGGCGGCCAGCGCCGGGATGGCGACGGCCTTCTTCTCGCCCGCCTTGACCACCACCCGCGACTCGAACGGCTTCTTGCCCGGGGCGCGCGAGCCGACCATGTGCTCACCAGCCTCCAGCGCGTGCGGCTTGCCCCACGCGGCCTCCGGCAGCGCCGTGCCGTCGATGGTCACCTCCTGGCCTTCCACCTTGC
This sequence comes from Polyangiaceae bacterium, assembly GCA_037720395.1. Lineage (GTDB taxonomy): Bacteria > Myxococcota_A > Polyangia > Polyangiales > Polyangiaceae > JBBJMR01. The sequence continues at coordinate 17,785 of JBBJMR010000144.1, forward strand.
CGGCCACGGTGACGGTGACCTTGGGCAGCTTGGCCTCCAGCACCAGGACGCGCGTCTTGGCCACCTTCTCCTTGTCGTAGAGGCGGGCCTGGCGGAGCTGCGGCGCGGCCTCCTTGTATTCGGCCACCGCCGCCGCCGCCTTGCCCTGCTTCTCGTGGCACTGCGCCAGCTCGAGGAGGACCTCGGGCTTGGGCGTTGCCTGCTGGCTGGCGGCGAACTTGTCGCACGCCTCGGCCACCTTGCCGGAGGCGAGCAGCTTCTTCGCCTCGTCGCGGAGCTTGCCGGCGTCCTCCTGCGCGAAGGCAGGCAAGACCGAGGACAGGGAGATGGACACCAGGGCTATCGCGAGCCCGACGCGCGCCGACCGTAGTTCGCTCATCACCCTTCTTTCGACCGGGTACAGCCGCCCACGCTACGAAAGTCGGCGAGAGCCGGTCAACATCGGTGGGTGTAGGCGTCCGGAGCTAAAGACAGCAGCGGAAGCCCCGGTCGAGGGAGGCCGAGTTGCGCGCCGCCGTCTCGTCCGCCGCGCAGCTCAGCGCCGCCGGCCCGTCTCCGAAGGAGCCGCCCCGCACGTTGCACAGAGCGGTGGGCGTGCCGTCGAGGCACGAGTCCTCCCACTCCGAGACGTTCCCGCTCATGTGGTAGAGGAACGGTGAGGTGCCGCCGATGCACATCGAGGTGAGCACCGCACCGTTCAGGTCGTCGACATCGGTGGAGCTGACGTCGTTCTGACCCTCGCACAGGTCGATGGCGTAGTTGTCGCCGTAGGGGTAGACGTTCTCGCCGTTGGCGGTGCAGGCGTTGTGCCACTCGCTCTTGGCGTGGTCGGCGAAGTCCGCGGGGAGGTTGGCGCCGCCGCCGATCTTGCCGCACAGCCGCTTGCCCACCTGCTTGCAGTAGGCGTACGCGTCGCACCAGTCGACGGCCACCACGGGGCGGCGCAGATCGCTCTGCGCCGGAGGCCAGCCCTGGACCCGGCGTGTAGTTGGCGTTGGCGCTGCACTGCGGCGGCTGTCCGGCGGTGCTGGGGTTGGCCTGGTAGAAGGCCAGGTACTCCTGGTAGCTGACCTCCGTCTGGTCGATGCAGTACGAGCCCTCGGTGGCGATGGGCACGATGAGCATGCCCGTGGGGCAAACGCACTTGCCGCCGCTGCAGGCGTTGCCCGTGCAGTCGCTGGGGAACACACAGCCCTGACCGAGCCCGCACTTGTTGGTCAGCGCGCAGGTCCCGCCGCAGTCGAGGTCCGTCTCGCCGCCATTCTCCACCGCATCGGTGCAGCTCGGCGCGCTGCAGGCCAACAGCGTCGGGTCGCAGACGTGGCTCTGGCAGTCGTCGTCCGTGAAGCAACCCTTGTCGTTGCCGCAGTCCGCGCAGTTCGGGCCACCGCAGTCGATGTCGCTCTCGTCGCCGTTCTCGATCTGGTCCAGGCAGGTCGGGGCCAGGCACAGGCCGCCGACGCAATTGCCGCTCGCGACCTCGCAGTCGGAGTCGACGTTGCACTGGCTGCCGATGGGGCAGGGGCCGCACACCGGGCCGCCGCAGTCGACGTCGGTCTCCTGGCCGTTCCAGGAGCCGTCGTCGTTGCAGACGACCTCGGGGATGCCACCCGTTCCTCCGTCGCCGCTGCCGCCTCCGCCGATCGGTGCGCCGCCGTTGCCGGCGCCACCGAGGCCGCCGACGCCACCAGAGCCACCGGGGCCGGCGCCGCCGGAAGCGATACCCCCGGTTCCGGCGCCGCCACCGCCCTGGCCCCCGCTGCCGCCGCCGCCCCCGCTCGCGCCGTTCCCGCTGGAGTGCGAGCTGCTGGTCACGTCGCCCGCGTCCGGCAGTGGCGCCTGCTGGCGCTCGTCGTCCCCGCATCCGGGCACCGCGGCGCCGAGCGGCACCGCCGTTGCGGCGGCGAGCCAGAGCATGGAGCCGCGGATCACGCGCGAGCGATAGCCACTGGAAGCCGGATCGAGCATCGAGTCCCCCGTCGAGGCGCAGCGCAGCGCGCGGCGCACCTTGCCATCACGGTAACAGGCTTCGATGCCTGTTCGGTGGCGAGGATCACGCTCGGCCGTGTCGCCGGCGTCGGAGCGCGAGCCTGGCTTCGTTTCCGTCCAGCGCTCGTAGTAGGGTGCCGGCGTGCGCGCGAAACCCACACGAATCGTGGCCATCGGCGACCTCAACGGCGCCGATGATGCGCTGCTCTCCATCCTGCGCGGTACGCGCCTGGTGGACGCACGCGGGCGCTGGAGCGGCGGCACGTCCGAGCTGATCCAGCTCGGGGACATCTTCAACCGCGGCGCCGGTGCGCGCCGCGCGCTCGAGCTCTTGCTGGCGCTGCGCCCCCAGGCGGCCGCGGCGGGCGGGCGGGTCACCGTCCTGCTCGGCAATCACGAGGTGCTCACCGCGCTGCGCAACGAGGCCTACTGCACCGAGGACGAGTACCTCTCGTTTGCCACGGCCAGCGAGCGGCGCGGGTGGCCGCTGCGCGTGCGCAGAGCCATGCGCCGCATCCTGCGCGACCACCCTCCGCGCGGGCCGGTGGCGCCGCTCGCGCCGCGCCTCGAGGCCTGGCGGGTGCTGCACGTACCCGGGCGCACGGCGCTGCGACGCGCGCTGGCGCCGCGGGCGCGCCTCGGCCGCGCCATCCGCTCGCTCCCGGTGGCGCACGTCGCCGGCGACGCCGTGTTCGTGCACGCCGGCTTGCTGCCGAGGTTCGCGCGCCTCGGAGTCGATGGCCTGAACGCCGAGGCGCGCCGCACCTGGCGCGACGCGCCGCGCTTCTACGGAGCGCTTTCGCGCCGCAGCTTCTTCCGCCACCCGGCCGGCCCGCTGTGGACGCGCGACCTGGTCGAGGACGACGACCCGAGCGCGCTGAGCAAGAGTCTGTCGCTGCTCGGCGTGCGCCGCATGGTCGTCGGTCACACGCAGACCGCGTACCTCGGAGGCATGCCCGGCCAGGTGCTGATGCGCCACCAGGCGCGCCTGGTCTGCGTCGACGTCGGGCTGCGCGGCGGCGATCACGCCAGCCGCGCAGCGCTGGTCATGCAGGGGGCCGAGGGCTACGAGTGGACGCCGCAGGGGATGCGCCTGCTCTGGTCCGCCCCCTGAAACGTCCATGATTGTCGACAATTCCGATGCGGGTATCGCACCGGGGTTGCGTCTGGGCCGTTTCGCGAGCAATCCTGGGCATGTTGAGCCCCTGGATTCGTGGCCACATGACCGCGCGAACGGCCCGGCGGAGGGCGCCGCAGTGACCATCGTCGTCCGCGAGCTGGAGAAGTGGTTCGGGCCGAACAAGGTCGTCGACAAGGTCTCGTTCGAGATCGCCTCCGGCGAGCTGGTGGCGCTGCTCGGGCCGAGCGGAGGTGGCAAGAGCACGGTGCTGCGCATCATCGCCGGGCTGGAGGTGCCCGACGCCGGCGAGGTGATCCTCAA
>JBBJMR010000395.1:0-6836 GCA_037720395.1 Polyangiaceae bacterium
CGAGGCCGCCGCGGCCATCGGGCAGCTCTGCGCGCCTGCCGACTGCGAGAAGTTCGCGGGCAAGCTCGGCCGCATCGGCTTCGACGTCATGACCAGCGGGTTCGATCCCATCCTCTTCCGCCCCACGCCGCTGCCCGAGGATGCGCTCCTCAAGATCGTCGGCCGCGTGCGCGAGCTGGGCACGCCCGAGGCCGGCAAGTACCTGGCCGACGTCTCCGCGCGCTGGCCGCCGAACGGGTCGAAGAAGGTCAAGCAGGCGCTGGACACGGCGGTGACCAGCATCCCGGGAGGTGGCAAGTGAGCCGCGCGCGTCTGGTGGCCTCGCTCGCCGGCGCTGCCGGTGCCGCGTGCCTGGCGCTGGCTGGTTGCGGCGGCGGTCAGACGCAGGGCGCGGCCTTCGACTCCGGCTGGTCCAACGACGACGGCGTGGGCATCGCCGAGTTCCAGCGGAGCTTCGCCACCGCCAAGGTCCCACTGGGCACCGACGTGGCCGTGGGCGTGAGCGGCAAGCAGCTCGTCGGCGTGCCGCTCGACGGCGGCCCGGTGTGGACCTTCCCGCACGCGCTCGACGGCCGGCCCTCGGTGGCGGGCACGGTGGTGGTGGGCATGGGCGCCGGCGAGCTCTTCGCGCTCGACGCGCGGACCGGCAAGAGCCTATGGGCGCGCCGCGCCGGGGGCCTGCTGCGCGGTATCGGCGACGACGGACGGACCACCGTCGTCTCGCTGATGTCCACCACCGGCCGCGGCACCAGCGTGCTGGCCATCAGCCACGACGGCGAGGTCATCCGCCAGGTCGAGGACGAGGCGTCCATCGGCGTGCCGGCGGTGGTCGACACCTTCGCGTTCCTGCCCTGGCAGGGGCAGTACGTGACCGTCTACGACCTCATCGAAGGTCGCGAGCGTGCGCGTGTGCTGCTGCGCACCCAGGTGAGCCGCGTCTTCGTGCAGGGCGGCGCGGTGTTCTTCGGCGAGGCCGGCGCCACGCGCCTCGACGACAAGATCCGCCTGGCATCGCGCAACCAGGCCTCGACGGTGACCCTGCCGGCGCGCGAGCTCCCCGGGCAGCCGCGCTGGCTGGGGTCGGGGACCGACGCGCGGCCGCTCAAGTCCGGCGCGCACGATCGCATCGCCCTCTACGCCCGCCCCACCGCCGACGGTGCGCCGGCCTTCGAGGACAACCGCTTCGCCGCCACCTACTACCGCATCGCCGTCGGCTTCGACGCCACCCAGGGCAACATGGCCTGGGCGCACGCCCACGACTCGGACTTCATCGGCGGGGCGGCCTTCGTCGGCGGCTTCGCCCTGTGCGACGTGCGCGGCAACATCACCTTCCTCGACGCCAAGAACGGCGGCGTCACCGGCCACACCTCGCTCGGCAAGCCGCTCGAGGCCTGCGTGGTGCAGACCGACGCCCTGACCAGGCCGGCGGGGCCGCCCGCCCCGTCGCTGGCCGAGCAGCTGGCCAAGGCGGTGACGATGCCGGAGACGGAGCACGTCATGATCCAGAAGCTGCTTCTCCGCGAGATGGCCGGCAACGAGGACCCGATGGTCACCAAGGCGCTCATCGACCTCGCCAGCAACCCGCGCACCCCGCCGCTCTTGCTGGATGATGCGCGCAAGGCGCTGGCGGCGCGGCGCAACGGCGTCGACCACATGCTCACCGCGCTGGCGCGCCACTACGACTTCCTGGCCGACGTGCTGCGCCCCCCGCCGGTGGGGCCGATGGCCGAGGCGCTCGGCGCGCTGCGCGAGAAGAAGGCCGCGCCGCTCCTGGCCGCGCACCTCAACGACCCGGCCGACACGCCCGATGACGCGCGCCGCACCGCGGCCGCGCTGGTGGTGCTCGGCGACAAGGGCGAGCTGTCCGCGCTGAGCACCTTCTTCGCGCACTACCGCGGCGCCGCCGAGGACGAGGCCATCGTCGAGGCGGTGGTCTCCTCGGCGCAGGCCATGATCCAGCTCGGCGCCGACGCGCCCGTCGGTGATGCGGTGAAGGACGCCTACACCACCGACGCCATCAAGCCGCGCCTCGAGGCGCTGCTGCGCGCGCGCAAGCCGGACGCTCGACAGGAGCGAGGTCTCCGGGCGGAGCCTCGCGCTGGCGGGGCCGGCGCCGCCGATCCCAAGAAGCCCGACGGCAAGGCTGCGCCTGCCAAGGCCGCGCCGGAGGCCAAGGCCACGCCGGCCAAGGCCGCGCCGGACGCCAAGCCCACGCCGGCCAAGCCCTGAGTCACTGCGGCTTGTCGTCGTCGCGCGGCGGCTGGGCGATGCCGAAGCCGGGGTCGTCGTCGGTCGGCCCGGTCGGCTTCTGCCCCGGCTTGTAACCGAAGCGCTTCTCGTAGGCGTCGGAGGAGCGCGGCCAGTCCACGCTCTTGGGCAGCTTGCCGTAACGGTGCTCGTACTCTTCGCGCGTCTTCGGCCAGGCGTCGTCGCCGGCGGCGGCCTGGTGCGTCCACTGCGGTTCGTCCTTGGGCTGCACCTTCTTGAGCTCCTCGCCGATACGGCTGGCGACGTTGGTCACGGCGCGCTCCACCTCGCGGCCAGCCACCTCGAGCGACTTGCCGAGCGAGCTCTTGTCGAGCTCCTTGTGGATGCCGGTAGCCGTCTGCCGAGCCGCCTTCCAGAGGAGGCCGAGGCCCTCCCGGACCTGCTCCGACGGAGCCCGATCTTTCCTGCCCGGCTCATGGTCTCCAGCTGACATCTGGCCGTTATGAGGCCGGGAACCCGTCCGCGCAAGAGCCGGCGAGCGAGCCGTGGTGACGGTGCCTCAATCCCGGAAGGACTCGAGGAGGTCGGTAGGGTCGTCGGTCTCGATGACGTCGACGTCGTAATAGACGGCGAAGGAGAGATCGACGGGAGCGTTGACTACGAAGGTGTCCACCAGGCGGCCCCCGTCGCGCGCGCGCTCGATGCCGCCCTCCTCCAGGCGCTCCAGCCCCACGGCCACGCCGGCGAAGCCGTGCTGCTCGGCCACCCCCAGCGCCTCGTCCATCCCGCCCTTGGCGAAGAGCGTGATGGGCCGGGGTGTGACCTGGCGCAGCTCCGCGAGCAGCGTAGCGCCCTGGGCCTGCACGGCGGCGATGTCGTCGACGCCGGCGTCCACCAGCGCCTCGGCCACACCGCGCCCGAGCAGCGTCTCCTGCTCCTCGGCGCTGTCGGCCGGGATGGGGCAGTCGTCCATGCCGATCTTGGTGTCGACCATGATCAGGGGCCGCACCGGCAGGGCGGCGAGCGCCGCCAGCGCGTCGGCCAGGGAGGGCACGAAGATCTCCTCCGCGGCGTCGCGGGTGCGACAGGCCTGCGCTTCCTCCAGCGTCATCTCGCTGATGCAGCCGGTGCACTCGGTGGTGCGGTCGACATGCGGATCGTGCATGAGCACGACCTGCTGGTCCGAGGTCAACGCCACGTCGAACTCGACGCCGATGGCGCCCTGCACCTGGATGGCCTGGAGCAGCGCCGGGATGGTGTTCTCGGGGAAGATCTGGGCGCCGTTCTGCTTGCCGGAGCCGCGGTGCCCGATGATCCACGGGCGCTCCGTCGCTCGCCAGCTCACCCGGCTGTCTCCCTGGCCATCGAGAGCGCCCTCGGGCCAGCCGGGCGCCTTCCCGTCGCTCCCACCGCAGGCGGCGAGCACGCCGGTGGCGGCGACCAGCAGGAGCGACACGATGCGCGAAGATGCGAGGTGCATGGCTGGCCAGGTCCTTGTCGCGTCAGAAGTAGACGCGCGCGCCCAGGGTGCCGTTCCAGATCTGGGTGCGCGCGAACTCCTCCGGGACGACCTTGTCGAAGAGGAAGCGGTAGCTGCCCTCGGCCTGGATGCCGAGGCGATCGAGGAGCATCACCTCCACGCCGAGCGAGGTCGGCATCTGCAACGCCGGATCCGGTTCGACGATGGCGTTGCCATCCGCGTCGTACGCGTACACCGAATAGAGGCCGAGCCCGATCGAGGCGTAGGGGCGGATGCGCTTCCAGGGGATGGAAAAGCGCGGCTCGATGGAACCGGCGTGGGCCATCAGGCTGCCGACGGCGTCGTGGCGGGCGCCCATGTACCGAGCGTCGATGGACAGCCAGGGGCGCACCTGCGCGCCGACGCGGACCTGCCACGCGGGTCCGAGACCGACATCGGAATTGCCCTGGATGCGGCTGTAGTGCGCGAAGCCGAGATCGGCGCCGATGGCCAGCTGAAGGCGCTCGCCCACCCCGCGCTTCCTCGGCGGAGGATTGTCCACATCGGCATCCTGCGCGTTCGCTGCGCGCAGGCCTGCCGCACACAGCATGGCGCCCACCACCAGACCCCCCGCGATGCTCCGATGGCGCATGACTTCGGCTGCTTCGTGCACGAAGCCTGCCAGCGTGCCGGTGTGCAGGAATCACATTCGGCGTTCGTTGGGCGCGCGTTTTGGTGCCCTGGGCCGTTGTGTCGACGCTCGCCCTGCCGCCGCCCCGTACGAGCGGCGTTCGTCTCGGGCGAAGCTCTCAGCGCTGCAGGAGCAGCGAGTCGAACTCCCGTCCGGTGCCATCGATGGCGTGGACGGCGAGCACCTCGGGGTCGGCGGTGATGTAGAGGAAGTGGATCACCGGCTCGGCGAACTCCGTCCGCTCCGACCAGTCGACGTCGCGCGTCTCGCGCCCACCGCCGCCGCTCACCAGGTAGAGCGTGCCGTCGAGTGGCGCGAAGCGCTCGTAGTGGTGGTCGTGCCCGGCGAGCACCAGCGTCGGCCGGTGGCGCCGCAGCACCGGCAAGAAGGAGACCTGGAACGCGAGATCGTTGCCGTGGTACCCGCTGGAGAAGGGCGGCCGGTGCGCGAAGACCACCGTCCACGGGCAGCTGGTGGCGCCGAGGTCGGCGTCGAGCCACGCCGCCTGCGCCGGCCCGATGCGCTCCGTGTCGAGCCCGACGAAGTGCACCGGGCCGCGGTCGAACGAGTACCAGCGCTCGCGCCCCTCGGCGCCGCCGTTCTCCGGCAGCACGAAGAACTCGCGCAGCGGGGCAGCCGCCTCGGTCGCGTAGTCGTGGTTGCCGGCCACCGGATAGACCGGAAAGCTGCGCGTCAGGGCCTGGTAGACGCCGAAGAATTTCGCCTCCAGCTGCGCGCGGGCGCCGTCGTCGTAGGCGATGTCGCCGAGCAGCAGCGCCAGGTCGAAGGGCACGGTGCGCATCTGCTCCTGCAGCGAGCCCTGCAGGAAGCCACCGTCGCCGGAGTCGCCGAAGGCCACGAAGCGCACCGCGCTTGGCGCGTTGGGGTGCGGCGCGGTGCGGAAGCCGGCGGCTCCGACCAGCTCGCCGTCCTCGTCGTGCACCGAGTAGCAGTGCAGGGTGTCGGCGCGCAGGCCCTCGATGCGCGCCACCATCTGCTGTGCTCCCACGGGGCTTGCCGAGGCGTCGCGATCGGCGCGCGCCACCAGCGTGTCGCCCTGCGCGTCGTCGACCTCGACCCAGCTCGGCGTCGTCGAGGTGCTGGTCCACACCACCGTGGCGCCGTCGCTGGTGACCTGCTGCAGGTACGGGCGTCGCCGCACCCGCGCCGCGCCCAGCTCGCTGACGACGCCCGCCCCGCAGGCCTCGATCAAGGCGGCGTCGGCGCTCTGCCGCTCTGCCGGCGGATTGGAGACGTCGCCGGTGTGCTCGGCGCGGAGCGCGTCGCGGCCCGCGCAGTTGGCGGCCGCGAGCAGGGCCACGATGAAGACTCGAGTGCGGGGCTTCTGCACGGGTTGCGGGGGTTCCCCGACGCGGTGTACGCACGCGACGGTAGGCCTCCGGTTCTATCCGAGTGCCTGCGGCGGCCGCTACACGGAACGACGCGAGCGAGCGGAGTGGACCATGGTGACCGGTGGCGTCCAGGCGGTGACGCGGTTGCGGCCCGCCCGCTTGGACACGTACAGCGACTCGTCGGCGGCCTTGAAGAGCTCGTCCCAGGTGGAGCCGGCCTCGGGGAAGGTGGCGATGCCGAGGCTACAGGTCACCTGCACGAGGCCCTTGTCGTGGTGGAAGGTGGTCCGCTCGAGCTCCTCGCGGACGCGCTCGGCGAGGAGCATGGCGCCCTGCGCGTCGGTCTCCTCGCAGATGAGCACGAACTCCTCGCCGCCGAAGCGGGCCACGCTGTCGGTGGTGCGCTTGGCGTGGCGCAGGATGCCGCCCAGGCCCTTGATGATCACGTCGCCGAAGTCGTGGCCGTAGGTGTCGTTGATGTTCTTGAAGAGGTCGATGTCGGCGATGATCACGCTCATCCGCCGCCCGAAGCGGCGCGCGGCGAGGAGCTTCTGCTCGGCGACCTCGAGCATGGCGCGCTTGTTGAGGAGGCCGGTCAGCCCATCCATGGTGGCCAGCTCCTCGAGCCGGCGCAGCATGCGCGCGTTGGAGAGCGAGACGGCCATGTGGCTGGCCAGCACCTCGAGGGTGGAGCGCGCCGCGTCGTTGAAGACCCCGCGCCGCCGCGACCCGAGCACCAGCGTGCCCAGCGGCCGATCGTGGACGGTGAGCGGGAGCACGACGATGCTCGGCATGGTCGGCGGCACCAGGCGACGGGTGAAGACCACCTGGCGCTTCTCGTCGTACTCGCCGCGGTATGGCAGCGAGTGGCGGTTCTCGAGGACCATCGACACCAGCCCGGTGTTGTGGCGGAAGCGCTGGCCGACGAGCTCGGTGGCGCCGTCGCCGCTGACGGCGCGGATCTCGTGGACCCGCTGGTGATCGTCGAAGAGCGTCACCGCGGCGAAGTCGACGGCCGTCACCTCGCGGGCGCTGCGCACGCCGGCGTCGACCACCTCGGCCTCGGTGGTGGCACCACCCAGGGCCTGGGCCGCGCGGTAGAGCTTGCCCTGCTCGGCCTTGGCTC
>JBBJMR010000396.1:0-6798 GCA_037720395.1 Polyangiaceae bacterium
GCACCAAGCACGCCACCATCCTGCTCGATTGCGGCCTCTACCAGGGGCGGCGCCGCGAGGCCGCCGAGCGCAACGCCCAGCTCGACGTGCCGGTGCGCGATCTCTCCGCCGTGGTGCTCTCGCACGCGCACATCGATCACTCCGGCGCCATCCCGCTGCTGGCCAAGCGCGGGTACACGGGGCCGATCTACGCCACGCCGGCGACGCGCGACCTGTGCACGGTGATGCTCCGTGACGCCGCCTCCATCCAGCAGTCGGACGCGCGCTTCGTCAACAAGCAGAACACCAGGGATGGCCTGGACGAGCCCGTGGTCGAGCCGCTCTACACCGACGAGGACGTGGTGGCGGCCATCGAGCGCTTCCACTCCATCCCCTACCGTCTGGAGGTGGGCATCGCCAACGGCGTGCGCCTGCGCTTCCTCGACGCCGGCCACGTGCTCGGCAGCGCGGTCACCATCCTCGACATCGAGGAGGACGGCAAGACCAAGCGCCTGGTCTTCACCGGCGATCTCGGCCGCGCCGGCCGCCCCATCCTGCGCGACCCGGAGCTCGCCGACGGCGCCGACGTGCTGGTCACCGAGAGCACCTACGGCGACCGCTTCCACGACAACCTCGACAAGATGGACGACGACCTGGCCAAGGTCGTGAACCGCGTCGCCGGGCGCGGCGGCAAGCTCCTCGTTCCGTCGTTCGCCCTGGAGCGAGCGCAGGAGGTGATCTTCGCCATCAAGGGCCTGCGCAAGCAGGGGCGCATCCCCAACATCCCCGTCTATGTCGACTCGCCGTTGACGGTGCGCATCACCGACATCTTCAAGCTGCACCCCGAGTGCTTCGACTCCGAGACGCGCGCGCTGATGCGCGGCAAGGACACGCCCTTCGAGTTCGACGACCTGCACTACGTGGAGGACGTGGAGGGCAGCAAGGCCATCGGCGGCCTCGACACGCCGGCGATCATCATCTCCGCCAGCGGCATGTGCGAGGCGGGGCGCATCCTGCATCACCTCAAGAACAACATCGAGGACGACCGGAACGCGGTGCTCATCGTCGGGTACCAGGCGCAGCACACGCTCGGGCGCCGCCTCGTCGAGCAGCGCGCCCGGGTGAAGATCTTCGGGGTGGAGCGGGAGCGGCGCGCCGAGGTGGTGGTCCTCAATGGCTTCAGCGCCCACGCCGACCAGAAGGACCTGCTGGCCTACGCCGAGGGCTGCCGGCAGCGGGGCCGCGTCGGCAAGGTGGTGCTGGTGCACGGCGACCCCAAGCCGCAGCGCGTGCTCGGCGACCTCCTGGAGGCGCGCAAGTTCGGCAAGGTGGCCATCCCCGCGCCGCGCGATCGCGTCACCATCTGAGTCAGGGTGAAGGCCCAGGTGGAGCTCGGGCTCGACCCGGCGGTGTCGCGCGACGACGTGGAGGACGCCGCGCGCGCGGCGGCCTTCGTGCTGGTGAACCTGGTGCCGGCCGGCCCCGCGCACCCCGCGCAGGCCATCTTCACCCGCGACGGCGGGGCCACCGTCCTCTACTTCGTCGAGGGTGCCGCCGCCGAGCGCCGGTTGGTGATATCCGGCGCCGACGCAGAACGCGCTGCCAGCGATCTGCGTCGCGCCTTCGAGGGCGGCGCCCAGTGCGGCGACGTGGGTCTCAGCGATGGAGGAGCCGGCGACGACACCCGACAGGACGGCGGTGGCCGATGAGCCCGACGCCGCCCTTCCCCCTCCGCCCGCGGCTGGCCGAGCACGCGCTGGCTCGCCGCCACCTCGTCGACGGCGTGGAGCGCGTGGTCATCCACGACGCGCGCAGGGGCGACCTGTCGACGCTGGAACCGCGCGCCTGGGAGATCGTGAGCGGCGCCGACGGGACGCGCGACCTCGACGGCATCTGCCTGGCTGCCGCGCGCGCCGGCGCCTTCCACCGCCGCTCCGAGGTGCGCTTCGTCCTCGAGGCTCTGCACGCCGCCGGCCTCCTCGCCGACGGGATCGCCGAGGCTCCGCCGGCTGGCGACGCCGGTGAGGCGCGGCCGCTGGCTGTCCTGCCCGGCTTCGCGCTGCACTGCGACGCGTCGGGCGCGTGCTGCGGTGTCTACGGCACGGTGCGCTTCACCGACGAGGAGGCGCGGCGCGCGCGAGCCACCCTGCCCACGCCGCTCCACCACCCCGCCGACGCCCGCCTCTTCATGCCGGACCATGGCAGCGACGTCCGCGGCGGCGCGCTGGCGGTGACCATGGTCGACGGGCGGTGCGCCTTCCTCGGCGAGGCCGGCGCCTGCCGCCTGCACGCCGCGGCGGGGGCCGGCGCCAAGCCGGTGGGGTGCCGGAGCTTCCCGGCGACGTTCGTGGACGACGGGCACGAGGTGCGCGTATCGGTGGCCTGCGAGTGCGCCTGCGTCCTGGCCAGCGCCGGGCTGCCAGGGGGCGAGCCGATGGTCGCCGCGGGCGCGCGCTGCGTCGGCGACCTGCGCCTGACCACGCCGCCGAGCGTGCTGCCGGATCGCATTCACATCACGGAGACCGCGACCGCAGCGCGCGCGGACTTCGTCGCCTGGAGCGACGCGGTGCGCGCCGCGTTGTCCGGGGACGGGCCGACGGACGTGCCGTCCTTCTTCTGGGCGCTGGCGGCTGGCGTCGAGGCGGGGGCGCTGGACCTGGGCGGGCTCGACGACGCGCTCTGCGCCGTTCGACCCTGGGCGCCCGGCGGGCTGGGCGCGTGGACGGCGGCGCTGCGCACCCGGGCAGCAGCCAAGCGCGTCGCCTCGGAGGTCTGGCGCAGCCCGAACGATCGCGTGCGGCGAATGGCCGGCTGGATCGACGCCGCCGCGCGGGCGCTCGACGACGGTGCCGCCGACGCGCCCCTGGCTGCGCCCGGAGCGCCGGAGCTGGCGCGCGACGAGGCGTTCTACCTGCGGGCGGTGCTCTTCGGCCACCACCTGGCCGGCGCGCAGCCGCTCGCCACCGCGCTCCGCGATCGCGCTCTGCGCTGCCTGCTGGCCAGGCACGTGCGCGTGCCGTCAGGAGAGCCGGAGAGCGCGCAGCGGCACCCGCTGGCGGCCGTCGAGGCGCTGATGCGCGGCCAGGGCATGGACGCGTACGTGGCGCTCGTGGCGCGATGAGCGGGTCGGCGCGCCGGCGCCGGCCGCCTCGAGACCTGCCAGAAAATGCCCCGCGCAGAGATCACTGCAGATGCACCGCGGGCTGGCGGCCTTCCGCGGCGACGCGCGCGTCTCCACGTGGCTCTACCGCATCGTCACCAACGCCGCGCTGATGCAGGCGCGGCGCCGGTCGCGGCGCACCGAGTCGCTCGACACCTATCTGCCGGCCTTCGGCGCGGACGGGCTGCACGCGCACCTCGACGCCAGCCTGGCCCTGCCGAGCCTGCCGGACGAGGACGCGGCGCGCCGAGCTGCGCGACCGCGCCCTGGCGGTGCTCGCCGCGCTGCCCGAGGGACAGCGCGCTGCCTTCGTGCTGCGCGACCTGGAGGGCCTGACCAGCGACGAGGTGGGCGAGGTGCTCGGCCTCGACGCCGCCGCCGTGCGCCAGCGCGTGCACCGCGCGCGGCTGGTGCTGCGCGGCGCGCTGATGGAGACGATGGAGGATCACGAACGATGAACGCCGCCATTCCTTCCACCTGCCGCGCCACCGTGGGCGCCATGACCGACCTGCTGGAGCGCACCCTGGGCGCGGGCGACCTGGCCCTGGCCGAGGCGCATCTCGCGGCGTGCCCGCGCTGCCGCGAGGTGCTCGACGCGCTGCGCGCGCTGCCGGCGGCCATCGCCCGGCTGACCAGCGCACCCGAGCCCGCGGGCCTTTCGGCGCGCGTGCTGGCGGCCATCGAGAGCGGCGGAGACGGGCGCGGCTCGCCGTCACGGCGCTGAGGCCGGCGGTCCGCAGCGCCCAGGTGCGTTTCGCGCTGCGCGGGGGTGACGCTCAGCGCCGCAAACCCACCGCGAAGCCCTCGTAGTACGGCGTCAGCGCGCCCTGCCCGCTGCCGGCCACCACCATGCGGTCGCCGCCGACCATGGCCACCGAGGTCGCGGACTGCGCGCGCGGGCCGCCGAAGACCTCGTGCCAGCGATAGTCGCCGCTGGCGTCGAGGCCGAGCACGAAGACATCGTCGGCGCCACCGGACCAGGTGTCGTACTCGTCCATGCCGCCCCAGGGCCCGCTCACCTCCAGGCCGCCCCCGAAGTCGACCGCGCCGTGGTACGTGCCGGTGACGACGAGCCCGCCCTCCGGTACCGCCGCCAGCGCGTACGCAGCGACCACGCCCAGGTCGTAGGTGGTGCCGTCGTCGTACACCTCGGGGAGCTCCGCATCGAACGTGCGCACCCAGCGAGGCGTGCCGTCGGGGGCGAGAGCGAGCACCATCGCCGCACCGTTCTCCGGCTGGGGAACGGCCACGCCGCCGCCGAGGTCGAACGGCGCGTAGACCCAGCCGGCGAGGTAGATGGTCCCGTCATCGCCCACGGCCAACGTGTGCGCGCTGTTGTCGCCGAGCGCCAGCTGCCGGCTCCACTGCGCGTTGCCGGCGCCATCGACGTGCACCACCTCGGTGGTACTGCCGCCAAACTCCCCGTAGACCTGGCCGAGGCGCACGGTGCCTCCGGTGCTCGGATCGAGGGCGATGGCGGCGGGATACAGGTACTCGGCGGGGTTCTCCGCCTTGATCGGCTGGGCGAACTGCACCGCTCCGGCGGTGTCGAGCTTGGCCAGGTAGGGTCCGCTGATCTCGAGAGGACCGTCGCCGAGGTCGAGGCCCTCGCTGGTCTCGCCGAGCAGGGTCACGGCGCCGCCGCCGTCCACGACCATCGAGTACACGGTGCCGTATCCCCCGCGCACCTGGCGCGCCCAGAGCCACTCGCCGGCCGGCGAGAGCTTGGCCACGAAGGGGTTCGTGGTCTGTCCCAGGCTGAGCAGCGTCTGCGCCCCGAGCGTCATCACGCCGCGGAAGCTGCCGCCGACGTAGACGTTGCCGGCGTCGTCGACGCCGACCTGATCGATGCCCTCCTCGTAGATGTCACCCGGCGTTTGCAGCCAGACCAGCGCGCCGCCGGCGTCGTACTTGGCCACGAAGGCCTGGTAGTTGTTCGCCGGGCTGGTCACGGGACCGCCGCCGAAGTCGGCGGTGGCGAAGAACCGTCCGGCGACGACGACGTTGCCCTGCGCGTCGGCGGCCACCACCACATCCTCGAGCGCAGTGGCGCGCCCGAAGGCACGCGACCACAGCGGCGTGCCGGGCGGTGGCCCGCCGCCCGCGTTGCCCGCGCCGTGGATGGTGTCGTCCGCGCATGCCGTACCCAGCACGGCGAGCGCACACAGCGCCAGGGTGCGGCGCATCAGCGCGCCCTGCGGCGGCGCGACCAGGCCAGCACCAGCGCCAGGGCCATGGCGCCGAGGCCGGACGTCCCGCCGTGGCCGAGATTGCAACCGCCGCCGCCGATCTCGCTGCCGCCGTCCTCGAAGCCGTCGGAGTCAGGCAGGAAGGGGCCGCTGCCGCTGCTGCCGCTGGCGCAAGGATCCGGAGGGCACAAGGGCACCGTGCCCGTGGTCTCGGTGACCACGTGGAGGTTGGGCACCGTGGTCTGGTCCGCCGAGGCCCCGATGTTCAGATCGGCGTCGAGCGCCGCGCGCGGCAGCTGCGCGTGCATGCGGGTGATCCACATGGCGCCGCGGTCCAGCGCGCCGTAGAGCGCCGCCAGGTCCTCGTCGGCCTGCTCCTGCACGTGGAGGCCGTCGGGATCGCCGTAGCCGCTCTGCTCGGGCAGGTTGTCGATCACCGGCTGGATGAGGTTCTCCACCGCGTACGGCGACTGTGCCGTGGCCGACTCCACCAGCCAGGTGGCGCCGCCATCCGCGGCCAAGCCTTGCTCCTTGAGCGCGGCGTAGTTGCTGTCGGAGGTGTCCCAGTTCCAGACGATGTCGCTGGTGGGGATGCTGAAGGACGAGAAGTTCGAGGGCTCGTAGCGCCCCTCGCCCACCACCCAGAGGGTGATGGGGGTGATGGCGCCGGTGCCGGCCGCCACCATGCGCAGGGGCAGCTGCGCGCTGCCGCCGGGCGTGGTGATGCGCACCGGCTTCATCGAGTCGATGCCCTGGCCGGGGACCAGCTTGAGCGCCAGGAAGCCGAAGCCCTCCTCGACGTAGTCGGCGATGATCGGCGCGATCTCGTCGGGGATGTTGTAGCCGTTGGTGTCGAGCCAGTCCTGCAGCGCCTGCGGATCGTCGGCGGCGACCTGCGCCGTGTCGTAGGGCCCCACGACCTCCTGGGCGATGACCGTCACTCCGCCCGCCGACCCTCCGCCGGTCCCGCTCGCGGCGCCGGATGGGCCGTTTTCGCCGCCGTCGCCGTAGTCGCTGCAGCTGTAGGGGCAGTTCAGCGACGGCTGGACGATCACCGTGTCGGTCATGAACGCCAGGCTGTTGAAGAGCAGATCGGAGGAGACCCCGACGTCCACCTGACCGCGGATGGGCAGCACCCAGGCGAACGACGCCGGGTCGCCGTCATAGGTGATCTGGTCCCAGAGCGTCGACTCCGCCGACGAGACCGAGAGCACCATGCGGTGACCGGTGACCTGGGTGTTGGCGTCCGGCGGGACGAAGCAGCCGCCGCAGGCGGCGGCGTCGCGCACGTTCGATGCGGTGACAGCGAGCAGGGGCAACAGCAGGGCAAGCGACTTTCGGAGCATGAGGCCGAGGTCAGCAACGTCCGTGCCCAGCGATTGTCGAATGGATTCGCGGAGCCTCGAGACTGCTCTGGCGCAGGCTGGCGCACGAATGCGACGTCGCCGACAGGTCGGCGGCCTTGCGGGC
>JBBJMR010000145.1:0-21109 GCA_037720395.1 Polyangiaceae bacterium
CTCTACACTAAACTTCGGGGGGAGCGGTGTCTCACGCACGTTGGCACAGAGGGCAGCAGCTTCGTTGGCGGAGTGCCGCCGAGCGCCTCGATGCGGCATCCGGACGATCGGTGCTCGCCCTCTGCGGGTGCACGATCCTGCTGATGCCCCTGGTCGTGTGGTGGCTGGCCCGGCGCGTCGTCGTTCGATTCGCTCCTCGTCCACCAGGGCTCGCGGCGTGGCCGATGACGGGAACGATCCCCTGGCTACAGACGGCGGTCGGCTTTGCCGCGGCGGCGGTCGGATGGCTCGGCACGCGAGCCGCGCTCCCGGATGCGCGCTGGTGCAATGTGGGGAGCGTCGTCACGGCCCTCCTGGTCGTCGCCTGGTGGGCAGCGCGTTCGAGCTCCGCGGCCGGCAGGGTGGCGCTGCTCACCGTCGAGGAGCTCGACGATGCGGGTACGCTGTGGTGGCTGCATCGGCACGGCCAGTCTCCGCGGCCGCTGCGGCGAGCGGACATCTGCCTGGACGAGCACGCGGCGACGCTCTCCGTCGCGGACGACCCCGAGCTGTGGGACGTCCGTGGTTGCGTGGAGAAGCTGTCGCAGGAGCTCGATCGACTGGTGCAGGACGTCAGTGTCGGTTACCGCACCTTGCCCGACTGACCTCCGCCGAAGAGCAGCCGGTGAGCGGCTGCACGGCGGTGAGCCCGCGCGAGCTCGAGGTGGTCGACCTCATGTCGGGCGGGCTCCAGAACTAGGAGATCGGGATGAGTCCCGCGGTCGTGCGCTCACCCCGAGCCGAGGCAGAGGACCTCCGCTACCATGCGGCGCCGACGTGAACGGCTACCTCCCCCACCGAGCCTCGAGACCCCCAAGCATGCCGGGCTCGCGCACCGGAGTCCTCGCCGTTGTCCTCGCGACGTCCGCATCCGCAAGCTGCACCAGCCCGACCGGACCCGCCGGACCGGCAGACCCTCCCCGTGCCGCCGCGACCACGACACCCGCCCCACTTCCGCCCGCCCCCTCCTTCGCAGCGAGCGACCCAGCCGGTCCCCCCGATACCGGCCCCTTTCGCCTGCTCGACTGTGCAGGCCGCCATTGCTGCGTCGCCCGCGGCCCGAGCCACGTGTGGTGCTGGGGTGCCAACGATCATGGTCAGCTCGGCGACGGGAGCACGACGCGGCGCGAGCGACCGGTGCGGGTGGTCGGCACGCGGAAGGGGCTCCGCGTCGAGCAGGTGGCGCTGGGCAAGGATCGTAGCTACTTGCGCTACGACGACGGTCGGCTGCAAGGCTGGGGCGAGAAGCGCACGTACTTCGAGGCGGCTTCGCTTCAGGCCATCAGCACCACCGATTACGAGGATGTGAAGAGTCTCGCCGTGGGCGACAGCACCTGCGTGCAGATCTCGAATGGGGACTGGCACTGCTGGGGCGCACGCGATGCCGCGACCATGGTCGGGGTAACGAACAACGTGTGGTTCGGTTCCACGACGATGCCCATGAAGGCCGCCAAGGCGGTCGCTGTTGGTGGCGCGCACAGCTGCTACCGCGGGGCCGATGACCTGGTGCGCTGCTGGGGCGAGAACGGAGATGGGCAGCTCGGAGACCGCGCTCGCGGGGCAGGTCCCGTCATCCAGCCCATCGAAGTGCAGGGCCTCGGCCCGGCCGCCGATGTGGCCGTGGGTTGGTCACACAGCTGCGCCGCCCTGCTCGACGGGCGCGTCGCCTGCTGGGGCGACGACCGCGGCTGCGCGCTCGGCGGTCGGCGGTCGAGCCCGAGCGCGCTCGTCTATCCCGCCATCACCGGCGTGCAGCACATCGACAGCGTGTCGTTCACCTGTGCGCTCACGGTCGACGGCCACGTCGCCTGCTGGGGCGGCTGTGCGACCTGCTGCAGGCCGCGCGTCATCCATCCGCTGCCCAACGCGCTGGCGATCGCGGTGGGCGAGTCACATGCGTGCGCTCTCACGGTCGACGGCGATGTCTTTTGCTGGGGCGGCAACTCGGATGGACAGCTGGGCGATGGCACCACCGAGAAGCGTGTGGCCCCGGTCAAGGTGCTGGTCGAGTGAATTGGTGCCTCGAACATGCCCGCATCGTTGGGCGTTACCGCTTCACGAACGCTCCGTTGATGCTCGCATCGGCGGCCTGGGACGGCGCGCTGAAGTCGGAGCCAGGCGCGAACAGCTCCATGACGAGCATGTCCGAGGATGGGCCGACCGTCTTGTTCACCGTGTACTTCAGGACCACTTCCTTCGTTGACCCGTTCAGGGTCACGTCGACGGCGTCGACGGTGCCGTCCTTTACCGGCTTCTCCGGGTTGCCGTCGCGCACCGCCTGTACGCCAGGCGCCGCGTCGAACGTCAGGATCTTCGAGAGGTCGAAGCCTCGGCGGTTGAACCGATAGAAAGCGAACACGACCCGCAGCGTGCCCGCCTGGATGGGCACGCCATCTCGGCGCTTGATGATGAGCGCTCCGCGGTCGCCGGGGAACAGCCCCACCGACGCCAGGGAGCCGTTGAACTCGTCAATGATCGTCCCGTCCGGCATGCGATAGTTGGCGGTCAACGCTGGACGTTCGGTGGAACGACCGTCAGGATGCTCGTGGTCGAAGTGCAGCACGCTCGCCGTGCCGGATGTATCCGGCTTCTGCAGGCCCGCGTCCGAGCGCCAGCGGGCCACCGTGTCCTCCTTTGCCGATGACGCGTGAACGATGGCGCCCCATGGCCTTGGCCCGTTCGCGATCCGCCACGCCTGGAGGACACTGTGGTTCTTGGTTGAGTGCAGCAGGAGGGCGAACCTGAAGAGCACGGAAGCCCCATCTGCGTCACCGGCGTACGCGAGGCTATAGCCAAGCACGCCGTGCACAGGCTGCTTCTTCAACAGCGCGGCCATCCATCGCGACGCATAGTTGTGCCGGAGGTTGTTGCAAGCCGCGACGAGGAGGTACTTCAGCCTGCCGGTGCACGGGGCAGTCGCGTGCTCCTCGAAGGCCTTCGCGACCGACACGTGCGCATCGAGACCGCAGGCAACGTCATGGACGTCGCCACGGCCAGTACCGTGTCCGCTGACGACGAGGAGGTCCGCCTGGTCGATAGCGTTCGAGCTCGAGGTCAACCGAAAGCCGTCGCCAACGCCAGGATTCGGGATCCAGCTCTCGATGAACTCTTTGTGAGAGTCATCCGGCGTCGCAAACAGCGCAGGCTCATTCGGCTTGTCGTCGAAGGCCCAGCGAATCTTCAGGTCTGGGTGCCCGAGGTCTGTACGCGCGGGCTTGGGAGTGGTCGGCGCGAGGTCGAGGAAGAGGTTTCGCCAACCGAAACCCGTCATCCGCCTGCAGAAGGCGACGCCGTCTCTCGAGTCCTCGTACTCGAGCCAGGCGAAACGCATCAAGCGACTTCGAGTCGTCGACATGTCTACCTCACGTGAGCCGCGACTTGGTACCGACCTCGAGGAAGACGTCCGGCGGTGGGTCCAGCCACTCCCGGTTCTTCCACGCGCGCCTGTCGACATCGTGAGCCTGGACGAGCGCTGCCCGCGTCGCACCGTCGGGCTCGCCGGTGATCGATAGCCGATGGTCCTGCTGGAACTCCTCGGCCGCACGCTCGAGGTCGACCGGTGTCTCTGGAAGCTCGCCAGGCGAGTCGAATCTCGCGTAGCCGAGGTTCACCAGGCGTTGCCAGGTGCCCTCGGGCGTGTCCACGCTCGGTGGGCGCAAGAAGATGCGCACACGAAGCTCGACATCCTCCCGACGATACAGTGCATCGGCGAACGGGCCCCTCCGGAGCTCGACGAGGACCGAGCCAGCGCTACTCGTCTGCAGCTTGTCTGTAGATCCGTCGGCAAAGGCGAGGTCCACGAGCACATTGTCGGCGAAGCCGATGAACGGGTCGTCGAAGAAGAGCTCCACGAGCTTCTCATTGCGAAGACCCTCGCACGGCGAGCGCACCGAGAGCCGGTCGTAGAAGCGGCACGCGAACGTGTCACGCGTCTGCTTGTATTCTCGTCGTACGGGCCCGGCGCTGCGACGGCGTTCATGGTCGGTGAAGAAGCGCTTCCGACAGCCGCTCGTGTCCTCCTTGGCGCGAGGGCACGGCCAGTCGTCGGGCGAGCGGTGCAGGCCGGGGCGAAAGAGGAAGGCTACGATTCGCCTGTTCGGTGTGTTCTCGGTGTCGCGCTTGACCTTGGGCAGGTTGGTGAGCTCGTCCTGGCTCAGCAACGAGGCCGGGTTGAGCTCGCTGCAGCCCTGGAAGTCGGCCTTGCCCTCGGCGTCGAACCCGCCTCCGACGAACGTGCCCTTCTCGACGACGAATGGCGCGCCCGCGTCGTCGACACAGATGGCGTCCATGTACGTGCCAAACAGGGCCGCTCGGGTCTTGGGACCGGCTATGCCGTCGACCACGAGGCCCTCGTCGCTCTGGAACTCGGTCACCGCGGTCGGGCCGGCGTGACCGAGCACCGACAGCATCTCGCGCAGTGCCGGCTGACCCCAGACATCGGCACCGAACGGAACCGTGAACAGCTCCTCCCAGCGGCCGGTGTCGCGCGTCAGCAGCGCATGGATGGCCGCTGCTCGGCGCCCCGACAGCTGCTTGTTGTACTCGTCCTGTCCAACGGGGTCGGCGTGGCCGAAGATGGCGAGTGTTGGCGGCTCACCCCGACGCGCGTGACGCGCGAGCAAGCGCGCCAGCAGCGGCGTCTCGTTCTTGACCTCGGGCTTGACCCGCGAGGAGTCGAAGTCGAACCGCACGTCACCCACGGACCAGCAGGCGATCGGCGCCAACGGCTCGCGCACGGCGTTGTGCTCGGTCCCGAAGGTCGGCGCCACCAGCAGCGGCAGCGTGCGGCGCGTGGGATGGTCGAAGGCGAATCCTCCGTCGGTCTCCGCCTCGTGCGTTTCGTCGGCCATGCGGTCGCTACTCTACGCCATCGCAGTTGCGGCGCTCCAGTGCGCGCGCACGCGCGAAGCGTCACGAGCGCGCAGGGCGGTGCATAGGGCGGAGCGTGCGGTGCCAACGTGTCAGGCCACCTCAGGCTCCGAACAGCGACTGGAGCCTGTCCACCGTCGCCGCGTCCAGGGTGCCATTCACCACGAGCCCCGCATCGCACTGCATCTCCTCGATGGCCGAGCGAAACTCCGGCTCGCTCGGCTCCGCCCCTTCGCCGACGAAGTAGCCGAGGGCATCGAGGCGCGCACGGGCCCCGGTCACCGACGTCACCGGGTCGAGGTGACCGATGGCGAGCGGCAGCACCCGCTCGCCGATGGTCAGCTGGCCATCCGCGAGGTCGACCGGAATCGCCCTGGAAACCAGGCCTGTGGCGTCGGTGGTCACCGTCGCCACGCCCGCGGCGTCCAGCGCGCACTCCAACCCCGCGGCGGGCACGAACCGATCGTCGAGGACGACCACCCGCAGCGCCAGGTCGGAGCGCGCGACGCGGAACACGTGCGAAGCGGTGGTGGCCCGCGCCACCACCTTCTCCACCAGGTCAGGGACGTGCACGACGTCGCCCGGCAGGAGGACATGGGGCGTCAGGCGCAGTTCGCGCAGCTCGCGGTTGCGCGGATGGTTCCAGATGGGCCCGATGGTTCGAAATCCGAAGCGGGCCGCGATCCGCGCCAGGTGCTCGCCTTGCTGGACGGTGTGCTCCGTTGCCATCGCGCCTGGCGAGCATAGCCTCGCCGAGGCCCATGCGCTCTGCGGTTGCCGGCGTTCCGCAACCTTGTGATGCTCGACAGGTGGAGCGAGTGAGATGGGACGACCTCGCCTCGGCCGGGACCGAGATCCGTGATCGCGGGCGGACGTACCTGCTCGTGGAGAGGTGGCGTGCGCCGTCGCGGACGCTCGAACCCATGGCCGGGGCCGCCGCGGCGACGTTCGTTGCGCGCTGGATGGGGGACGCATTCGCGCGCGACGGGCTGCACGCCGTCGCAGTTGGCCTCGGCTTGCGACGGCACGCGACCATGCATCGATTCGCGCTCGACGAGGCGGCGCGAGCGCTCCTCGTCGTTGCACTGGAGAACGGCTCCCTGTTGCTCTTCGAGCGTGTCGACGCACGAGCCGCGCCCACGCTGCCGGGCGACGCCGAGGCAGGTCGACAGGGTGCGCCGTCGGGGGGTCAGGCGGCCAGGAAGGACCAGCCGCCTGCGGAGACGACCTGGATCGAGCTGCGTCTCGTCGACGCAGACGATCTCCCCGTCGCGGGCGCGCGGTATCGGATCGTGCTGCCGAACAACGAGACGCGCGAAGGCAAGCTCGGTGCCGATGGCACCGTTCGGCTGGCGGGCATCGAGGCTGGCAGCTGCGACCTCTCGTTCCCCGAGATCGATGCGGCGGAGTGGGGGCCCGTCTGACCCTGGCCGCCGGTCGATGATGCCGCGAGAGGATGATCGGAGCGGCAAGCTCTGGTAGGCATGTGGGCGCGATCCAACGGCGGACGGTGCCTGTGCAGAAAGTCGAGCGACGTCCGCGGCTCGCAGCGAAGAAGGGGGGATGAGCTCCGAGCCGGCCAGGTTGCGCATCGCTGCCCTCGGTCAGCCCCGGGTGGTTGCCCTGCGCGCGCACGAGGGCATGTCCTCGCTGTCGCGGTGGCACGCGCGCGTGCTCTGGCGCGACGTCGGCATCGACCTCGGGGCCATGGTCGGCGAGGTCGCGGCGCTCGAGCTCGCCGACATGGACGGCTCGACGCGCGCGCTGGAGCGCATCATCGACCGCGTCGGCTACGTGGGCCCGGCGCGCGACGGGTGGCACGCCTACGAGCTCGAGCTGGTGGATTTCGTCTGGCCGCTGACCCTGGGCAGCGGGTACTGCATCCACCAGGAGCGCACCGCGCAGCAGGTCGTGGCCGAGACGCTGCGCGCGGCCGGGGTCGACACGGCGCGCGTCGTCTGGCGCCTCGGCGCGCGCTACGCGCAGCGTGTGCAGTGCGTGCAGTATGGCGAGAGCGACTGGGCGTTCGTGGAGCGCGTGCTCGCCGACGACGGCATCGCCTACTGGTTCGAGGACGGCGACCGCGGCCAGCTACTGGTGCTGGGCGACGGCGTTGGCGCGCACGAGCCGATCGGAGGCGTGCGCGGGCCGTTCGCAGACGGCGCCGGCACGCGCGCCGCGCAGGCGGCCGTGCACGAGCTGCGGCGCGTGGATCGGATGACGCCGGAGGCCGTCTTCGTGCGCGACCACGACCTGCGTCACCCCGAGCTGCCCGTCGATGGCGCCGCGGGTCACGGGGATCTCGAGCACTTCGAGCTCCCGTCGGGCCTTCTCGTCGCCGAGGCGGCGGCGGCGCGCGCGGCGGTCCGGCTCCAGCAGCTGCAGCGCGATGCGGTGCGCGCGGTGGCGCGTACGAGCTGCATCCGCTTCGAGCCCGGGCGACTGGCCCAGGTCGACGGGGTGCCCGACGATCTCCTGGAGGGCGAGTGGCTGGTGGCCGAGGTCGAGCACGCGGTCCAGCCCGCCGATCGGGACGCCGAGGCGACCGCCTACGGAGCGCAGGTGGTGCTGGTGCCGTCCTCGCTCGACGGCCGTGCGCGGCCATTCCGCCCGGCCGCGCCGTCGGGCGCCCGCGCATTCACGGCATCGAGACGGCCACGGTGACCGGACCCGAGGGCGAGGAGGTGCACGTCGACGACATGGGCCGCGTAAAGCTCGCGCTCCGCTGGGACCCCTCGGGCGTCCGCGACGATCGCTCCTCGTGCTGGGCGCGCACCGCGCAGCCGCAGATGGGCGGCTCGATGCTGCTGCCGCGCGTCGGCTGGGAGGTGGCCGTGGCCTACCTCGACGGGAACCCCGACGCGCCGATCGTGCTCGCGCATCTCTACAACGGCCTCGACGTGCCGCCCTATGCGCTGCCGCTGCAGAAGGCGGTCACCGCGTTCCGTTCGGATACCTCGCCGCATGATGGCACCAGCAGCGAGATCCGCATGAGCGACGACGCGGGCAAGCAGGAGATGTGGATCCACGCCGCCAGGACGCAGGCGGTCAGCGTCGGCGGCAGCGCGATCACCAGCGTGGCCGTGAACGAGGCGCACGACGTGCTCGGCGGCATCGCCCGCCAGGTCGATGGTGCGCAGACGGTCACCGTGGGCGCCACGCAGGAGGTCATCGTCGGGTCGGCACACCCGACCAAGGTGGGCGGCGCGCGTGCCGAGACCATCGGCGGCTCCGAGACCATCGGCGTCGCCAAGAACCGCCGCGTGGCGGCGGCCAGCTACAGCGAGATCATCGGCGCCGTGTACGCGCTGCAGTGCAACGGCGCCTCGACCACCGTCACCGGCGCGTACAGCGAGCTGGTGGGCGGCAACCGCGTCGGCGTCGCCGGGCTCGGCGCCAGCGAGAGCGTGGCTGCGGCGCGGCTCGAGGCGGTGGGTGGCTCATTGAACATCGTCGCTGGCAGCGCCTATGCCGACGACACCAAGGGCGCGAAGACCATCGTCGCCGGCGCCGCCAGCGCCAAGGCCGGCGAGGCGGTGTCGTTCTCCTCTGGCGCCGGCTTGACCTTCGGCGTCGGAGCGTCGGCCACGTTCACGGCGGGCGGTCCGCTGATCCTGACCGGCAGCACGGTGACGCTGAAGGGGCGAGCCTCACCCTCGATGGCGGTGCCTCGCTGTCGGTCGCCGGCTCCGCCAAGATCGCCGGCGGCACCACGCAGATCGACGCCGGGACGGTGCGTCGCAAGTCCGGTGTGGAGGAGAAGAGCTGATGTCGCTGGCCGCGATGGTGCAGCTCGAGCTCGACGCTGCGGCGGCGTCGCCATCACCGCGCGTGCTCCGCCTGGAGCTCGAGGAGCGCATCCACGAGCCGTACCGCCTGCAGCTGACGATCGCGCGCGACGGGACGGCGGCCGACCTCGCGGCGCTGCTCGGCACCCCGGCCGCCGCCGAGATCGCCTTGCCGGCTGGCGGTTCGCGCCGCATCGAGGGCTACGTCGACGGCATCGACCTGAGCGGCGGGGTGCTGGCGCTGGCCATCGCGCCGCGGGCGACCTGGTGCGCGCGCGGCGCCGACCACCGTGTCTTCCTCGGGCGCGACGCGGTGCGGATCGCCAGCGAGGTGCTCGCGGGGCACGGGCTGCGTGTGTCGGAGGCGCTGCGACGGGCACCCGCGTCGCGCCCGCAGCGGGTGCAGGCCTTCGAGAGCGATCTCGGCTTCGCGCTGCGGGTCCTCGCCGAGGAGGGGATCGCGGCCCTCTTCGGCACCGAGAGCGCGGACGAGGTGCGCCTCGTCGACGACCCCAGCGGCTGGGCGGCGATCGACGGCGCCGAGCGGTTGCCGTGGGCCGAGGAGAGCGGTCTGCGTGCGCCGGAGCACGTCTCGCACCTGCGCCTCGAGCACGCCATGCGCGCCGGGGCGGTGCGGCTGCGCGACCACGACTTCGAGCGGCCGGCGGCGGACCTCGAGGTCGCGGCGGCGCGAGGTGCCGGCACGCGGCGCCGATTCGAGCCGGCGGCCGGGTACCGGGACCCCGCGGTCGGTCGCCTCCTCGCCGAGCGACGCCTCGAGGAGGCAAGCGTGGGCGCGTTGATCCTGCGCGCGCGGTCCACCTCGGCGCGGCTCGCGGCCGGGCGCTCCTTCCGGCTGGAAGGGGCGCCCCGCGACGAGCTCGATCGCGTGTGGCTGGTGGTCGCCTGCCGGCTGCGCATCCTCGACCACGGCGCGGGCGTGGATGCCGAGCCGCGCGTGGAGGCTGCGTTCGAGGCCATCCCGGCGGACACGCCCTACCGCCCCGCGCGCGTGGTGGCACCGGTGCTCGGCGGCGTGCAGACCGCGACGGTGACGGGCCCGCCTGGCGCCGAGATCCACACCGAGGCGAATGGCCGCGCCAAGGCGCTCCTCCGCTGGGACCGGCGGGGGCGCGCCGACGACTCGAGCTCCCACTGGCTGCGCACCGGCCAGCCGCAGACGTCGGGTGCCGTCCTGCTGCCGCGCGTCGGCTGGGAGGTGCTGCTCGGCTTCGAAGGGCCTTCCGGCGACGCGCCCTGCGTGCTCGGCCGGCTCGACAACGGCGCCGCGCCGCCGGCGGAGGGCCTGCCAGCGAAGCAGGTGCGCAGCGCGCTCGGGTCGCGCACGACCCCGGGCGGCGGCAGCGCCAACGTGATGATGACCGACGACTCGGCGGGCAACGAGGGCTTCCTGCTCGGCGCCTCGAGCAATTACAAGGAGCGCACCGAGGCCGACAAGGCGGTCTCCATCAAGGCCGACCACACGCACACGGTCGGCGCGGACCACACGCGCATCGTCGCCAAGGTCTGCCAGGTGAAGGTCGGCGGCGCGCAGACGTACGACGTCGGTGGGAGCCGCAGCGTCGACGTGGCGCAGACGATGACCGTGGACTCGGCGAGCGAATCGGTGAGCGTCGGCGCGGTGCGCAACTTCACCGTCGGCGGGGACTCCTCCACCGAGACCAGGGGCTCGCTGTCTCGCCTGGTGGGTGGCCCGATGATGGAGACGGCCATCGAGTCGCACAACATGCACGTGACCGGCGCGGCCACCGTCCTCGCCGGCGGCGCCTGGAACGAGATCGGCGGCACCACCGCATCGCTCGGCGTCGGCGGGGCGCACCTCCGCACCGTCGCCGGCGCGATGGCCGTGCGCGCACCGGTGAGCGCCATCTCCGCCAGCGCATTGGCGCAGACGTTCGCCAGCCTGGACGTCGACGGCGGTGTGGCGGTGTCGCTGTCCGCCGCCGGGACGTTGAAGGTCGGCGTCGCGGGGGCGGCCTCGTTCTCCGGCGCCGCGGTGAAGGTCGAGGGCAAGAGCAAGGTCGTTCTCGAGGGCGGTGGGATGCGCATCGAGCTGACGCCTGGCGCCATCGACGTGAAGGGTGCGGTGACCTCCAGCGTCGGCGCGGTGGTCAGCGGAACGGACGAGAGGACGTGAGGCGGTGACGCGCGTGGAGGTCTCGGTGCAGGGCGTCTCGGTGCCCATGACCTGCTCGACGCTGGCGCTCGAGGACGAGCTGGGCGTCGCCTGGTCGGCAGCCGTCGAGGTCATCGCCGCGGAGCCCATCGAGACGCGGCCCCTGCTCGGGCGCGCAGCGGCACTGCGGCTCGAGGGCGAGCGTGGCGGCCGCGTGCTGGATGGCCTGGTGGCCGAGGTCGCGGCCGTGGCGACCGCGCAGCGGTCTGCGGCGCGTAGATACCGGCTCGTGCTCCGCTCGGAGCTGCATCGCCTGGAGCTGGCGGTGCGCACGCGCGTCTTCCAGCACCTGAGCGTGCCGGACGTCATCGGTCGCGTGCTCGAGCGCGGGGGCGTTGCGCCGGACCGCCTCCACCGAGCGCTGCAGGGCACGTACGGGCCGCGCCGGTACCTGGTGCAGTCCGCGGAGCGCGACGCGGCCTTCCTGCGGCGGTTGTGCGAGGAGGAGGGGCTCTGGCTTCGCGCCGAGGGCCACGGCGAGGAAGCGCGCTTCGTGCTGGAGGACACCTCCAGCGCGGCGCCCGTCGCGGATTCGTCGCCCCTCGCGCTCGTCGACGCGCACGGGCTCGACGCGGCACGTGCCGTGGCCTTCGACCCCGAGCTGCGCCGCCAGCATCGGCCCGGGCGCGTGACCTGCGCGACCACGACCCGTCCGCCCGGCCCTGGCGCTCGAGGGGCGCGCCGAAGCGGGGGCCACCGTGGAGCGGGCGTCCGAGATCTACCGAGCGCCGGCCCGCTTCACCACGCCGGACGAGGGCGCACGGCGCGCCCGCTTGGCGCTGGAGCAGGCGCGCGCTGACGCCGAGGTGCTGCGCTTCTCGAGCACCGCGCTCGCGCTCGCTCCCGGCCTGGCCGTAACCCTCGACAACCTCTCCGGCGACGCGGCGCTGGAGGCGTTCGCCGGGAGTGGTTCGTCGTCCGTGTCCGGATGCGCTGGTCGGCGGCGGAGCCGTCGCACCGCCTCGATGTCGAGGCGGTGCCGCGCGCGCAGCCGTGGCGCCCGGCGCTGCGCACGCCCCGGCCGCGCGTCGCCGGCGTCCACTCGGCGGTGGTCACGGGGCCGGCAGGCAGCGAGATCCACGCCGACGCCGCGGGCTGCGTGCGCGTTCGCTTCCCGTGGGACCGCGAGGGCCCCGTCGACGACGGCAGCAGCCTGCCCGTGCGCGTCGCGCAGCCGAACATGCCGGGATCGATGCTGCTGCCGCGCGTGGGGTGGGAGGTGCTGGTCGCCTTCGAGGACGGCGATCCGGACAGGCCCTTCATCGTCGGGCGCGTCTACAACGCCAGGAGCCCGCCGCCGTTCGGCCTGCCCGCGAACCGGACCATCACCAGCCTGGCAACGTCCAGCTCGCCGGGCGGCGCCTGCCAGAGCTCGGTGCACTTCGACGACGCGGCCGGGCGCCAGCACATGGCCTGGAACGCAGGCTTCGGCAAGACGACCACCGTCGGCAACGACATGGCCACGCAGACCGTGGGCAACGAGGTCTGCAAGATCGGCGGAAGCGAGACGGTGTCCATCGGCGGCGCCGACAAGCTCTCGGTGACCCAGCCGTACGTCGTCGACATCGGCGGCGCGCAGCACGCGAACGTCGGCGGTTCGCAGACGCTCACCGTGCACGGGGACATGGGCGTCACCACCGGTGCGGAGTCGGTGTCCATCGGCGGAGCGCTCATCGAGCAGGTCGGGGATCCGGTCGCCGGGCTGAAGGGCCTGGCGACCTCGGCGGCGATGGAGCTCGTCGGGAGCCTGCCCAAGGTCGGCGCCATCGCCGGGGCGCTCGGCGGCGTGGCGATGGCCGCGATCCAGGGCTACCAGCAGGGTGGCCTCGACGGCGCGGCGTCTGCCGCGGCGTACGGCGCGGCCAAGGCGGCGGTGGGCGTGGCGGCGGGCATGTTCCCGGGCGCCGACGCCGCCGTCGCCGCGGTGGAAGGCACCGGGCAGGCGCCGTGGACCCCGCCGCAGCAGGTGGACGCGAGCAAGGCCGCAGCCGGCGGCGGCGCGGCTGGACCGAGCGCGGCGGGCGACGCAGGGGGCGGTGGTGGGGGGCAGCGCGTCACCAAGGTGGACGCCTCGATGAGTCAGCTCATCGGCGCCATGCACGTGCAGGCGACGCCGGGCAGCGTGAAGACCACCGTGCTCGGCCCCACGACGCGCCTGGTCGGCGGCGACCACAACGTGCGCGCCGTGCGCGTGAGCACGCGGACGATGGGCGCTTCGGTCGACACGCTGGGCAGCCTGGATATCGTGGCGGGCAAGGCCGTCTCCCACAGCGCCAAGGGCGCGCATGGGTGCACCGTCGCCGGCGGCCTGACCAGCAAGTCCGGCGGACCGACGGTCATCGCCGCGGAGGGACCGCTCGAGGTGACGGCGGGAGGCGCGCTCTCGTTGAAGGGCGGTGGCGTGCTCCTCGAGTGCGGCGGCTCCATGGTGGTCATCGCCGGCGGCGGCGTGCTCCTGAAGGCGAGCACGGTGACCATCGACGGCAAGGTCGTCGACGGCGGCAAGGGGACGACGCCATGACCATGGCCGTGGCGGGGATCGGCCTCGTCTCACCGATCGCCATGGATGCGACGCAGCACGCGCTCTTCGTGGAGGCGGGGCTGGGGCGAAACCCGCCCACCGCGTTCCTGTCCGCGCGCGACCAGCCCATCTTCGTGCACCATGCGCCGTGGCTCGGCGCGCGCATGCCCGTCGCGGAGCGGATGGCGGCGCTCGGCGAGGCCGCGGGGCGGGAAGCGCTGGCGCGCGCGGGGGCGGCCACGCAGCGGGGTGCGGCGGTCGTCCTTTGCCTGGGAGAGACGGACGCCCGCCCGAGCGATGCCGAGCTGGACGCGGTGAGCGCGCACCTGGCGCGCGCGTTCGGGCTGCCGGTTCGTGCCCGGGCACGCGGCGCGGCGTCGGCGTTCTCGGCGCTCGCCGCTGCACAGGGTTGGCTCGACGCGGCAGAGGTCGGCGCGGTGCTGGTCGTGGCGGCCGACTCCCTGGTCACCCTCGACGTTGCCGCCGCGGAGCAGCGCCGCACGCCAGAGTGGGTAATGGAGTCGCCCGCACCCTCGAGGCTGCCGCGGCGGTGCTGCTGGTGCGGGACGACGCTCGTCCCGGTGGCGCGGAGGTGCTGGGGCGCGTCCATGGCGCGGCGGTGATGCGCGGAAGCGGCAGCGATCACGACGAGGCCATCGTCGATGGCCAGGCGATGACGGCGCTCCTCGAGCGGGTGGCACCGCCGGCGCCGATGCGCGTGGTGCGTGCCTACGGGCAGGCGCGGGTCGACGATCTGCGCCTCTCGGACTGGACCTACGCCTGCGCGCGGCAGGTCAGCCGTCTCCACGAACGCATCGCCAACCTCTGCGTGGAGGCGTTCGTCGGCCGTACCGGCGGCGCCGCCGGCCTGGTGCAAGTTGCCTATGCGATCGCGCGGGAGCGCGCTGCCGCTCGATTCGCTCGATTCGCTCCAGCCGGGGCCGGCCGTGTCCTGTGCTGGGCGATCTCCGCAGACGGCACGCGCGGGCTCACGCAGCTGGAGGTCCCGACCGCGAAGCGAGGTGCGACGTGACCGCGCCCGGCGAGCCATTGGCCCCGCCGCGCGCCGCGCCTGCCGCGGGTCCGCGCATCGGCGGCGAGCACGCAGAGCCGGTCACCGCGGATGCGTGGCGGCTGCGCATCGCCGGCGACGGTGTGGCCACGCTGGCGGTGCTCGCCGAGCAGCGGTGGACGCGCCCGGTCGCGGATCGCCCCGGCCGGGAGCACCGCATCGACGCGCTGCAAGCGGCGCTGTCCACCTGCGGCGCCGCACCCGCTCAGACGGCGCTCGCGCAGGCACAGCGCGGGCACGCGGAGGGTCGACCGTGGGACATCTGGCCGGCGGCGCGGTTGGGTGGCGCCGGATCACCACGCGACCGCGCCGCCGGGCTCGGCGCGCTGCTCGGCGCCGATGCATCCGTGGCAGAGGTCGATGTCGCGGTCGATGCGCTGGTCGCCGCCGGCGCCGCGAACCGCGCGCTGTGCGACGTACTGTTCCAGGACGGAGCGCCGCCGCTCCGGGCCGTGGCAATCCACCTTGCCGCGCGTGAGGTGGGCACGGAGCGCGGGGGCCTGGAGGACGAAGCGTTGCGCGCTACGGACGCGCCCTGCGTGGTGGCCGCCCTGCGGGCGCTGGCGGCGGCCGATGCCAGCGCGACGGCGATGAGCGCCGCGCGCGGGCATCGAGTCGCCGGATGCTGCCGTGGCCTACGAGGCGGCGCGGGCCCTGTTGCTCTGGGGCGCCCCGGACGCGCTGGAGCGCCTGCGCGCGCCCGGCCTGTCGCGGGTGCTCGGCACGCGCGCCGCGGACCTGGTGGTCATGGGCGGCGAAGCGCGCGACCTGGAGGTGCTCGAACGCATCGGCCACGAGTCCGGCCTCGATGCCCGCCTCGTCCGGGCCGTGGGCCGCTTCGGTCACCCGCTGACCTGGTCGCTGCTCCTCCACGCGCTCGTCGAACCCGAGCTGGCCGAGGCGGCGCTCGATGCGCTGGTCGGCATGTTCGGGGCCATCGTGCCCGCACCGCAGGCGCGGGTGCCAGCGGCGTGGCGCGAGGCCATCGCCGAGCTTGGCCTGAGCGAGGACGTGCGTGCGCTGAATGGCGCGCCCTGGACCGTCGCCGCCGCGGTGGCCGAGCTGGCCGAGGAGCGCTGCTCGGCGCTGGAGCTCGCCGCGCGGCTCGACGAGCTGCGCGCCCGCACCGGCGCCGCGCTGGTGGTGGAGCTGGCGGCGCCGATGCGGCGCGTCCGTGAAGCACTGGGACTGGCACGAGCGGAGCTGGCACGCGCGGCGCCCATCGCGGCCGGGCGCTGGTCGGCGCGGCGAAGAAGGTGAGCGCTGTCATGGGTGGCGATCGATGAGAAAGGCGGGATGACGATGGGCCGTAGCAAGGTGACATCCATCGGCGCGGTCGGCGCCAAGGCGAGCCGCCGGCAGGCGCCGCGCTCGAGCCCGCTCACGGCCGGGCTGCATGCGGCGCAGCTCGAGATGTCGGCGAAGGGCAGCTATCGCGCGCGGCTGCTCTCCGGAGAGCGCGTCTGCGCGAGCCTCGCCCCGGGCGTATCGCCCGCGCTGGCAGCCGAGTGCCTCCGCGATCGGCGCACGGTGCTGCTCGCGCCAGGGCCGGACGGAGCGCTGGTGGTGGGCGCGCTGCAGACGGAGCCTACGCGCAGCCCGGTGGAGGCGAGCGAGGTGGAGATCGCCGGTGAGCGCAGCGTCGTGCTGCGCGCCGGCAAGGCGACGCTGGTGCTCGAGGCGGACGGGACGGTACGCATTGGCGGCCAGACCATGACCGCGCACATCGCGCGCGTGGTGCGCTTCGCAGCCGCGAGCGTGGAGCTGCCGTAGCGGCCATGGGCACGACGTCGGGCGATCGGGACGTGGCTCACACCGGCGGCGGGGCGAAGGTCGCCGCACCGCCGCAGATGAGCAACAACCCGCCCGTGCCTCCGGCCGGGCCGGTGCCGGCGCCATACGTCACCACCGCCGGGAGTGACGGCGCGCAGGAGACCAGCAGCGCCACCAAGGTGGGCGGCAACCCCGTGCTGGTCGAGGGCAGCCACATGCCCACCGACACGCCCGGCAACCAGCCCTCGACCCCGACGGGCGGCGATATCGTCTCGCACGGGATGGCGGGGAGCGCGGGCCACATGGTGGTCACCGGCGGGTCCGGCAAGACGACGTCCGACGGCAAGGGCCTGGTGCGCACCGGCGAATCGGTGGCGGTGAACCAGGCCGCGTCGGTGGCTGGCACCACCCAGGTGCCCGGGAAGCTGCTCGATGCGGCCGATGCGGACGCCGCGCTGTCGCAGGCCGAGGCGGACGCCGACAAGATGCGCAAGGACGCCACCGCGCTCGCGCCGCAGCCGGGCAAGGCCAACGATCCGGCGGAGCCGAGCACCTGCAAGGGCACCGACCCGGTGGCGGCGGCGACCGGCTTCGTGGTGGACGATTTCGTCGACCTGGCGACGCCGGGCGTCATCCCGGTGCAATGGAAGCGCCATTACTCGTCAGGGCGATCGAAGGAGCGGGGTGGCCTCGGACGCGGCGGGTGGTCGATCAGCCTCGAGCAATGGATCGAGCCGGGCGAGGCAATATGGCGGCTGCGCGCCGAGGATGGCCGCTGGATCTGGTTCGAG
Source organism: Polyangiaceae bacterium (assembly GCA_037720395.1). Taxonomy (GTDB): domain Bacteria; phylum Myxococcota_A; class Polyangia; order Polyangiales; family Polyangiaceae; genus JBBJMR01. The sequence goes on from JBBJMR010000145.1 coordinate 17,051, forward strand.
AAGGTCGGTCCGGGTCAGGAGACGTTCCACCGCCGCGAGCGCCTGACGCTCCGCTGCGAGGGTCGCGGGCGGTGGATCGAGGTGGAGAGCGCGCGCACGCGGCAAGTGCGCCGCTTCGCTGCCGCTGTGCCCGGCGGTCGCCTGTGGTTGCGCAGCATCCGCGACGCGTCCGGCAATCACGTCGACCTGCGCTACGACGGGGATCGGTTGACGGAGGTCACCGACACCGCCGGACGGGCGCTGCGCTTGCTCTGGAACGCGGCCTCACCCAAGACGACGGGGACAGGCGCCGAGACCATCGCCCGCGCCGAGGTCTGGAGCGCGGGCGAGCGCCCCGAGCTCCTGCAATGGGTCGACTACGGCTACCACGGCTCCGGCGAGCTCGCGCGCGTCACCAATGCCCTCGGCGGCACCCAGACGTTCGAGTACGACGGCCTGCATCGGCTGGTGCGGCGCACGCTCGAGACGGGGCTCGGCTTCCGCTACGGGTACGACGATAGCGGGCGCTGCGCGCGCACCGCGGGCGATGGCGGCATCTACGACACGTCGATCGCGTACGACCTGACGGCGCGCACGACGATGACCTCGGGCCACGAGGAGGCGCGGCGCTACACGTGGACGGCCGACGGCTTCATCACCCGCGAGGAGACGCTCGACAAGCAGTGGGCGCGCGCGCTCGAGTACGACGCCGATCGCTACGTGGTGGCCGAGCGCAACGCGGCCGGCGAGACGCTGGCGCGGCGCTACGACGCGCGCGGCAACCTGGTCGAGGTCATCGACCCCGCCGGCAACGCCACCCGCTGGCGCTTCGACGGCGACCGGCCCATCTCGCGGCGCGATGCGGACGGCAACCAGACGACGTACCAGCACGACGCGCGCGGGCTGCTCGCTGGCGTCACTCGTCCGACCGGAGAGACGTTCTCGCTCGCGTACGACGCGCACGGCCGTCTGGATGCCGTGTTCGCGGATGGCGCGCAGCTGTACGCATTCGCGTACGACGCGCAGCACAACCTGGTGCGCGAGGTCGACGCGCGCGGTGCGGTCACCGAGTACACGTACGACGGCCTGGGTCGGCCGGTGGCGCGGCGCGACGCGCTCGGGCGCGAGACGCGCGTCGCCTACGACGCCCTCGGGCGCGCCGTCTCCCGCCAGCTCCCCGACGGGTCGACGACGCGCGTGGCGTACGACCCGCGCGGGCGCGTCACCGAGGTCGTCGACGCGCTCGGCCACGTCACGCGCATGCAGTACGGCGGCCTCTTCGCGCTGGAGCGGCTGATCGACGCGCACGGGCAGGCCTGGTCGTTCCAGTACGACGACCTGGAGCGGCTGCGCCGCATCGTGAACCCGCTCGAGGAGCGCTACGAGTACGAGTACGACCCCGCCGGGCGCATCATCGGCGAGCGCGCCTTCCACGGGCGGCTGCAGAAGTACCGCTACGACCTCTCCGGCAACCTGACGCGCATCGACCTGCCGGAGAGCCTCTTCCGGACGTTGCAGTACGACCCGCTCGGCAACGTGGTCGTCGACGGCTCGGCGCACGGGACGCTGCGCTTCCAGCGCGACAAGCTCGGGCGCCTGCAGCGCGCCGTCGTGGACGAGGCCACCGGCAAGGTGGTCACCGACTTCGAGCGCGATCGCTTCGGACGCGTGGTGGTGGAGTCCCAGGACGGCGCCGTCATCCGCTACGCCCACGACCGGCGGGGCAGGGTGGTGGAGCGGGTGCTGCCGAGCGGGGCGACCACCCGGTACCACTTCGACGCAGGCGACGCGCTCGTCGGCCTGGAGCAGGACGGCAAGAAGATCCTCATCCAGCGCGACGTGCTGGGGCGCGAGGTGCGCAAGCACGTCTACCAGAGCGGCGTCGACGTGCTCAGCGCGTACGACGCGCTCGACAGGCTCATCGACCAGCGCACCACGGCGCCGGCGCCGGATGGCCAGGCGGCGGCCGCGGTGCTGTCGGCGCGGCGCTGGCACTACGACGCACTGGGGCGGCCGACGGCCATCGAGGACGCGCGCTGGGGCACGACCACGTACGAGCACGACGCGCTGGGCCAGCTGGTGCTGGCGGCGCGCGGGCCACACCGCGAGGTGTTCGAGTACGACCCCACCGGCTCCCTGGTCAACATCCTCGGCGACCTCGGTGACCGGGGCCGGACGACGCCGTGGCGCACGGAGACCGGCAACCTGCTGACGCGGACGCGGGATGCCGTCTACGAGAACGACGTCCACGGGCGGCGCGTGCGCAAGACGCCGCTCGATGGGCGCGGGCAGCCGATCGAGTCGGAGTCGGTCCGCTACGACTGGGACCTGCGCGACCGGCTGCGCGAGGTGGCCTTCGCGAGCGGCAAGCGGGTGCTGTTCGCGTACGACGCGTTCGGGCGGCGGGTGAAGAAGACCGTCATCCCCACGGAGCGCGCCGACACGGCGGCGATGGTGGCGCTCGCGCTGGAGAAGGGAAAGGAGGCGCTGCCGGCGCTGCAGGTGAGTCGGTACGTGTGGGATGGCGACGCCCACGCCGCGGATGTGGCGCCCGACGGGTTCACCCGGGTGTTCGTGATGGAGCCCGGGACGGTGGTGCCGCTGCTGCAGGTGGAGCAGGGCGAGGTGTTCCTGGTGGTGAACGACCACCTGGGGATGCCGAAGGAGCTGGTCGGGGAGGACGGGAGGGTGGCGTGGGCGGCGAGCCATTCGGCTTGGGGAACTGAATTAGGCGAGTGGCATGGCGCGGAGGTGAATAGCCCGGAGCGCATGCGTGCGATTGATACGATTGACGGTAGTCGCAAGCACGACGTCGACCGTCCAGAGGAAGGGAGTCCATTTCGTCTGCGTGGTCAATACTATGACCCGGACGTAAATCTTGCTTGCAGTCGATTTCGATGGTTCGACCCTGATACGGGCCGATGGATTACGCCAGACCCGATTGGGCGGGCCGGCGGACTCAACCTGCTGTCATTCACCGGCGCTCCGGATAGGGACACAGATTCTTTGGGTCTCTGCGTTGACCCAGCGACGCAAGCGAGGAACTGGCAAGGTAGCGAGGACTACCCAGGCGTTGACAACTGGAGGAACGTGATTCTGCCGGCTGGCACACGCATCATCGCTGGAGAACCCGGCTTGTCTGGCTACTTCACTACCATTGAGGCATTGGAGCAGGCGGGGGGAAGCGCCGCGGCGATGCAGCAGCTTCTTCAGGTGAAGCCGCACGAGAAGTATGCGCCACGGTCAACGTTCGGGGTATACGAATTCAAAGTCGACACACCAGCTGCGGTTGCAATAACGGAACGCAATCCGCAAAATGGCGTAGGTGGCGCCACCCAGTTCTACGTGCCCACCTGGAAGACAAACACGGTTCGTGTAGGTGAAAGGAAACTGCGGTGATCGACAAGGCCACCGGTGATATCATAGTAGGTGCCGGCGAAACCGTGGGCGCTCGGACGACGGACGAACAGTTCCTACGCGGCGACATCGGCGGTTTGTCGCAGCTTCGGGTAGCAAACGGATCATGGGTGACGCGCTCGATCAACGCGATACCCGTCGGGGGCCGCGTTGTCGCGGCAGCGTTCACATTCGAGGATGGCGTTCTACGAAAGATCTCGATGAGTGAGCATGAAACCTCGGATCCAACGCCGAGCTGGGACACGTGGTCTGAGGCCCGAGAGCTTGCGCTCAAGAGTCGTCATGACGAGTGGTTGAAGGATGAACTCGGGCCGCCGCCGTATGAGTACGCCTGGGGAAGACTGAGCTCATCCTACGACCCTCGTTCTGGTGGCAGCTCGATCACAATCACGTACTTCAATGCAAACAGTGAGGTCGGCCATGGCAATAGTTGAAGGATGTGATAATTGGTGCAATCATATTGATTACACACACTTGTTGGCATATACCGCAGGGTGAGTGCATGCCAATCGTGATAACGCGTGCTGCGCATGAGGACGGCAGTGTAACCATATTTACGATTGCCGACGATAAGCCGATCCAGGCGCACCATTCGTGCGAGTAAATCGGGCACTCCTAATGGTCGTGTGGGTGCACGGGCCGGGCGACGGCTCAGCGCAGCAG
>JBBJMR010000397.1:0-6747 GCA_037720395.1 Polyangiaceae bacterium
CTCCGCCGCCCCGTGATCCGCGCCGCCCGCCGCTCGCCCATCGTGGCCGCCGAGCGTCTCACATCAGAAGCGACGGTCGAAGGGATTCGCGCTGGCAGGCGGCGCCACCGGCGCGCCGGTCGACGCCGGGCGCGCCTCGCCAGGCTTGTCGGCGCCGGGCTTGTCGCCGCTGGGCCGGGAGCGCGGCCCCACCGGGTGGCCGCCAGGGGGCGTCGGCCGGCTGGGGTCGGCAGCGGCAGACGCCGGCTCGGCGGGCTTGTCGCGCACCGGCGGCTCGGCGGGCTTCTCGACCACCGGCGCCACCGTGGCGGCGATGGCCGGACCGGCCACGCGCACCGTGGCCTCCGGCACCGGGCCGCTGGCGATGGGCGGGTCGGAGGCGCGCCACCAGAGGACGCCGGCGGCGACACCGAGGGCCCAGCCGCCGCCCCCCCGCAGCGCCCGGGTGCGGCGCTGCGCCGGGGGCGGGATGGAGGAGATGTCCTCGGCGACGGGGCGAGCGGTGGTCTCGGCCAGCTCGGTGTCGCTATGCGACGACGAGCGGCGCATCACGAAGACGTTGCTGCGCAGCACCGAGGGCACCGGCAGGCTGAGCCGCTCGGGCTCCTTGTCCCCGGTGATGTGCTGGCGCAGCCAGGCCTGCATGGTGCGCGCGTCGGGCCAGCGCGCCGCTTTCTCGAACGACAGGGCGCGGTCGACGAGCTGCACCAGCCACACCGGCGCCGCCGGGGCGACGGTGGCCAGCGACGGCGCGCGCGCGCTGCCGGCGAGGATGAGCTGCTCTTGCACCGTCGAGCCCTCGTGCACGAAGCGCCCGGCGAGCAGGGTGAACAGCGTCGCGCCCAGCGCCCAGATGTCGGTGCGCGCGTCGACGTCGTCCCAGCGGCCCCGGGCCTGCTCCGGGGCCATGTACGCCGGCGTGCCGAGCAGCGCGCCCACGCGGGTGCGGGTGTGCGACTCGGGCGCCACCTCGCGCATGCGCGCGATGCCGAAGTCGAGGATCTTCAGCTCGCCCTGCACGGTGAGGAAGAGGTTCTCCGGCTTGAGGTCGCGGTGGACGACGCCCTTGTCGTGCGCGGCGGCGAGCACGTCGAGCGCCTTGTCGGCCACGGCCACCACCTCGCTCACCGGCAGGGTGCGATCCTTCCGCGTCGAGCGTTCCTCGACGGTCTCCCCCTCCAGCAGCTCCATCACCAGGAAGGGCGAGCCGTCCTCGGTCACATCGTCGTCGAGCACCTTGGCGGTGCCCGGGTGATCGACGACGTTGCCCAGGTAGCCCTCGCGGCGGAAGCGCTCGGTGACCTCCGCCTCGGCGGCGATCTCCGGGTGCATGAGCTTGATGGCCACCCGCGCCTGGTTGCGATGGGTGGCCGAGTAGACGCTGGCCATGCCGCCCACGCCGAGCACGGCGTCGAGCCGCCACTTGCCACGCAGCACCGTGCCCACGCGCGCTTCGGCGCGATCTCTGAGCGTCTCGGTGGTGGTCATGGGGGTGTTGCTGGAGCCTGGGGGACTCGTCAGGAGAACGCGACCCTGGCGACGAGCTTCCAGTTCGCTCATACGAAACTTTGGATGAGCGTATTCCGAAAGAGTTTCGGACTGGTAGTCCTAGGTCTGCGGTCGCGCACAAGCGACGACAAGCGCGCAGACAACGTCAGAGCCAACGTCCGAGGTACGAACGCGCGGCGCGTCCAATTTCAGTCACGTCCGTGCTCGCTGGCGGCCTGGCGACACCTCGCGGGGCGACGGAGCCATGGCAGCCGCTGCCGGCCGCGCGCCTGAGGCACGAAAACCCAGCTCGGGCGTGTCCGGGCGTTGCCGGCCGGCCGCCGGCCTCGGCGACGACGCGGATCAGCACTGAACCTGGGCGCCAGCGAGGTGGGAGTGGGTAGCAGATCCCCCTCTTGTACGTAATCGCCCGGGCCGCGTGAAAGGAAGCTCGCCAGCTTCGTCTCTGTATGATGCGCAGGGAATTCCCCGGCGTTGGGTCGAGGCGGAGGAGGGAACGATGAAGGCCGTGCAGCGATACGGACTGGTGGCGGGGCTCTCGGGCTTGGTCGTGGCGGGCGCGTTCTTCGGCGGTATCGACTACGCGGCCGACGCGCGGCTGGAGGTAGCGGACGGCGCCGTGGAGAAGGCCATCGCGCTCCTCGAGGCCGCCCAGAACCCGGGCAACAACCCGCCCTTCGGTGGTCACCGCTTCAAGGCCGTCGTTCTGTTGAAGCAAGCTCGCACGGAGATCGAGAAGGCGCAGAAGTCCGCCGACACGCCCCCCAAGCCCGACAAGCCGAACCACCCCGGCGGCGGCGACAAGCACGGCGACCACGACCACGACCACGATAAGGACAAGGGCAAGAAGAAGTGATGTAAGGGGAGGCGTGAGCCGCGCGCGCTTCCTGGTCGCCTTTGCCGCCACGGCGTCGTCGCTGGCGGCCTGCGCCATTTCCTTCGACGGCTACGAGCTGGACGACTCCGACGGCGCCGGCGCCGCGGGCGCGTCCAGCGGCGGGGCCGCGTCCTCCATCAGCGCCGGCGGCACCGGCAGCGGCGCCAGCAGCAGCGGTCCCGTGGGCGGCGGCGGCTCGGGCGTCACCGTCGGTCCCGGCAGCGGCGCGGGGCCGGTTGGCGGCGCCGGGGTGGGGGGCGGCGGCGCGGGGCAGGGCGGAAGCGGCGGCACCCCGCCGAGCTGCCCGGCCAACGGCGGGCCGATGGTGCAGGTGCCGTCGCCGGGCGGGAACTACTGCGTCGACAAGACCGAGGTCATCCAGGAGGCCTACAACAACTTCCTGGGCGTCGCCGATCCCTCGGACCAGCAGGGCCCCTGCGTGGGCAACGACCTGGAGCCGACGTGCGACTTCACGCCCATCGGCACGCCGACCGTCCCGGTGACCTGCGTCGACTGGTGCGACGCGGTGGCCTTCTGCAAGCTGGCCGGCAAGCGCCTGTGCGGGAAGATCGGCGGTGGCAGCGTGGCCCCGGCCGACGCCGCCGACGAGGCACAGAGCCAGTGGTTCAACGCCTGCTCCCAGGGTGGCGCCAAGGTCTTCCCGTACGGCAGCGTCTACATGGGCACGAACTGCCACGGCCTCGACACCGGCGACTTCGACCCCGAGCCGGTCGCCACCTACCCAGCGTGCAACGGCGGCTACGCCGGCATCTTCGACATGAGCGGCAACGTGCGCGAGTGGGAGGACGCCTGCAGCGCGGGCAGCTGCCTACAGCGCGGTGGCGGGCTGCTCGAGACGGAGAACGCCGGCAACAAGCACAACCTGCGCTGCGACTCGGACGGTGCCGAGCCGCTCACCCAGGCCAGCGACAAGGTCGGCTTCCGCTGCTGCGCCGATCTCTAGTCCCGGGAGATGGCCCGCGGCCCTCTCCCCCCGCGCAAGCAAGTTCCGCGGGGCCCCCCACACCTCGTGCTGCTCGAGCCAGCCGAGACCACCACCCGCCACCAAGGCCGAGCGTTTTCTCGACCTGCGGCGTCGGCAGTCGACACGCGCAGGCTCAATCGATCGACTGCGACTGCTCGATCTCGTCGGTGCGGCGGCCGCGCATGTTGCAGGCCAGCACCTTCTTGCGCACCCGCACCGCGTCCGGCGTGACCTCGACCAGCTCGTCGCCGTCGATCCACTCCATGGCCGTCTCGATGGTCAGCAGGCGCGGGCTGGCGAGGAGGATGTTCTCGTCCTTGCCGGCGGTGCGCATGGCGGAGAGCTTCTTCTCCTTGATGACGTTGACGTCGGTGTCGTTGTTGCGGTTGTGCTCGCCGATGATCATCCCCTCGTAGACCTCGACGCCGGGGACGATGAAGAAGCTGCCGCGCGGCTGCAGGTGGTGCAGGGCGTAGGGGGTGGGCACGCCCAAGCCATCGGAGACGATGGCACCCGTGGGGCGGCGGACCCAGGGCCCGCCCCACCGCTCCCAGCCGTCGAAGAGGGGGTTGAGCCGGCCGGTGCCGCGGGTGGCGGTGAGGAACTCGCCGCGGAAGCCGATGAGGCCGCGGGAAGGGACGCGGTACTCCAGGCGGGCCCGGCCGTAGCCGGGGTTGGTCATCTTCACCATGCGCCCGCGCCGGGTGCCGAGGCGCTCGGTGACCACACCGACGTAGGTGTCGGGCACGTCGACGACCACCAGCTCGATGGGCTCCATCATCTGCCCGTTGATCTCGCGGGTCACGACCTCGGGGTTGGAGAGCTGCACCTCGTAGCCCTCGCGGCGCATGGTCTCCACCAGGATGGCCAGCTGCAGCTCGCCGCGGCCGAGGACGACGAAGGTGTCCGGCACCTCGGTGGACTCGACGCGGATGGCCAGGTTGCGGCGCGACTCGCGCTCCAGGCGGTCCTTGAGGTGGCGGCTGGTCAGGTACTTCGACTCCTTGCACTTGCCGGCAAAGCTCGAGGTGTTGACGCCGACGCGCATCTTGATGGTCGGCTCCTCGACCACGATGCGCGGCAGCGCATCGGGCTTGTCCGCGTCGCAGATGGTGTCGCCGATGGTCACTGTCTCGAGCCCGGCGATGGCCACCACCTCGCCTGCGGAGGCCATCGGCACCGAGGTGCGCTTGAGGCCCTCGTAGGTGTAGAGCTGCTTGACCGAGCCCTTGGCGTTGCCGTTCTCGCCGACGACGACCACCGAGCCGTTGGCCCGCACCGTGCCGCGCACCACGCGACCGACGGCGAGGCGGCCCACGTAGTCGTCGTGGCTGGTGTTGCAGACGATGATCTGCAGCGGTCCCTCGGAGTCGCTGTCCGGCGGGGTGATGTGCTCGAGGATGACGTCGAACAACGGGGTGAGGTCGGTGGCCTCCTGCTCCAGCTCGCGCTTGGCCTGGCCGAACTTGGCGACGGCATAGACCACCGGGAAGTCGGTCTGGGTGTCGCTGGCCTCCAGGTCGCAGAAGAGGTCGAAGACCTCGGAGAGGACCTCGTGGGCGCGGGCGTCGCTGCGGTCGATCTTGTTGATGACCACGATGATCTTGAAGCCGCGCTCCAGGCACTTGGAGAGGACGAAGCGCGTCTGCGGCAGCGGGCCCTCGGCGGCATCCACCAGCAGCAGAGCGCCGTCGGCCATCATCAGGGTGCGCTCCACCTCGCCGCCGAAGTCGGAGTGGCCGGGCGTGTCGACGATGTTCACCTTGGTGCCGCGCCAGCGGATGCTGGTGTTCTTGGCGAGGATGGTGATCCCCCGCTCCTTCTCCAGGTCGTTGGAGTCCATCACCCGGTCGGTGACCACGGCGTTGTCCCGGAAGGCCCCGGTTTGACGGAGCATGTGGTCGACGAGCGTCGTCTTGCCGTGGTCGACGTGGGCGACGATGGCGATGTTGCGGAGATCGCTGCGGGGCATAAAAGGGCGGAGCCTCTAGCACGCGGCCGGCAGGGCCGCGAGGGGCCGAACGACCCCGGCCCCGGCGGCGGGGGCGCCCGACCCCCGACCGAGCGGCCTCCACGACCGCCGTCCTCGCCGCAGACTGCCCGCAAACCGCCCCGGATGGCTTGACCGCCCCCCGATTCGTCGCGAGATATGACCCATGCCCAGCAAGCCCCAGGCGCAGCGCAAGCCGACCCGCACCGCCGCCGAGAGCCCCCCGGCGCGCAAGGGCAAGGCGGCCACCCACGACTCGGCCCTGCCCGACGCCCTGCTGGCCTTCATGCTCGAGGACTGGAAGCCGGCCTCGGGCAAGCCGACGCCCCGCCTCCGCAACGCGGAGGCCTTCCACGCCCGGCGGCGGGTGCTCTCCCGGCAGTTTCCGGCCGAGACGCTGGTCATCCCCACCGGCCACGAGAAGGTGCGCGCCAACGACACGCACTACCGCTTTCGCCCGGGCACCGACTTCTACTACCTGACCGGCAACCTGGAGCCGGACTGCGTGCTGGTGATGGTCCCGCAGGCCGGCGGCGGGCACCGCGACGTGCTCTTCGTCGAGCCCAACCCTGGCCGCACCGACACCACCTTCTTCACCGACCGGGTGAAGGGCGAGCTCTGGGTCGGCCCGCGCCTCGGCGTGGAGCAGAGCCGGCAGCGCTTCGGGGTGCACGAGTGCCGGGGCCTCGGGGACCTTCCGGAGCTGGTCAAGTCACTGCACGGCGGCAAGGCGACACGGCCGTGGCGCTTGCTGCGCGGCTTCTCGGGCGGCATCGAGTCACTGTTACCGGAGCGGCAGCTCCCGGCGCGGGACCGCGACAGGGAGCTGGGGGCCTTCCTCTCCGAGATGCGCCTCATCAAGGACGCCCAGGAGATCACCGAGCTGTCGCGGGTCATCGCCTCGACCAAGCGCGGCTTCGAGGATGTCATCGCCTCCCTGACGACGGCCAAGAGCGAGCGCGAGGTGGAGGGGCATTTCAACCTGCGCGCCCGGGTCGAGGGCAACGACGTCGGCTACGGCACCATCGCCGCCTCCGGCCAGCACGCCTGCATCCTGCACTGGACGCGCAACGACGGCCTGCTCGACAAGGGCGAGCTGCTCCTGCTCGACGCCGGCGTGGAGGGCAACTCGCTCTACACCGCAGACATCACCCGCACGCTGCCCATCGGCGGCAAGTTCTCCAGGGAGCAGCGCGAGATCTACGAGCTGGTGCTGGAGGCCCAGGCCGCCGCCTTCCGCGAGGTCAAGCCGGGCAACGATTTCATGGAGCCGAACCGCGCCGCCATGAAGGTGCTGGCCCACGGGCTGGAGCGCCTCGGCATCCTGCCCTGCTCCGCCGAGGAGGCGCTGCGCGACGAGAAGCAGCTCTACCGCCGCTACTCGCT
>JBBJMR010000398.1:0-6736 GCA_037720395.1 Polyangiaceae bacterium
CGTGGCTCCGAACGCCGGCGGATGACGGCCGCCTGGACCGGCACCGACAGGACGTCGTCCTTCTCCATGGCCAGGTCGCGATAGAGCTCCGCCGCCTCGTGCTGCACGAAGAGCGGCGTCAGCGTGGCCTGCTCGATCTGCTGCGCCTCGGCCTCGCCCTTGGCGCGGACCTCGAGGATGCTCGCGCCGGCCTCGGCGATCTGGCGGGCGACCTCCATGCGCTGGCGGCGCTGCTCGGAGGCCAGGTTCTGCACCACGCGCTCCTCGACCGACTTCGGGTAGGAGATGTTGCCGATGGTGAAGCTCACGAAGTCGATGGGCGTGTCCTTGTACTCGGCGCGCAGGCGCTCGAGCACGGTGTGGGCGATCTGCAGGCTCTGGTCCTTGATGGTGAAGGCCTCGACCTTGCGCACCGTCTCGCGCACCGCGGTGGTGTAGGGGCGGCGCACGTTGTTCGCGTACCACTCGGTGCCGCTGTAGCGCTCCACCACCTCCTTGGTCGAGCCGCCCTTGAGGCGGATGCGCGCGTGCGCCTCGAAGGTCACCTCCAGGTTGTCGGAGCTGAAGATCTTCAGCTCCTCGCTGTAGGTGGTGATGCGCATGTCGAGGTTGGTGACCCCGTAGCGCCAGGCCCAGCCCGTCGAGGTCGGGCCGCGCTGGGTGCGCACGAACTCGCGCTGGCCGATGGCCAGCGGTTGCTGGAAGACGTACCCCTCGTGGCCGGCAGGCGTGAAGGCGTTGGAGCCTCCGATGGCGTTGACGACCATCATGGCCAGCATCACCGCCACGAGGATGCCGAGCTTGCCAACGAAGCGCACGCGCTCCCGGAGCGGCGGCTTGAAGACGAATACGTCGGCAGACTTGGGAGTGGTGGCCATGTGTCGGTCCTCTGGTGCCGGCGCAGGATACGCCGGGACCCGAGGTGCGCGTGGCTTCCCGACACCTGCGCCGGGCCTTGGGCCCGGACGCCGCGGCTCACTGGAAGAGGAGGCACTCCTGCGTCCAGAGCTGCAGCGTGTCGCAGCTCGTCGCCTCGGCGCACGCGATCTGCGCCTCGGTGGGCGCGGTGGCGCACATGGCGTCGCAGGTCTGCTGCACGGGCCCCGCGTCGCAGGCGTCCATCATGGCCACGCAGCGCTCGTTGCACTCGGCGGCCACCGGGGAGTCGAGGAGGTCCTCGTCGATGGGGTCGGGGTCGGGGCCAGGGCCCGGGTCCGGCGGCGCCTTGGCCAGGTCGCCGAGCCAGACGGTGGCCGAGGACGCAAAGCGGTAGGTCCCCGTGCCGCCGACGTCCTTGGGCAGGTGACAGGTGCCGGCGAGGTAGCGCTCGCCGGCGTCGGCCTCGGCCGCCTCGAGCGCGGCGACGCAGGCAGCGCGCCAGCTGACGAAGGCTTCGTCGCGCACGCCGCTCTCCCCCTGCACCTGGGGCAGCTCCTTCTTGTCGAGCGTGGTGCCTTCCTGGAGCGGGACGGCGAGTCGCCCGACGGGCGCCGACTGGAACTGGTAGCTGCCGGCCGGCCCGATGTCCTTCAGCTCGCCGCAGGAGAAGCTGCCGAGGAAGCGGGCCGTGGACAGGGACGCGACATCTGCGAGCCACGCGTCGCATCCCTCGCGCCAGCTCTGCTGCGCAGGCGCGCGCGGCCCCGGGGCACCGACCAGCCACCCGTCGAGCTCGATCTCCGTGCCGTCGGGCGGCGCGATCCAGAGGGAAAGCGGCGACGTGAACAAGTACTCGCCGCTGGGCCCGATGTCCTTGGGCACCTGGCAGCTGCCGGCCAGGAGTCGATCGCCGTAGATGGCCTTGATGCGCTGGAGGCTCGCCTCGCAGGCAGCCTGCCACGAGGCATAGGCGACCTCGCGCGGGCCGCTGCTGCCGGCGATGGCTCCGGGCTCGAACGCCAGCGGCTCGGTGCCCTCGGCGAGCTTGGCCACCAGCTTGGCGATCGCCGTCGACGTGTACTGGTAGGCGCCCGTGCCGCCGATGTCCTTCGGTGTTCCGCAGTCGTGCGAGTCGACGGAGGTCGGGTCGGCCGCGCGCTGCACGCTGTCGCTCCACGTCTCGCAGGTGGCCTCCCAGCTCGCGCGAGCCGCGTCGGAGGAGGGCGCGGAGCCGCCGACGATCACGCCGCTGACCTCGAAGGCCACCGGGACGAGCTTGTCCTCGGTGAGGTTCGCGTCGTCACCCGTCAGGGGGCCGTCGTCGCCTCCACAGGCGCCAGTAAGGAGGGCCGCCGCGAGGGGCGCCAGGACGCCCCTGCGCGAGGGCGAAACAAAGCCAAGAATCTTCATGAGTTGCCTTCCTTGCCGTGAACCGGGACGTGCCGAGATGTACGTCCGCTCGTTGAGAAGAGGCACGCGGGTCCTGATCGTTGCGCACGAATCGACACGGGCCCGGCCAACGGGACCGCCCGCACGGGCGGTCCCGCTCCGATGGGCCGCGGCCAGTCGACGACGCGGAGCCATCCGAAGCCTGCGTACGCGCGAGGCGACAGGCGCCCACAGCACCACAGCGCGCGACCGATTCACGCACGCCCTCGCCTAGTCGGCCGCCGCAGTCGCAGTCATGCGAGCCCCGAAGCAGGTCATGAATTTTCATCGGCGATGGGCCGTATACGGCTGAAATACTTGTCGATTCGCCACAATGTTTGGCGGCGAAGCTGGTTTCATCAGCGCATGGATTCGCAGCAACCGCCGCGCCCGGATCGATGGCGGATCGCGGTGGCCGGGCTGGTGGTCATGCTCTGCCTCGGGACCATCTACTCCTGGAGCCTCTTCACACGACCGCTCGCGGCCGCGTTCCAGTGGACCAACCTCGAGGTCTCGATGGTCTTCGCTGCCAGCATCTTCGCGCTGGGCACGGGGGCAGTCGTCGGTGGTCGCCTCCAGGACCGGGTCGATCCGCGCGTGGTGGCCATCTGCGGCGTGGGCCTCTGGGCGCTCGGCAACCTGCTGGCCGGGCTGGGCACCGCGCGCCTCGGCTACGGGTGGCTGGTCGTCACCTACGGGCTGATCGGCGGCTTCGGCAACGGCATCGCCTACATCACGCCGGTGGCCACGGTGACCAAGTGGTTCCCCGAGGCACGCGGGATGGCGGGCGGCATGGTGGTGATGGGGTTCGGGCTCGGCGCGGTGGTGTTCAACACCGTGGTGGCCAACATCGACGGCTTCGACCTCGCCGCCCGCCACGCCGCCGTGTACATCGCTGCCCGCGACGCGGCCGTGCGGGGCGGTGTCTCGTTCGACGGCGCCTCACTGGCGCTCTCCCAGGCCGACGTCTCCGCGGTGCTGTCCGTGTTCGCGTACGCCGGCGGGGTGTTCGCGCTCCTGGCCGGAAGCAGCGCCCTGCTCCTCCGCAACCCGCCCGCCGGCACGGGTCGCCGGCCCTTCACCTCGTCGCTGCGGCCACTGCGGAGCCTGCCGCCGAGCGAGGTGGTGCGCACGCCCCAGTTCTATCTGCTGTGGACGATGATGTTCGTCAATGTCACCGCCGGCATCCTGGTCATCAGCAATGCCATCCCCATCCTCTCCGATCTGACGGGCGCCACGCCCGCCGTCTCCGCGGCCGTCTACGGAGGCGTCGCCGTATTCAATGGCCTGGGGCGCATCTTCTGGGGGTGGATCTCGGACCACATCGGGCGCGGGCGCGCCTATGCGCTCATCTTCGGGATACAGGCGGTGGTCTTCGTGGCCATGGGCTCGCTGCATTCCCTGGTCGGCGTCGGCCTGGCCTTCGCGATCGTCCTGCTCTGCTATGGCGGCGGGTTCGGGACCATGCCCTCGCTCTCCGCGGACTTCTTCGGGACCAGCTACCTGGGGATGAACTACGGCATGATCCTCACCGCCTGGGGCGTCGCCGGCCTGGTGGGGCCGCTGCTGGCGGGCTTCGTGAAGGACCACACCGGCTCCTTCGTGCAGGCCCTGCTGCCGGTCGCCGGCGCGCTGTGCGCGGCGGTGATGCTGCCGCTGCTCACGCGGCGGCCCCGGAACGCGGTGGTCGACCTGCAAACGCTGGCCTCGCGTGTCTCGCAGACGCCGGCGCCGCGATGAAGCATCCACGACGCGAACGCTCGTCGAGCCCCGCGCCGTCCGTCGGCGCGGCGCGTACGCTCCACGTCACCCGGTGTTGCGCAGCCCGGCGGCGATCCCGTTGACGGTGGAGAGCACGGCCTGCCTCGCCGACTCGTCGCCCGCGCGCCAGCGGCGCAGCATCTCCACCTGGAGGTAGCTCATGGGGTCGACGTACGGGTTGCGCAGGCGGATGGATCGCGCGAGCACCGGTTCCTGCTCCAGGAGCGTGCTGGTGCCGGTGACGGCGAGCACTGCGGCCACGGTGCGGGCGTGCTCGGCACGGATGCTGGCCTCGATGCGCTCCGCCGCTTGGCGGTCGCCGACCAGCGACACGTAGCGAGAGGCGATGTCGAGGTCCGACTTGGCCAGCACCATGGCCAGGTTGTCGATGACGTCGCGGAAGAACAGGAAGCCGCCGTACATCTCGCGTAGCACCGCTGCATCGGCCTCGGAGAGCGCGGTGCCGAGACCGTACCAGCTGGTCATCAGGAAGCGCGTCTGCGTCCAGGCGAAGACCCAGGGGATGGCGCGCAGATCCTCGATGCGGTCGCTCGCCTTGCGCGAGGGCGGACGGCTGCCGATGAACAGCTCGCGGATGGCGTCGATGGGCGTGGCCTCGCGGAAGAAGGCGGGCATGCCCGCGTCGTCGTAGACGAGCGCTCGGTACGTGTCGCGCGGCGCGCCGCGGCGGCGCGGGTGACCTCGATCCACTCCGGTCGCGGCTCCGGCGGCGGGTCCACCGTGGCCAGGAGCACAGCGCCGCCCAGCAACTCCAGCTCGCGGCGCGCGATGGCGCGCACGAAGAACTTGCTGGCGATGGTCTCGCCCTGGACGGTGACGCGCAGGCGCCCCCACCGTACCGGCAGGCTGGGCGCGCACCGCGTCGTGCATCGGGCCGCCTCCACGGCTCACCGTGCCGCCGCGGCCGTGGAGAGAGCGTGAGCGGCACCCCGGCAGCGGCGGCCACCTCGAGCAGCGCGCGCTGCGCCTGGTAGAGCGCCCAGCGCGAGGCGAGCATGCCCGCGTCCTTGGCGGAGTCGGAGTAGCCGAGCATGATCATCTGGCTGCCGCCGGCGCGCTGCACCGCCTGGCGGTAGTCGGTATCGGCGAGCAGCTCCCGCAGCACGCCCGGGCCGGCCTCCAGATCGGCGACGGTCTCGAAGAGCGGGGCCACCGGCAGGTCGGGCACGCCCTCCTCGGCGCAGAGCCGCGTCGCCAGGCGCACGTCGTCGGCGGTGCGGGCCATCGACAGGATGAGCGAGCCGAAGGCGTCGCCGTCACCGACCTGCCGTGCCTCGCGCACGGCTTGCAAGACCGGGCGGAAGGCCTCGGGGTGTGCGCGCAGCTCGCGCGCGTCCTGGCGCACGTCGAGGGTGGCCAGGTGCAGCCCGAAGGTCTCCACGCGACGCAGCAGGCGCAGCACCAGGAAGGCCCCCGCGTCCTCGCCGCCGTTCGCGCGCAGGCTCTCGTGCACCTGCGTCAGGTCCGCGTGCAGCTCGGCGGCGGACCGGTAGAGGTCGCGCTCCAGGCGATGCGCCACATAGGAGAGCTTGGCGCGGTACGGCTCGCGCGCGTCGACCTCGACCTCCGGCAGGGCGCGCGCGTCGGCGGACAGCGCTTCGTCGAGCGCCGCGGAGATGGACACGCGCTGACGCGACTGGGAGAGGCGCCCGCCGAGGTCACGGACCTCGGCCAGGTAGCGCGCGCACACCAGGCGCCGGTGCTCGGCGATCGTCTCGGCGACGGTCTCGGCGGTGACGTTGGGGTTGCCGTCCATGTCACCGCCGACCCAGGTGCCGAAGCGCAGGAAGGGCGGCACGCGCACGGTGGCGCCGTAGACCTCGGCGATGGCCTGCTCCAGCGTCTCGTAGGTCAGCGGGATGACCTCGTAGACGACCTCGAGCAGGAAGAAGAGGACATAGCCGCGCTCGTCGGCGACGGTCGGCCGGTGCGGGCGCGTCTCCTCCGTCTGCCACAGCGTGGTCACCTCCATGCGCAGGCGGTCGCGGCTGGAGCGCGCCTCCTCCGGCGTGCGCGCGCTGCGCCCGTCGGCCATGGCGAAGGCGATGCGCCGCGACTTCTCGAGCACGGTGCGCCGCTCGGCCATGGTGGGGTGCGCGGTGAACACCGGCATGACCTGCATGCGCTCGAGCTGTCCCAGGAGCTCGGGCAGGGCCACGCCGGCTGCGCGTGCCCGGGCGATGGAGTCCGCCCAGGAGCCGGCCTGCGGCCCGGCGCCGGCGCGCTGGTAGTCGTGGCCGCGGCGAACGCGGTGCAGCTGCTCGGCGAGGTTGGTGAGCAGGAAGTAGGTCTGGAAGGCGCGCACCACCTCGAGCGCCTCGCCGGCTTCGAGGCCGTGCAGCGCGTCCTCCAGGCGCTGGCGCGCGTTCGGGTCGTGGTCGCGGCGCGCCTTGGCCGCGAGGCGGATAGCCTCCACCGTCTCCAGGAAGGGCGCGCCGCGCTGGGCGACGAGCACCTCGCCGAGGAGGGACCCGAGCGAGGAGACGTCGTCGCGCAGCGCCGTGTCGCTCTCGTTCCAGACGATGCCGTCCGCGGGGGGGTCGCTCACCGAGGAGGTATAGGCTGGGCGCGGCGCCGCCGCTGCCGGAAGGAGCGCGCCGGGGTTGCGCAGCTGGCGGCCAGCGGCGACACTCGTGGGTCGAGCACG
>JBBJMR010000146.1:0-20920 GCA_037720395.1 Polyangiaceae bacterium
CTTGATCCTGACCCTGGTCTTGGCCCTGGTCCTGGCCTTGATCCTGACCCTGGTCCTGACCCTGGTCTTGGTCTTGGCCCTGGTCCTGACCTTGGTCCTGGCCGCCGCTGCTCGCGCCCGAAGCACCGCCGCTCGTCGCGCCCGATGGACCCGCCGCGGCCGCGCCACCGCAGGTCAGATCGGCGGCGCACTCCAGCATGCATGCGCCGCACGCGATGCACTCCATGAGCGGCGCACAGTCGTTGGCCTGCTTGCAGGCCTGGGCCTCGCCGGCGCAGAGCCCGGTCGCGGCCGCCTTCGCGCACGCGTTGCACGCCGGGCTCGACGCCTGATCGAGAACGTTCGCATTCTCCGTGTCCTCCTGCGGCCCGCCCTGCGTGGCGCTGCACGCAGCGATGCTCGCACCGAAGAGGAACAGCACGGCCTTCCAGGAACCCAACAACCTCATCGACGTTTCACCCTTTCCCGCGGCACCGCGCGGAGGCCACCGAGGGACGGCATTGCACGACGCTTGCCATCGCCATCGCACCGCGGGTTCCGCCGATGTGCGCCTCGCCGCGGCCGTGCTCTGCACACTGCAGTCGCCAGCGCCGGCGAACTGCAGTGAGCAACGCCGCTTTCGCAGCTGCCACGCGCCGCGCAACGTCGCGCGAATCCAGCCTGGATCGTGATCGAACCGGCTCGCGAGGCGTGCGCCGGCGCTTCGGCACGGTAGCTGCCACTGGCCTCGACGGAACGAGTCGAGGAGGCGGACATGAGCGCGGCGAAGGAGCAGAACGAGGGAGTGTTCGCGAGGGTCTTCGGCGCCGACGTCCGCTCCCTGGCGCTGACGCGCATGGCGCTCGGACTGATCGTGCTCGTCGACCTCGGGCTGCGCGCCGGCGACCTGGCCGCGTTCTACTCCGACGGCGGCATCCTCCCGCGCGGCGCCTGGACGCGCGCCTACCCGGGGGTCCTGTCGCTGCACGCGGCCAGCGGCCACCCCGCGTTCCAGGCGGCGCTGTTCGTCATCCTCGGCGTCGCCGCCACGCTCTTCACGCTCGGGTGGCACACGCGCGTGGCCGGCGCGGTGACCTGGTTGCTCGTGCCTCGGCGCACACCCGCAACCCGATCATCCTCCAGGCCGGCGACTCGCTGCTGGCGCTGCTGCTCTTCTGGTGCATGTTCGTGCCCGTCGGCGCGACCTGGTCGGTGGACGCGGCGCTGGCGGGGCACCGCCCGCGCTCCAGGCGCGTGGCGTCGGTCGGGACGCTGGCCCTGCTGCTGCAGATGCCGTGCGTCTACCTGTTCACCGCCCTGCTCAAGGGCGGGCCGGAGTGGCACTCGCGCTTCACCGCCATCCAGGATGCACTGCGCGACGACTTCATCGCCACCCCGCTCGGCGCCTGGCTCGGCGCCACCCTCCCGGCGCGCGCGCTGCAGACCATGACGCTCGGTGTGCTGATGCTCGAGCTGGCGGTGCCCGTCCTGCTCCTGTCGCCGGTTCGCACCGGGCGCACCCGGGCCATGGCCCTGCCGGTGCTGGCGGTGCTGCAGATCTCGTTCGCCTTCTGCCTGCGCATCGGTCTCTTCCCGGTGATCAGCACCGCCGCCATCATGGTCTTCGTGCCCACCGAGTCCTGGGATCGGCTGCGCGTCGGCACGGCGCGGCTACGAGCTCGCGCCGCGCTGCTGGCAGCGCGGCTGCGCGCCTCGAGCATCGGCCGCACATCGGCCCGAGCCGCCGGCCTGCTCGGCGCGGGCCGGCCGCGCTTCCACCTGGGCCTCGGCGCGTCTGTCGTGTGCGGGGCGGTGCTGCTCTTCGGCGTGGTCGACAACGTGAGCGGCGTGCTCGGGGCGCAGGTGGTGCCGCGCCCGATCAACGACGCGGCGCGCGCGCTGCGCCTGCGCCAATCGTGGCGCATGTTCGCGCGCTCCAGCCAGGTGCGCCGCTGGTTCGTGCTCGAGGGCACGCTCGAGAACGGCGCGCAGGTCGACCTCTTGACCCACACCGACGGCGCACCCGACGGCGCGCGCCCCGAGCACATCTCGGACACCTTCGAGAACTATCGCTGGCGGAAGTACTTCGGCAACGTGGCCGGCAAGCGCGAGGACGTGCAGAGGCGCGCCCTGGCCGCCTGGCTGTGCCGCTCCGGCAACGAGGGGCGCGCCGCCGGCGAGCGGCTGACGCGCGTGGTGGCCTACCGCTACTCCGAGCCGGCCAACGTCGCGCCCGGTGCGGCGCCGGCGAAGCGAGCGAGGATGTTCACCAAGGAGTGCGCGCCGCCGCAGGCACCGGGCCCGCGCCGCTCGCGGCTGGTGCTCGGCGCGGCGTCGCTCTGAATCGAGGCCCGCCATGGTCATCGCTTCGACGGGTCGAGCTGGTGGTCAGCCCCCGAGCGGCGGCGTACAGTCGGCGACTCGCCCCATGCCGCCGCCCCAGCCGCCGCTACCCGACGACGTCGATCCGGGCGACGACCTCCTCGAGGCGCGAGCGCGCGAGCGCGTGGGCAGCGTGCTGCGCGAGAAGTGGCGTCTCGACGGCCTGCTCGGGGTCGGCGGCTTCGGCGCCGTCTACGCGGCCACCCACCGAACCGGCAGCGCGGTGGCGGTCAAGGTGCTGCACCGCCACCTGGCCTTCAACGACGAGGTGCGGCAGCGCTTCCTGCGCGAGGCCTATGCCGCCAACAAGATTCGCCACCCCGGCGTGGTCACCGTCCTCGACGACGACACCGACGACGACGGCATCCCCTTCCTGATCATGGAGCTGCTCGAGGGCGTGACGCTCGAGCAGCGCGCCTCGGCCAATATCGAAGGCAACGGCGGGCGCCTCGATCCTCGCGAGGTCCTGTGGATCACCGACCGGCTCCTGGATGTGCTCGAGGCGGCGCACGCGCAGGGCATCATCCATCGCGACATCAAGCCGGAGAACATCTTCATCACCCGCGATGCGCGCCTCAAGGTGCTCGACTTCGGCCTGGCGCGCCTGGGCGAGATCTCCACCGACGGCGGCAGCGCCATGGGCATCGGCATGGGGACGCCATCGTTCACCTCGCCGGAGCAGGCGCGCGGGGAGTGGGGGCGCGTCGACGCCCGCACCGATATCTTCGCCGTCGGCGCCACCATGTACGCGTTGCTCACCGGCCACCGGCTGCGCGCCAAGCTCTGGGGCGCCCTGCTCCTCCTGGCCGCCATGAACGAGCAGGTACCGACGATGGCCGCCGGCGCGCCGTGGCTCGACGCGTCGGTGGTGGCCCTCGTCGATCGCGCGCTGGCCTTCGACCCCGACGGGCGCTTCGCGGACGCCACCGCCATGCGCCACGCGGTGCGCGCCGCGTACGACGCGTGCGCCGGGGTGGCGCTCTCGGAGGCGGACTGGAACGCCGGCCAGGAGGCGCTCGGCCCCATGACCCGGCGCCCGAGCGCCCTGCCCAACACGCCCATCGGCGCGCCGGATGCGCCGTTCGCCGACGAGCTCAGCTCCTACGAGGTCGACCGTCAGTCGCTCGGTGTGCACCTCGGCGTGCTCGCCCAGCCGAAGCCGACAGTGGTCGTCGAGCCGGTGCGCGCACCCGAGCGGGTCGTCAGCCGCAAGGAGCTGGCCGGCGGCTACATGCAGCGCGGACTGGCCAAGCACCGCGACAGCGACCTGGCCGGGGCCATCTCCGACTACACCAAGGCCATCGAGCTGGTGCCGGTGCATGCCATCGCCTACTTCAACCGCGGCGTTGCGCGGCAGATGGAGGGCGACGCGGGTGAGGCCCTGCTCGACTACGGCCGCGCCATCGAGCGCCAGCAGGGGTTCGCCGACCCTTACTACAACCGCGCCTGTCTGCTCTTCGCGCGCGGCGAGCTGGCGCGCGCCGCGGTGGACGCAGCGCGCGCGCTGGAGCTCTTCCGCACCTACGGCCACGAGGTGGCCAGCCCGGCGGCGCGGGCCCTCGGCGACGACATCAAGAAGCGCCTCTGAAGCCGGGGAGGGCTGGCGCCCTCCCCTGCTGCTCACTTCCTGGGCGGAGAGGGCGGCGCGGCGGGGGCCGGCGTGGCCGGATTGGCCGGCGGCCCGACCGGCTTCTGCGGCGCCGGCGGAGCGAGGTCGAGGTTCTGCAGCATGTCGTCGAGCTCGACCTTGAGCTCCAGGCGCTTGGTCTGCAGCTCGACCACCTCGCGCCCGACCTTGTCGCCATCCTTGGTGAACTGCTCCAGGCGCTCGCCGAGACGCTTGCGCAGGGCGGCCGCGGCGGCGGCGTTGTCGCGCTTGAGGGCCTCGAGGTTCTGGCGCGTCTCGCTGGCGCGCTGATCGAGCTCCACCTGCTGGCGCTTGAGGCCGTCGACCTGGGTGTCGATCCTGCCGATGGCCTGACGCTTCTGCACGATGGGCTCCAGCTTCTTGCGCGCGTCGGGGGTCAGGTCGGCAGAGACCACCAGCGCCTCGAGCAGCGGCAGGGCGCGCGTGTCCCAGATGCTGATCGAGGTGCGCGACGGCGTCTGCTCGACCACGGTGACCGTGCCCTCCTGGGTGCGCGGCGCGATGGACAGCGGCACCAGGTAGCCCTCGGCCAGGTCCTCGGTGCCGGTGGGGCGCGGCTCGAGCACGTAGTTCCAGCCCGCCTTGGAGTGCCGGATGAGGACCTGAGTCGCCGCGTCGGGGAGCTTCTGCATCTTCGCCGTCCACACCGTGGTCTTGCGGGCGAAGCTCTCGACCTCCAGCACGCCGCGCACGATGCGCAGCAGACGCATGCTCTCGCCGTCGTTCTTGACGGTGGAGCTGACCAGGATGCCCGGCTCGACGGCGAAGGGAATGGTGGCGCTGGTCTTGGTGCCCACCGCCTCGGAGAGGCCCTCGCCGACGAAGCTGCCGCCAGCGTAGATGCTGATCGGCCCCGGCTCGAGCACGTACGGGGTCATGTTCTTGAAGCGCACCACCCGGTAGGGGTTGGCCTCGTAGCCCGGGCCGCCGCCGCCGGGGCGGTAGAGGAAGGTCTCCTCGCCATCCACCGTCTCGTTGAGGATGGCCACCATGGTGGACGTGCCTTCGGGCACCGTGACGCGCTCCTGGAGGTCGAAGCGGATCAAGCCGCTGGCCTGGCTGGCGCGCGTGTTGGCCTGCATGCTGCGCTGCAACGACTCCAGATCTATGCCGCTCTGCTGCTGCAGCGGCATGTCCTTGGCGGACTCCGCCAGGCCGGCGGCGACCCCGCCGGGCGCTGCGGTCGCCATCGGCGCCGCGGGCGCGGTGGCGCGGGTGGCCGCACCGGCACCGCCGCGCGGACCGCTGACCGCCATCGGCCGGCGTGGCGCGTTCTTGTCGGCCTTCTTGTCGGCGGCCGCGCGACGACCGTCGGTGGCGCGGCTGGCGTCGTCTCGGTCCAGCATCGCTTCCGCTTCCTCCTTGGCCGGCTCCATGGGCTGGGCCATCGGCGAGGGCGGCGGCGGCGCGGGCTCGTCGGCGAAGGTCGCCTCGCCCACCGCGGCGCGTGCCTGCCGGCGCACGCCGGTCTCGGTGAGGTCGGCGCGATCGACGTCGCGCGGCGTGTGCAGGTCGTAGCGGAAGGCGATGGGCGCGCCCGAGGTCAGGCTCAGCGCCACGTTCTTCCAGTCCTCGCCGCTCACGTTGTCGACCACCGCCCAGCCCTGGAGCAGCGCCTTGCCCTTGCCCGAGGCCGGCAACACGATGCGGTACGTCGGCTTCCACATGGGGGCGGAGACCACGTAGCTCACCTGCAGCTCCTGCGAGTCCGGCTTGCTCAGCCGGATGCCGACGTCGACCTGCTGGAACATGCCCTCGCCCAGGGTGGCGTCGAGGCGGCGCTGCAGCTGCATGGCCAGGCTGCCGTCCTCGAGCGTCAGCGACTGCACCTCGGACAGGCGCACCACGCGCAAGGTCGCGCCATCGAGCAGCGTCACCTTGTGGTCGCGCTCCTGCGGCGTGGGCGGCGGCGTCGGGGTGGGGGCGACGCGCTGCGCGGCCGGCTCGGCCATCTCGATGGGCTCGACCATGACCACGCGTCCGCTGGCGCTGCCGCTGGCGGTGTTCAGGGTGACCTTGGTGCCGCGCATGGCGTCGAGCACCTCGGCCAGGCTGCCGCGGCCCGGGGCCAGCGTGGCCAGGGCGGCGTTGGCCCAGCTCTGCGGATCGAGCGGCATGGACACGCTCACCGCGCGACCGCCGGTGCGCTCGACCACGGTCAAGCTCTTGAGGAGGTCGTTCACCGCGTCCTTGCGGACCTTGATGGTCAACGTGTCGCCCTCGACGCGCCCGGTGCGCTCGAAGTAGCCGACGCCATTGCGATAGAGGACGACGCGCGAGAGGGCCAGCCCGGGGCCGGAGCTGCCGTACTCCGCCTCGCCCGAGCAACCAGCACCCGCCGCGCCGGCGCTCACCACGAGCGCGGCCATCATCATGCACCTGGATACGAAGCGCCTCATGCCTTCTGGCTCCCATCCGCGCGGTCGCGCGCGCGCCGCAAGCTACACCCGCCGAGACCATCCCGGCGATAGCCGGGCGCGTGTCGGGTCCCTGGCGGGATGCCCGGTGCTCGGACCTCGGCTAGAACCACAGGTGGAGGCGAGATGGCATTTCGTGACGACCGCGAGGCGCTGCGGCAGCGGGCCGAGTCCCTGAAGCACCAGCTCGACGCCACCGAACGCGAGCTGGCCGAAAAGCGCCAGCGAGCCGAGGACGCCGATCGCCTCCAGAGGGAGCTGCACGAGGCGCGCGCCCGCATCGATCGCCTGGAGGGCCGACGGCCCGCGGGGCAAGGCAAGGCTTCGCTGGCCATCGGTGCCGGCGTCCTCGCCGCATTGGCGGTCACCGGCGTGGGCTTCCTCATGGTCAGCGTTCGCCGCGCCGTGCCCGTCAGCGGCCGCTCCGACGGGGAGCTGGCCGCTCCGCCGGCGCCCCCCGCTCCCGCCGAGAACGCGGCGGCGCCGGCGGGGCGCGCGCTGGAGACGAGCTGGTCCGGCAAGGTTCGTCGCGCCGACGGGATGAAGCTCGCCGCCGGAGCGCCGTGTCGCGTGAAGGCGACGCTGCGCACCGGCGCCGAGGCTCCGACGGTGGACATCGAGTGCGGCGGCAAGTTCCTCCACCGCTCCAGCGATGCCCTGGAGGGCACGTCGTCGACGTCGTTCGCCCACACCGAGCTGCCAGCGCCGGAAGCGGGGATGACCTGGCACTCGCTGATCTACCAGGACCAGGGCGCGCGCACCGGTGCCCGCACGCAGGCCAGCGTCAACTCGCCGGAACGCGCCGCCTCGGCCTGGCGCGAAGGTGCGCCCGCCTTCCGGGTGGACATCGATCTCGACGAGCTCTCGTCCCCGGGGGCGGCGCTCGACCCGGCCCACACCGAGGCGGCGCTCCCGTTCACGGAGCGGCTGCAGCGCAAGGGCAAGGTCGCGGCGGTGACCGGTGAGGCGCCCGTCGCCGCCGGCGCCAGCTGCCAGGTGTCCCTGGTGCCGGTGTGGGGCAAGCCGAGCTGCCGCGCGGTCGTGCGCTGCGGCGACGCGACTCTCTACGGCGCCGGCAACAGCGGCTACCTCGACTGCGAGGTGGCCGGAGGCAAGCCGGTGCGCGCCAGGGACACGGTGCAGGACAACGATCCCGCAGCCGACCTCGACCTGGTCGCCGGCACGGCGACGGTCGACGACCAGACGCAGCCGCGCAAGTACACGGCGACCCTCACCCTGTCGCCATGAGATCGGGATGGCGGGCGCGAGCGACGAGAGGCAAGCACCACACCGGACCGGCGACTGGCTCGTTCGGCGAAAGCACATCTCGCCCACACCGCATCCGGCGCCGCCGCCGCGCTACTTGGGCGGGGCCTCGCCCTTCTTCGTCCACGCCGCCAGATAGTGATCGCGGATCTCGGCGAAGGCCTCCTTGCTCATGGCCTGGTAGATCTGCGCCTCCAGCGTGCCCGGACGGGCCGTGGCGGCATCCTTGAGCATGGGCACCGGGACGCGCTGCGACGAGGTGACCTTGGTGCGCAGCGGCTCGCCGCCGGGCACCACGAAGTCGGTGGTGAAGAAGAAGAGCAGCCCGAGGAAGATGCCGCGCGGCTTCTTGGTGGCGTACGCCGCGCCGGACGGCTCGACGCGGTAGTTGATGACCAGGGTCGGGGCCGGGAAGCTGGCGGGCAGATCGGCGGCCCCGTCGACGCGGGCGCCCGGGGTGAAGACGGCGACTTCCGGATCGATGGCCGCGCCCAGGCCGGCGACGATGGCCTGCGCCGTCTCGCGCTCCATCGGCTCGAAGCGCGCGTCCACCAGGTGCTCGCTGGGCAGCGAGGGCGTGCCGTTGAACATCGGGTTCTGGCGCACCAGCGAGTCGGCTCGGTCCATCTCCTTGGAGGGGACGTGGCGGAAGCGCACCTCCACGGCCGGACCGCGGAAGCCGCCGTCCGCCTTTCGGGGGCCGATCTTCTGCGACGCCGCCACGAAGCCGGGCAGGAACGCGCTCACCGGCTCGGCGGCGCCGGCCTTGTACCTGGCGAGCGCGCGCGCGTAGAGCGCCTTCTTGCCCGCCTCCAGCTCGGGGCCCAGACCATGGTCCGGGTACTTCTCGGCGAAGCCGAACAGCGCCGTGAAGGTGCCCTCGCTGCGGGCCTGCGCCAGCTCGGCGGCCAGGGCCGTCTGCCGCGCAGCCTGCACCTCGGCCGGGATCTCGGTGGCCGGGAAGGCCTTCTTGAAGGCCTCGATGGACTCGACGGTGCGGCTCTGCAGGGCGACGCGCAGCGCGGCCCTAGGGAGGTGCACGCGCGAGACCTCGTCGCGCCCGCGCTGCCCGCGCACCAGGTACTTCTCGTAGGAGGGCACGTCGTCGCGGCCGCGCGCCCAGGCCAGCATGCGGGCGTCGCTGAGCGCGTTGCGGACCAGGAACGCGCCGCCGCCGACCAGCAATCCGGCCACCACCGCCAGGGCCAGATGCAAGCGCTCCCAGGTCGGGGCAGCGCGGCGCAGCGCGAGCCCGGCGGTGAGCGGGCTGGCGACGACCGGCGCCGCCAGCGGATCGAGCCGGGTGCGCTCGCGCTCGCTGAGCGGCGCCAGCGCGTCGCGCGCCGCCTCCACCGCGCCCACCGCCTCCGCCACCCTGGCCGCGTCGGGCAGCGGAAACTCGAAAGCATGCCCCTTGAAGTCGAGCACCACCGAGGTGCCCTTGCCGGCGGCCACGCTGGCCAGATCGGTCAACGGATAGACGCACAGCTTGCGCTGGCGCGCGTCGATGAGGTTCGCCGGAAACAGGTAGAGCCCGGGCACGAACGGCAGCGACGCCTGCCGGGCGCGCTGCACCATGGCCTCGATGACGCCCAGCGCGCAGGCGCCCGCCAGGGCGACGTAGACGGCGGCCACCCACACCGGGTGGATGGAGAACGGGCTGTCGGCGTCGCCGTACCCCGCCAGGCAGAGCACCACCAGCGCCAGCAACGCCGCGGCGGCCAGCAGCAGCCAGCCCTCCATGGTGCGCTTCACGCCGAGGCGCACCAGGATCGGCCGCGGCGCGAACTGCGCGCGCATGGAATCGAGCAGGCTGTCCTGGACCGGGCGTTCGAGCTTGTCGAAGTCGATCTCGGTCATCGGGCGGGCTCGCCAGGTCGTGCAGCAACGGGCGGGCGACGAGCTTACACCAGCTCGCCGCCGCGGTGGGTCGACGGGCTGTTCCCATCGCGGTGGGTCGACGGGCTGTTCCCATCGCGGTGGGTCGACGGGCTGTTCCCGCCGCGGTGGGTCGACGGGCTGTTCCCATCGCGGTGGGTCGACGGGCTGTTCCCGTCGCGGTGCGTCGACGGGCTGTTCCCGTCGCGGTGAGTCAAGGGCACGGTAGCTGGTAGGCGTCGAGGTCGAGGTGCTTGATCAAGGTGCTGAGCATGAGCGGCTGGGTCACTGCGCACACCTCGTCGAGCTGCCCCTCCCCCACGTATTCGGCGTGGAAGACGGCCTTGCCGGCGGCGATAAAGGTCGGCCCGTAGCCGTCGCACTCCTCGTAGGTGAAGCACTCCTCGTTGAGCGCCCAGTCGAAGTCGCCGACCAGGTCGCCGAGCTGGTCCAGGTCGTTCTTGAGACCCACGCTCAGACCGCGGGCGTGCGCGGCGCCGGCCACCCAGGCGTTGAAGTCCAGCTGATCGGCGGCGGTCAGCCCGAGGCCGTTGTCGTTGCTGTAGCCGTCGACGTTGTCGGGCTCCACGGCGTCGCATTTCTTGTCCACCGCCAGGTCGAGGCGCGCCTCGAGCAGCGTGCGTAGCTCCTGGGTGCGGATGTCGACCCAGAGCTCGTCGTCGAAGGGCGGATCGAGCGGGTCGCCCTTGATGCTGGCCGGGTACTGATCGGAGTCGGGCCGGTACGACTCCCAGCTGCCGGCGCTGAAGTAGCAGATGACCTTGCGGCCGTCGGCGCAGGGCGTCGATCACCGACTGCTCGGTGACGAACAGGTCGATGTCGTAGGCCTCGACATCGAACGACGTGTCGATGGCGCCATCGAGCTGCCACGCCAGCTCGCGCCCGGTGCCGGCTTCCACAGCTCGCCACCTCCGCCCGCGCCACCGCCGCCAGCGGCCGGCCCGCCCCGCCGACGCCCGCGCCACCGTCGGCTCCCGCGGCGCCGCTGCCCGAAGCGCCGCTGCCGGAGGCGCCGGTGCCGAAGCGCCGCTTCCCGAGGCGCCCGCACCCGAGGCGCCCGCGCCCGCCCGCCGGGGAGCCACCCTCGTCGCTGCTATCGCTACCGCAGCCGAAGCTGCAGAGCACCAGGGGCGCCGCGATCCACCAGCGAAGCACGGTGCGAGTGTCGTCGCCGGGCGGCTGGATCACAAGCGCCGCGAGCCGCGAAATGTTGCGCCGGAGCGATCCGATTACCGCGACGCGGCTCAAGTGCAGTCGGCGCAGAACGTGTCCTCGCCGGGACCGCAGATGCCGTCGAGGTTGCAGGTGTGATTCATCCGGGATAGTCGGCGGCGATGAAGGGATGCACCATCTCGTGCACCAGCGTCCCGCGCCCGCTGGCCGCGTTGATGATGAGCGCGTCGTGCCACGACGAGTAGTAGCCGTAGGGGCTCGCCGGGTAGTCGCCGAAGAGGATGTTGGCGTTGCGGAGGTAGCTCTCCTCGCCGTCGAAGAGCCAGACGGTGATCGAGCCCTCGGGGGTCGCGCGCGAAGAAGTCGCGGCGAAGCAAGGCCGCTGCCCACACCACGGTGCCCTGTGCGTCCTCGCGCACCAGCTCGGGCGGCGAGCCGGCCTGCGCGGTCAGCCGCTGGTCACTGACAGTCGAAGTAGCTGTTCGCGTTGTCCCAGCCGCAGCTGTCGGCGCCGCAGGGGACGGTGACCAGCTCGTCGTTGTCGCAGTACTTGAGCGTGCCGTCGGCCTCGCAGACGCCGGCCCAGTCGATGCCCTGGCACGGCCCCAGGTACACACAGCGGAAGTCGACGGGACACGGGGTGGTGATGCACATGATGTGGTTGGCGCACTCGAAGTTCGCCGGGCAGTCGTTGGCCAGATCCGGATCGCAGGAGCGCGGCACGCACGAGTCGACGTCCTCGTCGCAGGTGAAGCCGTTGGCGCACTTGACCTTGTGGCAATAGGTCGGGTCGTTGTCGGTGCAGCTGTCGGTGGCCTCGTCGCAGTAGGTGCCCGGGCCGCAGAAGGCCTTCATGCAGAAGCTGGGATCGCCGCAGTCGGTGACCTCGACGGCGTGCTCCTCGGCCACCGGGATCTGCGCCGCCTGGCGCTTGATCTTGACCGTCTGCTGCGGGTTGGTCAGCGCCATGGTCACCGCGCACATGGCGCCGGGGCTGACCTCGAGCGTCTCCACCGTGAGCAGCTTCTCCGTGCCGGTTCCGGTGCGCTCGATGCCGGTGATGCTGGCGCCGTAGCCGCCGGTGCTCTGCACGCCGGTGGAGTAGTGGACGACCCAGCTGTCGACGAACGACAGGTCGGCGGGCGCGGCCACCCCGAAGAACGACTTGAACTGCGTCTTGTTCTTGATGACCGTGACGCCCGGCTCGGCGGCGCTGCGCGAGAACGGCAGCACCTCGAAAGAAACGCTGAGCGCGGATCCATCTCGCGACAGGTCCTCGTCGTTGGGCTCGGGCGCGGAATCGGGCGCGCAGCCGAGGGCCACGACGGGCAGCGAGACAGCCAAGTACGCGAAAAGACGGGCAACGAGACGCATGATGAAGGAACCTCCCAGGGCACTCTCCGACATGGGTGCACCATGTGGGGTGGAGGGCGCCTTCTAGTACGCTGGCGCGGTGTGTCAAGCGCGCCCGGCGCATCTGCCAGGGGCGGCCGCTTGGGAGTCCGGGACCTGGGACGCATCTGGAGTAGCGTCGGGGGAATGCGGAGGCGACCCTTCCGACATCCCCTGGCGCTGACCTTCCTGCTGGCCGGATGCGGCGACGACGCCGTGCCCGCGCCCGGCGGGCAAGCCATCGATCCTCCGGACGGTCCCGAGGCCTGCTGGTCGCCGCCGCCGCCGAGCGACGGGCCGCCGGTGAAGGCCACCGCGCCCCTGGTGCGGTACGTCGACCCGTTCATCGGCACCGGCGGCGTCGGCTTCGGCGTCGGCAACGCCTTCCCCGGTCCGCAGGCACCGTTCGGGATGATTCGCCCGGGGCCGGACACGGCGGTGGAGGGCAACGGCCTGCCGTTCTCGCACTGCGCCGGCTACGCCTACGAAGACACGTTCGTCTACGGCTTCAGCCAGACGCGCATGCACGGGACGGGGATCGTCGACTACGGCACCGTCGGCCTGATGCCCACCCTGGGCATGACCGCCGCCAAGACGAGCAGCGTCGGCCACCGCCAGTCGTTCTCCAAGCAGACGGAGCAGGCCGCGCCCGGCTACTACGCGCTCACCCTGGACGACGGGATCTCGGTGGAGCTCACCGCCGGCGAGCGCGTGGCCTTGCACGTTACCGCTTTCCGGCGGGGAGCGACGCCACCGTGCTGGTGGACATCGGGCACGCCTTGCCGAGCGTGACCATCGTCGACGGCCAGGTGGACATCGACGCACCGGCCCAGCGCATCAGCGGCATGGCGCACTTCGCCGGCGGGTACTCGGGGCGCTACGGCGGCATGCCCGTCTACTTCGCGGCGCGCTTCTCCCAGCCGTTCGCCACCTCGGGCGTGTGGAAGGCGGGCGCGCTCGCCGAGGGGGAGACCTCGCGCACCGGCGGCGACGCAGGCGCCTGGGCATCCTTCGACTCCAGCCTCGATGCCGAGGTCGAGGTGGCGGTGGCCATCTCCTTCATCGACGTGGCGCACGCGCTCGACAACCTCGAGACCGAGTCGCCGGCGTTCGACTTCGACGGCCTGCGCGCCACCACCGAGCAGGCCTGGGAGGCGGAGCTCGCGCGGCTCGAGGTGGAGGCCGACAGCGAGGACGAGCTGCGCATCACCTACACCGCGCTCTACCACGCGCTGCTCATGCCCACCCTGGCCACCGAGGCCGATGGCAGCTACCGCGGCCTCGACCGCGAGGTGCACCAGGCCGGCGGCTTCCGCTACTACACCGATTTTTCGCTCTGGGACACGTACCGCACGCTGCATCCGCTGCTGACGCTCATCGATCCCGAGCGCCAGGCAGACATGCTGAGCTCGCTCACAGTGATGGCCGAGCAGTCCTCGGTGCCGCCGCAGTGGGTGCTGGGCATCGGCGAGACGGGCGGCATGCTCGGCGACAGCGCGGCCGTGGTGCTCGGCGATTCGCTCTCGCGCGGCGTGAGCGGCATCGGCGCCGACTCCCTCTACGACCGCCTGCTGGCGCACGGCGCGCAGGGCGGCGGGCGCGACAAGGGCGACGAGCTGCTGGCCATGGGCTACGTGCCGATGGAGACCGGCAGCTCGAGCGGCTCCAAGACGCTGGAGTACGCCGTGGACGACTTCGCGCTGGCGCGCGCCGGCGAGCAGCTCGGGCGCGACGCCGCCGAGGTGGCGGCGCTCGATGCGCGCGCTGGCAACTGGAAGAACCTCTGGGACGCCGAGAGCGGCCTCCGCCTCGGCCGCCGCGGCGACGGCTCGTTCCCGAGCGAGGACGATCCGACCCTCTGGCAGGACTACTGGGCGGAGGGCGCGACCTGGCACTACACCTGGTTCGTGCCGCACGATGTGGCGGGCATGGCCGAGACCATGGGCGGGCGCGACGCCTTCCTCGGCAAGCTCGACGCGTACTTCGCCCTGTCGAGCTGTCAGGACAGCTCCAGGCTCTTCCCCAAGCCGTACTACTGGCACTCCAACGAGCCGGTGCTCTTCATCCCCTGGGCCTATGCGGCGATCGACGACGCCGCGCGCACCGCGACCTGGGTGCGCTGGGCGATGGCGGACAACTACGGCCCCGGGCCCGACGGCCTGCCGGGCAACGACGACGGGGGCACGATGAGCGCCTGGTGGCTCTTCGCCGCCGCCGGCATCGTCACGGACATCGGCACCGCGGACTGGCTGCTCACCGCACCGGGGCTGCGCAAGGTAGTGCTGCACTTGCCGGGCGGCACGCTCACCGTGACCACCAGCGGCGTGGCCGGGGGTCACCCGGTGGCCGCCACCTTCGACGGCCAGCCGCTACCGCGACCGCGGATCGGGCACGCCGAGCTCGCCGGGGGCGGTGAGCTCGTGGTGGAGCTCGCTGCCGAGGCTGGCCCCTGGCGCTGAGCCGCGCGCCGCTGGCCGCGGTCGCGCTGGCGCTGACTGCCTGTCGACCCTTCACGCCGCCCGCCGGCGCTCTGCCGGACCCCCGCTCCACGCACGGCCAGCCTTCCCCGCGCGCTCCGGCTCCGCGCCGCCCCTCGCAGCTCGCGGGTCCGTCGATGGCCGCCCACACGCTCGACGTCGGCCAGGGCGCGGCGACGCTCGGCGAGCTCCCGTGCGCCGCGGTGCTCGTCGACACCGGCGGGGAGAAGAACGACGACTTCGACAGCGGGCGCGCGCTGGAGGCGGCGCTCGACGCCTTCTTCGCGCGGCGCAGCGACCTCGATGGCACCCTGGCGCTGCTGGTGATCACGCACCCGCACATCGATCACACGCGCAACATCGGCCTGGTGACCGGGCGCTACCGCGTGGACAACGTGGTCACCAACGGCCAGGAGCGCGGCTCGGGTGGGCCGCAGCAGCGCCGCCTGCAGACCTGGGCCCGCGACCACGCGCGCCTGGAGACCATCCGCAGCGACGCCGTGCCCGCCGGAGGACGGACGAGCACGGTCATCGACCCGGTGGTCTGTGCCGGCGTCGACCCGGAGGTGCGCGTGCTCTGGGGCGAGGTGGTGGAGCGCCCGGCCAGCTGGAACAAGGAGGCCTTCGACAACGCCAACAACCACAGCGTGGTCGTGCGCCTCGGCTTCGGGCGAGCTTCGTTCTTGATCACCGGTGACCTGGAGCAGGCCGGCGCCGCCGCGCTGGTGTCGCTGCACGCGCGGAGCCGCGTGCTCGACGTGGACGTGTGGCAGGTGAGCCACCACGGCGCGGAGAACGCGCTCGCCGACGGGCTGCTGGCGGCCATCACGCCCGTCGTCTCCACCGTGCCCAGCGGACCTCCGTGGCGCGAACGCCCGAGCTCCGCCTGGGAATACGGTCACCCACGATGGAGCACCGTCGGGACGGTGGCCGCGGCCACGCGCGGCACCCGACCGGCGCGGGACGTGGCCGCCGGCGTGGGCAAGCGGGCCTTCGAGCGCACGCGGGTGAAGCGCGCCGTCTACGCCACCGGTTGGGACGGCGCCATCACCGTCGAGGCCGACGCCAGCGGGCGATACCAGGTGCGCACCGCCCGCTGAGCGTCTCGCGCCACGCGCTCGCCTGCCGCGTGGAGACCCTGCCCTGTCACGGTTCGGCGTAGACAGGCGTGAGCCACCTCGCACGGTCGTCGTTCGCCATCCTGGGTCCAGCGCTGTTCGCCGCCGCAGCCGTGGCCGCCGGGTGCCGGAGCGCCCCCGGCCCGATCCGCGCCTCGGCCACGATCGCTGCCCCAGCGCCGCGCGCCGCGCGTGCCCGCCCAGCCTCCCGCGGCCTGCGCACTGCACCGGCCGGCCCGCATCGCCCCGCCGGCGAGGTGCACCAGTCGAGCACCGTGGCGCTGGCGCGCAGTGGTGATCGCACGCTGGCGTTCGTCGCCGACGAGGACGACGCGGCGGTGCACACCTTCGACGTCGACGCCCGCCGTACGCTGGCGGTGACGCCGCTCGACGCCGCGCCGGCGCAGCTGCTGGTCCTCGGCGACGGCCGCATCGCCGTGACCCTGCGCGGCTCGAACCGGGTGGCGCTCTTCGAGCCCGGTGCCCGCGACGAGGATGCACTGGTCGAGCTGTGCACGCGCGAGATCGCCGCCGAGCCGTTCGCCATGGCCCGGGACGCAGCGGGCGGCTCGCTGGCGGTGACCAGCGTCACCGGCCACGCGCTCACCGTGCTCGAGCTGGCCGACCTGCACCCACGCCTCTCGGTGGACCTGCCGCGGGACCCGCGCGGCGTGGTCACCGACGCCAGCTTCCAGCGCGCCTTCGTGGCGCACTCGGTCGGAGGACGGGTCTCGGTCGTCGACCTGGCCCCGCGGCAGGGCGAGGGCGAGGCGCGCTACGCGGCGCCACGCGCCCGCGCCATCGACGTCAGGCTCGGCAAGCGTGGGCGCGACCGGATCGGCGAGCTCGACGAGGTGCCGCGCGACGCCGGACAGGGCTTCGCGCTGGCCATGGGCGAAATCGCGTCGTCCCAGGTGCGCAGCGCCGGGAGCATGCGTGTCTTCGCGCCCCAGGCCTCCGTGCATCCGGGGCGGCCCGGTGCTTCCGCCGGTTACGGCGCCGCCCCGGGCTGGGGCGAGCCGCCCGCCGTCGCACCCGCGGTGGCGGTGATCGACAGCCTCGCCGAGCGTCCCCTGACGCGCGCCCTCCGGCCCGGGCCGTTCGAGCACGGCTCGGAGTGCCTGCTGCCTCGCGCGGCGGCGGTGGCGGGCGAGACGCTCTACGTGGCCTGCCTGGGCATCGACGCGGTGCTGGAGCTCGTCGCGCGCGCGCTCGACCCCATCCAGGTCGAGCGTCGCCGCCACCGCGTACCTGTTGGACCGACCGGCGTCGCCGTCGACGGCGCCCGTCGGCGCCTGGTGACCTTCTCGCAGATCGCGCGCGCGCTGGCGGTGATCGATCTCGGCGGCTCCGCGGCGACCGTCGTCGTGCCGGCGGCCACGCGCGCCAGCCAGTGGACGTCGGGGCCGGTTGCGCGCGGCCGCGAGCTCTTCCACGCCACCGACGACCTGCGCATCTCCGCGGATGGCCGCGCCTGCGCCAGCTGCCACCCGGATGGCCGCGACGATGGCCTCACCTGGTCCACACCCGACGGGCCGCGGCAGACGCCGTCTCTCGCCGGGCGTGTCACCGGCACCGCGCCCTACGGATGGTTCGGCAGCAGCGGCACGGTCCGCGGACACCTGGAGCACACCTTCGGTCGCTTGCAGGGCCGCGGCTTTGCACGCACCGAGGACGCCGCCGACCTGGCGGCGCTGGTCGCCTACCTCGGCGCCATGCGCGCCCCCGCGCGCGACGCCGTCCCCCAGGCATCGCCACGCGCGGAGCTCGTCGCCGCCGGACGCGCGCTCTTCTTCGACGCGCGCCAGGGATGCGCTTCCTGCCACGACGGCGGCGGGAGCGACGCCGCCCGCCACGACGTGGGCAGCGGCAACGTCGACGAGCGCAGCCTGCGCTTCGACACGCCGTCGCTCATCGGCATCGGCGGCTCGGCGCCGTACTTCCACGACGGCCGCTACGCCACGCTCGAGGACATGCTGGCCACCAGCGACGAGCGCATGGGCCACACCCTGCATCTTTCGCGGGCCGACATGCGCGCGCTCGTCGCCTTCATGGGGACGCTGTGACGCGCTCTGCGCCGCAAGGTCGGTGGAGGCTGGCCCGCTCGCTGGGCCTGGTCGCCGGCGCGCTGGCGTGTGGTACGCGGCCGGCGCAGGCCGACCTGCCGGCGGGATTTCGTGATCCCCCGGCGGCGGGGACGATGCCCGCGGAGACCACCCCCGGACCCCGCTCCCTGCGCGCGCTGCGCGAGCAGAAGCGTCCCGTTCGCAGACCGGCATCGGTGGAGGAGATCCCGCTCGACCAGGTCCCGATGGTGGAGACGACGCCGCTCGACGCCACCGCTCCGCGCGAGGCGACCGGCGAGGTGGCGCCGGAGGTGGTGCGGCGCGACGGCGGTGTGGCCGTGCTCGGCCTCGGCTTCGGCTCCTTCTCGGTGGGCTGGGTCGGGCCGGTGCCCATCGCCGAGCCCGCCGACGCGGAACCACGCGCCGCCGGGTCGACCCTGCCGGGCCAGATCGCCATCGACGCCTGGCACTTCCGCGGGGGCGATCCCTGGGTGCGCGCCGAGTGGCTGGCGATGGTCCAGGGCGAGGGGGGGCCGGAGGTCATCTGGGCACACGGGTGGTACGGCTGGCGCAGCGGACAGACCCGGGTCGAGCGGCGCATCCGCACGCCGGTGCGCGCCGCCGCCGGGGGGATGGCGTACGTGTTCCGCGCGCGCTGCCCGAGCTGCGCGCTCGGCCAGCGCGACGTGCTGCAGGTGGTCCTGCCTGGTCCCGGCTTTTCCCAGGCTCCGATCGGCATCGAGCCCATCGCGCTCTCCACCGCCAGCGGTGGCTCGGTGATCCGCGCTGTGTCCCGGCAGGCAGTGGCGCGCTTGCGCGCGCTGGCGCCGGAGCTGCCGGCGGGAAAGGACCTGGTGCTCGGCGTCGAGGTCACCCGGGCCATCGGCGAAGCCCAGTCGACGGTCCTCGTGCGCGTGCGCGAGGCGCCACCGGATCGGGCCTTCTGATCCTGTCTTCCGGGCGAGGTGGGTCGGGCTGTGCGGGTCACGCGCCGCGACCGGCCCGCCCTGGCCGGGTGGGACGGTCGTGGTAGCGTCGGTGGGTGTCCGAGCCCGACCCGCTCATCGGACGCGTGATCGACGGCCGCTACCGCATCGCCGCCAAGGTCGGCGCCGGCGGTTTCGGCATCGTCTACGAGGCGGAGCACCTGGCGCTCGGCGCGCGCGTGGCGCTCAAGGTGCTGCGGGTGCCCGCCAACGCGTCCCCGGAGCGACGCGAGGACCGCATGGCGCGCTTCATGGACGAGGGCCGCGTGCTGCCGCGCCTGCGCCACCCGAACATCGTCGCCGCGCTCGACCTCGGCCAGCTCCCCGCCGACGCCGGCCCGCCGACGCCATACCTGGTGATGGAGTGGTGCGCCGGCTCGACGCTCCAGGCGGCGCTCGGCAGGGCCGGCGCCTTCGCGCTGGCCGACGCCTGGTTGCTCTTCGAGCCGGTCGTCGACGCCATGGCCTTCGCGCACGGGA
Organism: Polyangiaceae bacterium; assembly: GCA_037720395.1. Classification (GTDB taxonomy): domain Bacteria; phylum Myxococcota_A; class Polyangia; order Polyangiales; family Polyangiaceae; genus JBBJMR01. Next base: position 19,284 of record JBBJMR010000146.1, read on the forward strand.
TGGGCGTGGTGCACCGCGACCTCAAGCCGGCCAACGTCATGCTCGACGAGGTCGCGGGGCGCACCATCCCCCGCGTCATCGACTTCGGCATCGCCAAGGTGGTCGAGGACGCGGTGCACGACGGTGGGCTCGACTCGACCATGGCCTGCACGCCGGCCTACGCCGCGCCGGAGCAGCTCGTCGGCGAGGGCACCGGCCCATGGACCGACGTGCACGCGCTGGCTCTGCTGTTCGTGGAGCTGGTCAGCGGGCGCCCGCCGTTCGGCGACAACGCCAGGGCGCGCGCCGATCTGCGCGCGCTGCGCCCGTCGCCGGGCGTGCTGGGAATCGACGTCGGCGCCTTCGAGCCGGTCATCGCCCGGGCGCTGGCGCTGAATGCCGACGATCGCCACGTCGACGCCGCGGAGCTCGGCAAGGCGATGCGGGAGGCGGCGCGCGCGATGGGCATGAACGCCGGCCAGACGCTGGCACCGGCGAGCGCGGCCTTCGTCCCCGGCCGGCACACCCCAGCGCCTGGCTCGCCCCCGCCCGCGGGCTGGAGCGGTACGGATGGCTCGGGGACCCCGGACGGGGCCACGCGCACGTTGTCGACCGGCACGCCCGGGCCGACGGGGACGCAGGTGCGCCCGCGCGCCGCACGGCGTGGCCTGTGGATGGCCATCGCCGGCGCGGTGATCGTCGCCGTGGCCATCCCCTCGCTCTGGTTGATCTCCCGGCGCGGCGCGCAGGGCAACGTCCCGCCACCGCCGCCGCCCGCGGAGACCAGCGCCCCCGGCCCGGCGGCGCCGGCGCGCCTCGCGGACCTGACCCTCGTCGAGCTGGAGCGGCGCATCACGGCGACCGGCATCCAGGTCGTCTCGCGCATGGAGCAGAAGGATGCGCTCACCGTCAGCTGGATCGCGCCCTCCAACCAGGTGGGCACGGCGATGACCATGCGCTTCCCTGCCATGTCCCTGCCGCCCGCCGAGGAGGAGGCGGCCGTCCTGCGCTACGTCGGCAGCATGGTGCGCGGCTACAAGAGCGCCGGCGGCGGCGTGGCCTGGGCGGTCGAGGATCACCTGTCCATCGTCCTCTGGCAGCCGGGTTCGCACGACGACGCGGCCAGACGGCTGGACGCAGCGCTCTTCGGCATGCTCGGCCTGCGCCGCGGCACCGGCGCCGAGGGCGACGCGGCGCTGGAGGCCGTCGCGCAACCGCCGCCGGAGGTGAAGGTGCGCGCCAGCACGCTCTCCGAGCTGACCAGCGAGGAGCTCGAGCTGCGCGCGCGAGAGACCGGCGCCCAGGTGCAGCAGGCCAGTCACAGCGGTCAGCGCTGGGGTTCGCTCATGGTCCACGACGCCGGCCAGTACGGCACGCTGGTCATCCAGCACTGGTACCCGGCGTCGCTGGATGGGCTGCGCTCGTCACCGTACGCGTTCGCCTGGGTCCGGGACGGGGACACGCTGATCTGGGGCAATGGCCTCTACGCCGACGCCGCGGTGCTACGGAAGGTTTTGTCCGGCCTCGAGGCCGACGTCCACCACGAGACGGGCAAGCCCGTGAAGTGAGGCCATGACCTGGCCGCGTACAGCAGCTCCTGCTTGACGCGCGCCGGACCGAGCACGAGGTCACCACGATGCGCGATTTCTGGCATCCTC
>JBBJMR010000399.1:0-6680 GCA_037720395.1 Polyangiaceae bacterium
AGCGCCAGCACCGGATCGGAGAGGTCGTGAGCCACCGCGCCGAGGAGGCGACGCATGTCCTCCACCATCGGCGAGAGGTCGTGGAACAGGGCCAGGGCACCGCGCGGCCGTCCGCGTCCATCGGGCAGCGGCAGCCAGCTCGCGGCGGCGCGCGCGATGCGCAGGCCCTCGGCGAGCGGCACCGGTCGGGCCTCGGATGTGGCGCCAGAGCCGGCGAGCGCGGACGCGACCGCCGCACCCCAGGCCGGCTTCAGCTCCGGCAGCGCCGCGAACAACGCCTGTCCGCGGAGCGAGCGCGCCGCGCACGCCTCGGCGAACCGCACGTTGTGCGCCACCACCCGCGCCTGCCCCGATTCGTCGCGCCAGACGATGCAGGCGGGCGAGGCGCAGGCGACGACCATCGCCAGCGCCGCATCGAGCGCGCGTACGTCACCCGGCCCCACGGCGTCGGGATCCAGGGATTCAGGCGGGAGCTCACGGCGACGGGCGATCACAACCTCCGACGATCCGGGGTGGAAGAGGAGAACACCCTACCACAGCCCTCCCCCGACCGCCCTCCGCATCACGGGCCCGTCCCGATGTCCCCTACCGTGGGAGCCGTAGAGCCTTGTATTGCCGTGTACAATCCTGCGGCCGATGGACTTGCCGCCGCGCCCGACTGCCAGGCGTGCTTCGCGGCGCCAGCCGGTTGTGCGCGCGCTTCGATCCTTTGCGCTACATTCGTCGTCCTATGCACTTCCTTGGGCGGTCGTACTCGCCATATGCCCGCGCGCGTCGATGCGCGCAGGTGGCCTCGTTGACCATGACGCTGGCGGCGGTCGGCGCCGGATGCAGCGTCGATCCCCCCCCGGAGCCGACCCAGCTTCCGCCCGAGAACGGCAAGAGCGGGCCCGACGCATCGGTCTCCTTCGTCGGCGACGACGGGCTGGCGCTGGCACCGGGCGAGGCGCGCACGCTGCGCATCGTCACCGATCCGCCGGACGCTTATCAGGTCTCCTTCGCGCTGCTCGGCGAGGCCCTGGACGCGACGCTCGGCGACGCCAGCGTGGTGGCCAGCTCGGCCGGCGAGGCGGAGGTCGAGCTGCGCGCCCCCAGCAACGCTACGCTGTTCCGGCTGCGCGCAAAGATCGAGGACGGCGGCTCGGCGGAGATCGAGGTTTCGGTGAGCGACGAGGGCTTCGGCACCATCCGCCTGGTGCCCAGCTACGCGGGCAAGCGCGCCGTCGACACCTGGGCAGGCGCCGTGGTCGCGCACACCACGTGCACCGAGCTCGGCTCGCTGCCCCCCGGCGAGCTCGAGGGTGCGCTGGAGGCCGCGGCGCCGGCCGGCAGCACGCCGCTGATCATCGAGAACGCGCCCGTCGGCCCGACGCTGGCGGTGGTGGTTCGCGCCGGCCACTACGTCTGGGGCTGCAAGGACGAGACGCACCTCGTCGCCGGCAAGGCGCTCGACGTCGAGGTCGATGCGGCGAACGTGCCGATGAATCTCGCCGCCACCGAGCTGGCCGTGTCGCTGTCCTTCGAGCCGGAGGACCTGCAGGCCTACCGGGATCTGGTCTCCGACGCGGCCGGCGTCCTGGCGGAGGCGGCCTTCCCCCTCCAGGCGACCGAGGTGGCGACGCTGCTCGACACCATCGCCTCGCTGGCCGGCAACGACGCGTCGGCGTACGAGAGCGCACGCAGCGCCGGCAGCTTCGACGAGATCGCGGCCGCCCACTGGACGGCGAAGAGCCTCTCGGTGCGCGGCACGGTGGGCGCCTGGGCGCTGGCGGGTTTGCCCAGCTCCGGGGCGCTCACCGGAGCGCTGCTCGGCGATGGCGCCAGCACCGACAAGGCGACGCTCACGCTCGACACTTTCGGGGGCCTCGACGCCGAGGCGGTCGGATCGGCGGACGAGAACGAGGTCACCTGGACCGCGGATCCCGACGACACCGTGCACCTCGGCGGGGCGGTGACCTTTTCGCCTGCACGCTTCGCCGGCGCCGCGGCGCTGCTCGGCGCCCAGGCAGAGCTGCCCGCGGCGACCTCTGTCAGCGAAGCGATGGCCGCGCTGGTCGACTGCCAGGCCCTGGCCACGCAGCTCGGGCCCTTCGGCAGCTGCGACGTCGCCTGCCACGCGGCGCTCTGCGCCGATGCGCTCGACCATCGCTGGCAGACGGGGCTCGGGGCGACGGACGTCAAGGCGCAGCTCGGCAAGCTCTCGTTCAACGCCTCGGGCGCGGCGCAGGTCGACGACATGGCCGCACCCGTCCTCTTCAGCGGCAGCTGGCTCGGCGAGGCGAAGGCCATGGGCGCGGCGGTCAAGCTCGCCGGCGAGGCGACCGCCACCACGCCCGTGCCGCAAGAGCCGCCGTCCCCGCGCTGAGGCCGGTTACCTTCTGCGGCACGGAAACCGCGCGGCCAGCGCCCGCCCGCCGCCGGCGCCGCTTCCGTCGGGGGCCCGCGGGAGACTATCCTGCCCGGTCATGCCATCCGAAGTCCGCCCGCGCCGTCGAATGCCCTTCCGTGTCACCACGCTGACCCTGGTGGCGCTGGGCATGGCGGCGAGCTGCACCGGCAACCTCTCCGCCCCGCCGGCCGAGGAGCAGCCCACGGGTGGGGAGGCGCTGGGACCGGGCGAGGTCTGCGAGCTGCCCGACGCCTCCGACGTGCAGGTGCGCTTCGAGCCGAGCTTCGCCGTCGTGCCACCGTGTACCGCCGGCTCCTGCGTGACGCGCACGGTGAGCGTCATCGTCGATCCCGACTTCTGCGCCTCGGAGAAGGCGTGCGCCGAGTGCCCGGACCGCTGCGCCAAGGACAACCCGGGCTCCGACTGCGACTCGCTCTGCCAGACCTACTGCACGGAGGCGCCCAAGCTGACCTTCGAGAGCGACAACCCCGATGTGGTGGTGGCGCCGGAGCCCTACGCGCTCGGCCTGCACCGCGCGCGCGTCGACCTGACCATCCGCGGCGGCGCCATCGGCACGGCGACCATCACCGGGCGCGTCGAGCTCGGCGACGGCGCCATCAGCGAGGCGGCGCTCACCGTCGATGTCCTCGATCCCGCGCTGCCCGCTTGTCCGGGCGGCGCCAGCGCCAACGGCACCGTCGAGGCGGGGACCACCTTCGCCGGCAGCGGCTCGCTCCTCGGCGCCAGCATCTCGCTCCCCGAAGGTGCGGACAAGCCGAACGACAACGCCTTCCTCTGGAGCACGCCCGCGTTCCCGGCGCGCATGTCCTGCGCCGAGGCCGACGCGCCCGTCCCGGCAGGGCACTTCGCCGTCGGCCGCGCCATCACCATCGACGACCCCGACCAGCCCGGCCACGCCTTCAAGCGCGAGCTGGCCATGAGCATCCCCGTCAACCCGGCGCGTTTGCCCACCTCCGCGCGCTGGCGCCACCTGCGCGTGGCGTACAGCGGGCCGGCGTTCAGCGAGCCGCGCGTGGTCCCGGTTGCCGACCCGCGCCTGACCAAGGTGGACGGGCAATGGCAGCTGTCCTTCCGCGCACCGCGCCTGGGCACCTACCAGGCGGTGGTGGCCAACGACGCCGGCACGCACGTGCGCACGCGCCGCATCACCCATCGCGCCGTGATGGGCGTGTCCATGGGCGGCGGCGGGACGGCCATGTTCGGCATGCGCAACCACCACCTCTTCGACGTGCTCGCGCCGCTCGGCGGCCCCGTCGACTGGACGTGGATGCTCCACAACATCGAGAACAACCACCTCGGCGGCTTCCCGAGCATCGCGCCCGGCACCACGCTGGCGGACATCCAGCTCACCCGCACGCCATGCACCAGCGACGCCGGCTGCGGTGCGGGCGAGACCTGCGTCAACGCCGCCGTGGCCGGCAAATGCACGCTTCTGCCGGCCGCCCCGGAGCCATACGCGCACCCGCAGACCTTCAACAGCTGGTGGCTGGAGTACCCGCGCAACGGCACCGGCGGCAGCTTCCCGCGCGCCGAGTACGCCCAGATCTTCCGCGACCTGGCGCTGATGTTCGGCAACCCGAACAGCGAGAACCTCACTCCCGGCGCCGAGAACCTGCCCGCCGGGATCCTGCCCACCGACCCGAGCCAGACGGGGGGACGCATCGACGAGACGACTGGTAAGCCCGACCTGACGTGCAGCATCTGGGTCGACCCCATCGAGGGACACCCCAACGAGAGCGAGCAGAAGCAGATCGCCGACTCCTGCCCCGCCGAGCGCTGCGCGCACCCCAGGACGCTCACCAACTACTACGACGACGAGTTCAACCCAGACGGCACATTCCCGGTGATCACGGTGTGCGACGGCTCCCCCCAGAACCCGGAGCTGACGCCTTACTCCAACACGTGGACGCCCGAGGGCAACGGCTTCCCGCTCGAGCTGGCGCTGGCGGTGGACTACGACGGCGACGGCGAGCGCGACGAGATGGAGCCCATCATCCGCGCCGGCCACGAGCGCTGGGACGACTGGGGCGAGGACGGCATCCCCTCCAGCGAGGAGGAGGGCTACCAGGTCGGCGTGCTCGAGGACCCCGCCGGTGACGACTACGACGCCCAGTACAACCCGCGCGGCACCGAGGGCGACCACCGTTACCAGGAGGGCGAGCCGTTCGACGACTACGGCCTCGACGGCGTGCTCGGCACGCCCCAGCAGCCGCCCGGCGGCTGGGCCAAGCCGGGCGATGGGTACGACGTCGGCGAAGGCGACGGCAAGCTCACCGTGTCCAGCGGGCTGCAGCGCTTCTGGGACCTGGACGCGCACTCGGTCGTCCGGCGCATGACCGACAAGGTGCCGAGCGGCGAGCTCGACGACGACGCCCTGGCGCGCCTCGACCTGTGGACCGATGGCGGCACGCGCGACCTGTTCAACTTCGCCGTCGACGCGCAGCACCTGGTCGGCACGTTCGCGGCGCGCGGCCGGGACGTCACCTACTACACCGGCTTCACCGAGCCGGTGGGGCTCGACCCGGCTCAGCCGGAGTCCTTCATCCCGCGCCACATCGTCTACGACGACGTGCCGGGCATCGTCCTGCAGCGCTACGGCATGATCGATCCCACCCCCGAGGACGTCGAGGCCGGCAGCGGACAGCACGTGGGCAGGGGCTCCGAGATCGCGAACCGCCTGCAGAGCGCGCTCTACTTCATCGGCTCGCGCTGGAAGGAGCCCGAGCTGCGCCAGTACGTGCGCGACGGCGCCTCCAAGCCGGCGCCCAAGTACGAGACCGGCGAGGGTGACCAGTGCGAGATCACCGGCAGCTGCGAGTTCGAGTTCGAGTCCAAGGCCGGCCGCAAGGGGCCGGTGGCGGTGACCCTCCCGCCGGGGTACGCGCACGCCGATCAGCAGTCGCGGCGCTATCCGGTCATCTACCTGCTCCACGGCTACGGGCAAACGCCGGAGGACCTGGCCCCGGCCATCGTCTTCCTCGCCAACTGGATGAACAGCCCGCTCGACAGCGCGGAGAGCCGCCTGGCCAAGGCGATCATCGTCTACGTCGACGGCCGCTGCCGCCCCAACGACAAGACCGGCAAGGCGGAGTGCATCCGCGGCACCTTCTTCACCGACAGCGTGCGACCGGAAGGCGCGCATCAGGAGTCGTGGTGGCTGGAGCTGGTCGACGAGATCGACAGCAAGTACCGGACCATGGGTCCAAGCGACGTCAAGTGGACCGAGTGATCGCCTGACGCCGCAGCGGCTGGCGGCGCGATCCCGCCACGCTCAACGTGGCAGACAGCTGAGGCCCCAGCGATTGCCGGTGGCCTTCTCGGTGGCCGCCAGGCTGACGGCGCGCCCACCGGCCGGCGACGCCTTCTTCGCGCCCCGGGCGTCCTTGCCGTCGGCGCCGGCCCTGACCAGCACCCCGTCGATCACCGCCGCCATCGACTCGACGCACACCGCGCCGGGATCGAGGCGCAGGCGCGCCTCGAAGCCGCCGAGGTCGGCGCGCGCGTCGCGGACCTCCACGGCAGGCGCAGAGCCGAGCGCAGTGTCGACCAGCCAGCCGTCCTGGCGCGGGTCGCACACCGGCGGGGGCACCCCATCCAGGTCCTTGCGGCCGAGGGCGATGGGATCGCCGAGGCTGCCGTCATCGCCGTCGAGGGGGCTGACGAACCAGACGTCCTGCGCGTCGCTCTGCTCGGGCTTGCTGGAGAAGAGCAACCCAACTCCGCTGCCCTGAGCGCGCCGCACCAGCTGCGGCGCCGGCGCCGCAAGGTAGCCACCCTGGGTCCGCGGGCGCGGCAGCACGGCCAGCGCGCGTGGGACGCCGAGCTCGCTGCGCCACACGGTGAGCTCGAACGGCGATGACGGCGTGGTGGTCACGAAGAACCAGCTCTCGCCGACGCGCACCGCGCCGGTGGGCTTGCCGAAGAGCGTGCTCGATCGGGCGCGGTGCCGGGTCGCGCACGCGCTGCACCGGCTGCCCGTCGACCACCATGTCCAGCGTGCACTGCGTGCCGCGGAAGCAGGTGGCCACCAGCGCGGCGCGCCCGCCCGGATAGAGGAAGGCCTGCCACGGCGCGTAGCCGCCCATGTACTCGGCGGCCTTCGCCTCGTCGTTCCAGGGCGAGGGCGTGGCGGCGCTCTGGCGCACGCCGCCGACGGCGTCGAAGCGGTCGTCGAAGCGCAGCTGCCAGCTCCCGATGCGTGCCCAGTCGGCGCCGCGCCGCCCCCAGACGTAGGCGCGCATGGCCACCGGGTCACCGCTGCTGCCGTTGT
>JBBJMR010000400.1:0-6673 GCA_037720395.1 Polyangiaceae bacterium
GCCCGCGGGGAGTACGCCGAGGCTCTCGCCGGCTTCCAGGAGCTGGCGGCCGTGAGCCCCGCCCTGGCGCGACCGGAACTGGCGCTTTATGACGCGAGCACCGGCAAACCCGCCGAGGCCGAAGCCCTCTTCCAGCAGGCGCTCGAAGAGGCCAAGCCCGACGATGGGCATGGTCGCGCGTGGTTGAAGCTGCAGCTCGGCATCATCGCCATGCACCACGGCCGCTACGAGGACGCGCTGAGCCGTCTGATGGATGCCAACAGCGATTTCACCGGCTGGTGGCTGGTGCAAGAGCACATCGCGGAGGTGTACACCCTGCTCGGCCGCGACGACGAGGCGGCTGGCCTCTACGAACGCATCGTGCGCGACACGGAGCTGCCGCAGTACATGGACGCGCTGGCCGGGTGCTACGAGCGCATGCATCGAGCGGACGAGGCGCGCGCGCTCGTCGCCCGTGCCAGAGCCGCCTGGCAGCAGCAGCTCGCCGAGCTGCCCGAGTCGGCCATGGGACACGGGCTCGAGCACTTTCTCGAGCACGGCAACGCAGACGAGGCCCTCGATCTCGCCAGGCGCAACCACGATGTCCGACCCGGCGGCGAGGCCCAGGTAGGCCTAGCTCGCGCGTACCTCGCGGCAAGCCAGCCCGCCGCGGCGCTCGAGGTCCTCGAAGCGACCCTGAAGACGCCGTACCGGACGGCGGACCTGCACGACGCCGCCCGGGAGGCCTACGCCGCCGTCGGAAAGCCGGACGCCGCCGAGGCGCAACGCAAGGCGTGCCTGGCGTTGAACCCTCGTTACACACCCTAGCCCCGCGCTGCGCGCGTCGTCGCACGACGCCGGCAAGCCCACTGAATCTCGGCATCCAGGGGGGAGCCTTCGCCCACTCGCTGTCTCGAGCCTCGGAGCACCTCCCCTTGCATCTTCCGCCCGACTGCCAGTGATTCCGGCGGCTTGCGAGCCGTTCACTCCACCGCAGCCCGCAGGAATTCGACGCGACGCATGGATCGTTCCGCGTCCCGTCGCCCGTCGCGCCGGCGAGTCAGCGCGAGGGATCGCCGGCCTGGCACCGCCTCTGCCTGCTCGTTACCCTGCCCCAACCCATGCCCGGACCGCCCCCGGACGCTGCCACCGCGAGTGTTCCCACCCTCCATGCCGAGGGAGGCGGAGGCGCGGGCGGCGGCGGCAGCGGCAAGAAGGGCAAGAAGGGCAAGGGCAAGAGGGGCGCCGGGAAGGGCAAGGGGAAGCAGAACGCCAAGGGCGGGAAGAAGGGCGCCAAGGGCAACAAGTCCGGCGCCGGCGGCAGCAAGCCGTGCAGTCGGTGCAACAACTCGATCAGCCGCGGTGACCCGGTCGACGTCGCCACCGGGCGCACCTTCACCGTCCCCGAGACCGACCTGCAGCTGTTCGGTCCGATGCCGCTGGAGATCGAGCGCACCTGGGCCTCGACCAACCACGACCGCGACGTGGGCATGGGATGGGGCTGGTCGCACACGCTGGCCTGGGAGGTCGAGGTCTTCGCGCGCTTCGTGCGCGTGCATCGCGATGATGGCACCGCCTCGGACTTCTCCAAGCTCCGGCCCGGCGACACGGAGGTCGGAGACGAGGGCTGGGAGCTGCGCGGAGAGCCCGACGGCTACACGCTCGACTCCAACGACGGGACGCGGCGCCGCTTCCAGCTGGAGGGCGCCAAGTCACGCCGCGCTCGCTTGATCTGGGTCGAGGACGAGAACGGCAACCGCATCACCGTCGCCTGGCAAGGCGGCCAGCTGCTGCAGATCGTCGACTGCGTGGGCCGCCTCGTCCAGGTGACCAGCACGCCCGAGGGGCGTATCGCTGCGCTCGACGTGGTGCCGCTACCCAACCACCCGCCGGTGCGCTTTGCCTCCTATCGCTACGACCCGCGCGGCGACCTGGTGGAGGTCATCGATGCGGCGGGATACGTGCGGAGGTTTTCGTACAACGACGTCCACCTCCTCGTCGAGCACACCTTCCAGACCGGGCTCGCGTTCCACTACCGCTACGACGCCGAGCACCGCTGCGTCGAGACGTGGGGCGACTACCCGGGGCGCGCCGACATCAGCCTGGCGCCCACGGTGCCGGCGGTGCTCGCCGATGGACATACCCGGGCCAAGGGCTTCTTCCACATCAAGCTCGACTACGACGACCAGGGCTACACCGAGGTCGTCGACTCACGGCGGCTGCAGCGCTTCTTCGCCAACGAGCACGGCAAGCTCGACAAGGTGGACAGCGGCGCCGGCGTCTTCACGCGCACCTACGACGACCAGGGCAACGAGACGAGCATGACCGATCCGCTCGGTGCCACCTGGCAATGGGAGCGTGACGGGCGCGGCCGCATCGTCAAGCGCATCGATCCGCTGGGGCACGAGTTCCGCTTCGAGCGCGACGCTTCCGGTCGGGTGGCGCGGGCCATCGACGAGGTCGGCGCGGTGGTCGGCTACCACTACGACGCGCGCGGGAACGTGCTCCAGATCGCGGACCCGGTGGGCTCCGTGCTCTCCAACAGCTACGACCCGCGCGGCCTGCTGCTCACCGCCACCGAGCGCAACGGCGCCAGCAGCGCGTACGCGTACGACGGGCACGGCAACAACGTCGAGGTCACCCTGCCGAACGGCAGCGTCTGGAGAGAGAAGTACGACGTGCTCGGTCGGGTGATCGAGAAGACCGACGCGCTGGGCGCGGTGACACGCTATGCGTGGAGCCCGCGCCACGAGCTGCTCGGCATCGACTACCCGGACGGCCGGCGTGCGCGCATGGACTACGACGCCGAGGGGCACATGGTGCGCCTGGAGGACGCCGCCGGGCTCGTGCACCACTTCGAGTACGGCGGGTACCACTCGCTCACCCGGATGCACCAGCCGGATGGCAGCGTGGTCACGCTGGTCTGCGACCGGGAGATGGAGGTCGTCGAGATCACCAACGAGGTCGGCGAGAAGCACCTCTTCGAGTACGACGCCGTCGGCAACCTCGTCGGCGAGCGCACCTTCGACGGCCGGCAGCTGCGCTGGCGCTGGGATCCGAACGGCCGCCTGGTCGGCTACGAGAACGGCGCAGGCGAGCGCATCGAGCTGGTCTACGACATCCTCGGGAACATCGTCGAGAAGGCCTATCCCGATGGCAGCGTGGAGAAGTTCGTCTACGACCCGCGCAACGATCTGGTGTCCGCCGACAACGGCGTGAGCACGGTGCGCCTGGAGCGCGACCTGCGCGGGCTGGTGGTGCGCGAGACGCAGGAGCTCGACGGCGAGGTGCACGCCGTGGCCTGCACCTTCGACGCCATGGAGAACGTGGTGCGAAGGCAGACCACCGTCGGGCTGGTGGAGGACGTCGTGCGCGACGCCATGGGATGGCGACAGCGCACCATCTTCGGGGGGCGAAGCGAGATCCTCGACCAGAACGATCTGGTGGGGCAGCTCGTGTCGCGCTTGCTCCCGTCGGGCGGCCGCATCGACAGCGAGTTCACCTTCGACGGCCAGGTCAGCCACCGCGCGGCGGTCCCGGCCAAGGCGCAGCAGATCGTCGGCGCGGGGCAGCCCGACTGGATCGGCGCCCGGCCCCGTCACGGCGCCAGCAAGGTGTTCACCTATGGCGCGGGCTCCGAGCTGCGCACCATGCTCGACAGCGACAAGGGCCTGACGCGCCTGGAGTACGATCGCGCGCTGCGCCTCACCGGGTGGCTCCCCGACCAGCGACCCAAGGAGGAGTTCAGCTGGGACGCGGCCGGCAACATGGTCGAGACCAACGGCCGCCGCGTCTACGCGCCAGGTGGACGGCTGCTGGCCAAGGACGACACCGCCTACGCGTACGACGGCGACGGGCGCATGATCGAGAAGCGCCAGCGCCAGCCCGACGGGCAGGAGCGTGTCTGGGAGTATGCGTGGAACGGCAAGGGGCTGCTCTCGGCCGTTCGCGGTGCGGACGGCGCGCTCGTCGAGTTCGAGTACGACCCCTTCGCGCGGCGCCTGAAGAAGTCGGTGTCGCGGCCGCCCGTCCCCGGGGCGGCGCCGGTGCTCGCCGACGTCACCCGCTTCGTGTGGGACGACGAGACCCTGGTCCACGAGATCAAGCGCCGCGCCGCCGCCAGCGGGGACGCCATCGTGGACGAGCGCACCTACTGCTTCGAGGACGACGACTTCCGCCCCATCGCTCAGGGCTCGGCGCAGACGGCCGCCGGCGGCTCGCGCGCCGAGGGGCCGTGGCTGGCATTCCTCAACGACCCCAATGGCGCGCCGGACCGCCTGGTCGGTGAGGACGGCGACGTGGTCACCGAGATCGACCAGTCCGCGTGGGGCAAGGTCGATCAGCAGGGGCCGGCCTCGACGCCCATTCGCTACCAGGGCCAGTACGCCGACGAGGAGACGGGGCTCGCCTACAACCGCTTCCGTTACTACGACCCCGATACCGCTCGGTACATCAGCGCCGATCCCATCGGCATCGAAGGCGGGCTCAACGCGTACATGTACGCGCCCGCGAGCAGTAACTGGATCGATCCATTCGGGCTGACCCACCACGCCAAGGGCGAGATCTTCGGAAAGGGGGTGGATCCGGGTTCGGGCAGCCCTCGCGCGAGCAGCGACACCGTCGACTCCAAGATGACGCCCGCGCAGAAGGCGAAGATCGCCGCCGCCGGCGAGGAGGCCAAGGAGCAGAAGAAGAGCCAGAAGAAGGCGCGCAACAGCGAGGCGGCGCGGGCGCGCCAGCAGTGCCACACCGAACGCAAGCTCGTCGACCCCCGAAAATGGGCGGCTCAGCAGAAGCTCAAGAAGGGGGAGACGATGGTGATCACCGCGGAGAGCGTGGATGGCTCCAAGAAGCGCCCTCCGTGCTCGGGCTGTCGCGGCGCCATGAAGCGGCTCTCCAAGAAGACCGGCGCCACCATCGTCTACAAGCCCGGTATGGGCGGCCGCATGGATCGACCATGGGTGGTCAAGAACGGAGAGGTCGTCAAGACGGGTTGACATCGGCCCGGCGCGATGGTGCCAAGCAGGGCGATGGACACCCTCGACGGCAGTCTCCTCGCGCTCGGCGACGACCCCAAGGTTCGCGCTGCGGCCGGGGCCCTCGCATCCAGGCCGGGGGCGGCCTCGCTCGGCGCGCTCCTCTCGGCGCTGGCCAGGAGCGGTGAGCAGGCTCGGTGCGCGTCGGTGGAGAGGGTCTTCGCGGTCGAGCATCCGGAGGCGAGCCTGCAAACGGCGCTGGCGCATTGGAGCAAGAAGGACGCTGGCGTCCTGAGCGCTGCCGGGCTGGCGCTGCAGGTCTCGCCCGACACCGCGCACGGCGGCGTGCGCATCGAGGTCGTCGACAAGAAGGGAGCGGCTGCGGTGGCCAAGCTCTCGGGGGATGCGTTGGGCCGCGTGACCGCGCTGCGCTTCGCCTCCGAGACGGGCCGCGGCGTGCTGTCCAAGCTCCTGCAGTCGAAGAAGCTGGTGCGCCTCGTGGAGCTGGACGACGACGCCGGCAAGGTGGGCGGGGCGGGTATCAAGGCCCTGGCCGCCCACGCCACCCTCGAGGTGCTGCGCCTCGACGACAGCGGCATCGACCTGAAGGGTCTCGCCGCCCTCGAGGCGCTCCCCGCGCTGCGCACGCTGCGCGTAGCGGGCGAGAGCTTCGGCGACGCGGGCGTGGCGGCCATCGCGCGGCTGGTGGGGCTGCGCTCGCTCTCGCTGGCGGCATGCGACCTCGGCCCGGGTGCCGGCGCCGCGCTGAAGCCGATGACCGGCCTGGAGGTGCTGCACCTCGGCGGCGAGCCGATCGGTCCGAAGGGCGCGTCCGCGCTGGCGGCGCTCGACAACCTCGCCGAGCTGGGCCTCTCCAACTGCGGCATCAAGGACGCCGGCGCGCAGGCCATCTCGGCCATCACCGGACTGCGCATGCTGCACGTCGGCGCCTCGACGAGCGCCGGCATGGGCAAGGCGGGCGTTCGCGCCATCGCCGGTCTGCGGCAGCTGCGCGTGCTCAACCTGTCGGGCAACGAGGTGGCCGACAAGGACCTGGTCCCGCTCGGAGCGCTCGGCAATCTGCAGGACGTGAGCCTCTACGGGACCGACGCCGCGGGCCTGACCCTGAAGGCCCTGGCCACCGGCGCCGCCGGGCTGCGCGCGCTGCGGGTGTCGCTGCAGGGCCCCGCCGCCCCGCTGACCAAGGTGATCGGGGGCATGAAGGCGCTGGAGAGGATCGACCTGCAGCACACCCGGCTGGACGCCCGCGCGCTCGACAACCTTGCCGGTTCCAAGGGCCTGCGATGGCTGCGGATCGATGGCGCCCACTGCGGGCCGGACGGCGCGGTGGCGGTGGCCCCGCCCCAGGCCGAGGTCCGCCCCTTCCGCCCGGCCGCCGGTCACGATGACTTCCACTCGCTCCTCATCGTAGCCTTCAAGCGCCTCCCGGATCGTCTCGTGGTGCATCTGATCGGCGATTACGACGCGGGCGCGGCTGTTCTCAACGAAGAAACGATAGTCCGCGGGCTGGAGCAGGGTGTTGACCGGGATCGGGACAGATCCTATCCGCATCGCGGCGAAGAACGCCGTGGGGAAAGACGGCGTGTCGTTCAGCATCAGGAGCACCCTGTCCTCCCGATCCACGCCCAGCTCTCGCAGCGCATGGCCGAACCTGTTGATCCGGCGTGCGAGCTCCCCGTAGGTGATCTGCTCGTCGC
>JBBJMR010000401.1:0-6656 GCA_037720395.1 Polyangiaceae bacterium
ACGGCACCGGTCTGGATCGCGGCGGCAGGGACAGCGGCGGCTCGGGCTCGTCCGGGTCGTGGGGGATGAGGCTGGGACGCGCGCTCCGGTCGGAGAGCTGGCTCGAGGGCGGGGCGTCGTCGGAGCCCAGCGGCGGCGGGATGGAGGATGTGCGGTTGTCGCCGAGAGCGTGCTTCTGCTCCAGGAAGCGGAGCACCGAGCTGCCGGTGGCGCGCTCCAGGGCGGCGCGCAGGTCGCCCGGCAGCGAGGACTCGAAGAGGAGGCGGATGCCGCTCGAGGGGTGCGAGATCTCGATGCGCAACAGGTGCAGGAAGGTGCGATCGAGCCCGTGCTTCTCCTCGAAGTAGCGGTTGGTGGGCACGTGCCCGTAGCGCTCGTCGCCGAGCACCGGGTGGCCGATGGCCGCCAGGTGGCGGCGGATCTGGTGGGGCCGCCCGCCGTCGGGGATGACGCGCAGGATGGAGTGCCCGGAGGCCACCGCCAGCCGGCGATAGCGCGTGCGCGCGGAGTAGACGCGGCCGCCCTCGCGCAGGTCGCGGGTGATGGCGCCCTTGGCCGGGGTCACCCCCTTGGCGGCGACGAGGTAGATGAGGCGCCCGTTCTGGAGGAGCGCCTGGCCCCATTGCGCTGCCGCGGCCGGCGTCTTGCCGAGCAAGCACAGGCCGCTGGCGCCGGGGTCGAGCCGGAAGACGCCCTGCGCGCTGGTCAGGCCGGGCAGCCGAGCGGCACGCCCCACCAGGGAGCCGGTGTACTCGGGGTGCGGCTCGACGGGCTCGTGCGCCGCCTTGTCCACCGCCAGGATCTCGTCGTCCTCGTAGACCACCTTGGGCGCCGGCGGCACCGTGCGCTTGAGCACGCAGACCGTCTCGACCTCCTCGGTGAGCGGGATCATGTCCAGGGGCATGAGCTCGGTCGTCGAGTAACCGAGACGGCCGAAGTGATCGAGGTCGCGCGCCAGCGTGTCCGGGTCGCAGGAGACGTAGACCAGCAGCGGCGCGCCGATGCGGGCGATGGCCTCGCGCGCCGACGGGGACACGCCGCGCCGCGGCGGGTTGACGACCACCGCGTCGAACTGCTCGTCGCGGCGCACCAGATCGCCGACCACCTCGGCCACGTCGCCGGTGCGCACCTCGAGGTTCCTCAGCCCCTGGGCCTCGGCCGCGGCGCGCGCGTGCTGCGTGGCGGGCGGGAACGACTCCACCATGGTGACCCGGTTCCGGGCGTGGCAGAGCGCCATGGAGATGGCCCCCGACCCGCCGTAGAGATCGAGCACGCGCGGGGGCTCGTCGGCGCCGCGGCCGCGCTCCGCGCCGGCGGTGAAGTCGATGGACGCGATCTCGCGAACCACCAGGGCGTGCACGCGCGCCGCCTGCTCGCGGTGCGCCTGCACGAAGGAGCCGTAGGTGGCCAGGTGCCAGGTGGAGCCGATGCGGTCGTGGGCCGAGCTCACTCCGTCGAGGACCAGCGTCTCCGAGCCGAGGATCTGGGGCGTGTCGGCGTCGTGGAAGTTGACGGCCACGCCGATGACGCTGGGCACCAGGCGGCGGATGGCGCGCCCGGCGTCGCGCAGCTCGTCGCGCGCCGGGGCGCGGTCGCGCTGGAGCACGAACGTCAGCAGCACGCCCACCCGGTCGCCCTTGTCGCGCGCCATCGCGACGGTGTCGGCGCCGGCATCCGCAGCGCGCGGCGTCTTCACCTCGCGCAGGTCGACGGCGCGCAGCACGCCGCCTCCCAGCGGATCGAACGGCAGCAGCAGCGCGCGCGCCTCGGGCGGCGGGTCGGAGACCAGCGCGCGCAGGAGCGCTGCCGTTTCGGCGAGCGCCGGGGACAGCACCCGGCACGCCGGGATGTCCACCACCTCGTGGTTGCCGTCGCGCCCGTACAGGCCGATGCCCCCGCGCGGCGAGACGATGAGCTTGGCGCGCCCGCGGTAGCCGACGATGGGATCGGCCGGCTCGACGGGCCGCGTGTAGACCAGCTCCAGCGCGGGGAAGTGCGAGGCGGAGGTGACCACCCGCGCCCGCTTGTGCGTCAGCTGCTGGGCGTAGTCGTGCTCGATCAGCGGGCAGCCAGCGCACGCCTCGGCGTGCACGCACTCGATGAAGGTGTTCGGGACCTCGCCGTCGCGCAACGTCCGGCGAACCGACGCGGAGAGGACGCCGCCGGCAGGCGGGGTGTTGTCGCCGCTGGCCTCGCCGGGCGCCGCCCCCGGTCCGCCGTCCCGGGGAATCGACGCGCGGACGGAGACTGGCGGGCTGGCCGCGCCGACCGCGGCCGAGTCGCCGGCACGCCCGGGGCGATGGATTCCACCCGCGGAGGACATCGCCCGCAGCTTACAGGGCGCGCTCCGCACCGTCGAAGAGAGAAAGCCCGGAGGCCACCCTGGGCGTCGTGCAAGCGTCGAGCAGGCCTGCGTCGCACGCGTCGCACCGGGCCCGGCCGCCGCGGTAGCCCGCCCGAGCGGCGCATGCGCTATGCTGCGAGCCCTCGCGACAGGCACCCACCGAGTGTCCGGCCGTCCCCTGCTTCCACCGCTCCGAGCCATCCGCGTCGCGGTCGCGTGCTCGCTCGGCGTGACCAGCGTGTCGCTGGCGCTGCCAGCGCGCGCTGCACCCGGCGATGCCGAGGCCAAGCAGGGCCTCGCCGCCGCCAGGAAGGGTGACTGCGTGACCGCCGTGCCTCATCTCGAGGAGGCGGAGCTGACGCGCCACCGTCCGTCGACCGCGGTGGCGCTCGCCGGTTGCTACGTGTCGCTCGGCGAGCTGCTGCGCGCCACGGAGCTGCTCCATGCGGTCGCCGAGGAGCAGGAGGACCGCAGCTGGACGCGCGCCGATCGCGAGGCCGCGCGCCAGGCCCCGAGCAAGGCCAAGGAGGTCGACGCGCGCATCCCCACCTTGCAGATCCGCATCGCCGAGAGCTACCCCGGCCTCGAGGTGGAGATCGACGGGCGCCCGGTGAGCGAACCGGACAAGCCGCGCCAGGTGACACCGGACCTGGGTGTGACCGTGGTGGTCCGGGCCAACAGCCGCCGGCGCTTCACCGACAAGGTCGTGCTCGCCGAGGGCGAGCGGCGCGTGCTCAGCGTGCGCCTGGAGGCCCTGGGCGGCCCGCTCTCGGCGGTCCCCACCGACCGGCCCGGCAAGGACGAGGCGACGCCCGACGAGACCGATCCCAGGAAGAAGCGCAGCGAGAGCTGGGTGGGCGGTCACCTCCGCGGCATCATCATCCCGAAGTTCCTGATGAACGCCTTCGGTGAAGGCGGGACGACCGTCTTCGCGCCGGGCGGCGTCGTCACCTACACCGTGCCGGCCAGCGACACGGACGTGGTGCTCGGCCTCGGTTTCACGAGCTACGGCATGGGCCCGACGCCGTTCAAGCCCAAGGGCGCGCCGGCCACCGACTGGGAGATCCTGCAGAGCGACATGCTCGCCATCTACGCCACGGTGGACCTGATGTGGTCGGTGCCGCTCGACAAGAAGGACAAGTGGCTGTTTCGCTTCGGCGGCGGCGTCGGGTTGGGCTGGTCCTTCGCCGGCGACGTCACCCGAACCCAGGCCTACCCGCCGAAGGGCACCGACTCGCCCGATCAGCTCCTGCCCTGCAACGGCCCCAACAACCCCGGCGGCACGTACGAGTACTGCAACCAGCTGGACAAGGACGCCGATCACTACGGCGGCTACGCCGAGCCGAGCTGGTTCGCCGGCGGCGCGCGGCCCCTCATCTATCCCTGGCTGGCGCTGCCGCAGCTCGGGCTCACCTACCACCCGTCGAAGACGGTGGCGGTCGACTTCGACGCCGGCCTGTCCCTGACCGGCATTCTGACCTCGGTCGGCGTGCGCTTCGGCCTGTGAGGGGCTGCTAGCAGGCTCCGGACGACGGTCGACGGGCGCGGTGGACGCTCAGCGTGCGCGCCGCAGCGCGCGCTTGCGGCGGGCACGGCGCCAGACGAGGCCCCCGCCCAGGGCGGCCACTGCGGCGGCCATGGCGGCGGCCAGCGAGGAGTCGGACGGCGCTCCGCCGGGCGCGACGCTGCAGGTGGCGTCGGTCTGACTATCCATGCAGGCGGAGGAGAAGCCGTGGCGGGGGATGGGATTGCACTCGCCCAGCGCCTTGGGCGGGTAGGCGTCGCAGACGCCCATCTGGTCGTCCGACTCCACCGACCGGAAGGCGAAGGGCGCGTCGTCGTTGTAGACGGCGTTCATGGTGGCGCCCTCGGCCTCGGAGTGCGCCAGCCCGAGGAAGTGGCCGGCCTCGTGGGTGAGCACGGCGAGCAGGTCCTTGTCGGTCTGGTCGACATCGTCGCTCACGGTGAGCTGGAACTTGCTGGTGTTGACCTCGATGTCCGCGTCGTAGATCTCCGCGGTGTCCACGTCGAAGGTGACCGTGGTCAGGGCGATGTTGTGGGTGCCTTCCTCGTGCGGCCAGGCTTCGTCGCGGAAGACGAGGACGTTCACGTTGGCGCCATCGGTGTTGTACTCGACCTGCCCGCACTCGACCTTGTTCAGGATCTCGACGTGGAAGCCCGGGCCGCTCTCGCCGCAGCCGGACTGCTCCCAGGCCTGGAAGGCGGCGCGCACCGTGCCCTTGGCCTCGGGGTAGGGGACCTCGCCGGAGGCGGCCTTCTGCACGGCGATGCCCACGCAGTCGCGCCGCCAGCGCAGCGCCTTGCCGCAGTCCGTGCCCTGCTCCGGCGTGCAGCGCGCGCCCTCGTTGTTGTCGCCGTCGCAGGTGCTGGCTCGGCAGAAGGCCTGCGCGATGGCCGGTGCGGCGAGCAGCCCGAGGAGCACGGCCAGCGAGGCGAAGCGCACGCCCCACATCTATCACGCGCCGGCGAGCTTGGCCGCCGGGCTCGGCGGGGCGCCGGCGTCAGCGCGCCAGGGCGACCGGGTGATCGAGCTTGCGGGTGACCATGCGCTCGACCAGCCCCCAGAGCTCCTCCCCACTCTTGGAGGCCGTCCAGGTGTCGCCGGCGCCGAGGTCGAAGTGCCAGGCGTTGCGCTCGGCGGCCATCCAGATCTGGCGGGCAGCGCGGTGGCTGTTGATGACGTACTTGTCACCGTCGTCGAACTCCAGCGTCAGGATGCCGCTCTCCAGGTCGGCCTCCATCCCGCCGATGTCGCTGAGCGCCTGCTCGAGCCGTCGGAGCGTCCGGTCCGCGGCCGCCTCGAAATCCCGCTCACTCGGCCCCGCGCTGTCCTCGCTTGCCATGGCTCCCATCTAGTCCAGGACCGACGCTGAACCAACCGGCACGCCCGAGTGGACTCGAACCACTGACCGGCGACTTAGAAGGCCGCTGCTCTATCCAACTGAGCTACGGGCGCGTGCGGGGCGCAGATTAGCGCAAGCCTCGTCCGGGCTCGACCCGTCTTGCCTCCGGCGCCTGCAGCACACGCCAGCGCACGTGCAACGCCTGCCGATCCTGACGCCTCAGGCGCCGGCCGCGGCCGCCGCGCCGACGCGCCCGTAGCGCCGCTCGCGACGGGCGAAGACGGCGATCGCCTCGTCCAGGACGCGCTCGTCGAAATCCGGCCAGAGCACCTCGCTGAAGAAGAGCTCTGCGTAGGCCGACTCGAAGAGCAAGAAGTCGCTGAGGCGCTTCTCGCCGCCGGTGCGGATCACCAGGTCGGGGTCGGGCAGGGTGCTGGTGGTCAGGAAGCTGCGCAGCGAGGACTCGTCGATGTCCTCCGGCATGACCAGCCCGGCGCGCGCCTGGGCGGCCACTGCGCGCATGGCGTTCACCATGTCCCGGCGCCCGCCGTAGCTCAACGCCAGGGTGAGCGTCATGTCCTGCCCGCCGCGCGTGGCCTCGACGAGCGCCTCGATGGCGCGCCGGGTGGTGGTCGGCGCCTCGTCGAGATCGCCGATGACCTGCACCGCGACGCCGCGCGCCACCAGCTCGGCGCGCTCGCGCTCCGCGAACTCGGTGCACAGGCGCATCAAGGCGTCGATCTCCGTCCGGGGGCGCGACCAGTTGGCGACGCTGAAGGCATAGAGGGTGAGGTGCTGGATGCTGCGCTCGCGGCAGCCCCGCACCGCGGCGCGCACGGCCTCGGCCCCGTGCTCGTGCCCGCGCGTGCGCGGCAAGCCGCGCTGCTCGGCCCAGCGGCCGTTGCCGTCGAGGATGATGGCGATGTGTCGGGGAAGGGTCATGCAATCCTCGCAGCGGTCGAACCCGGTGGCGGCCCAGCTCATGCTCCTGAGCCTGTCAGGCAATAGGGGAGTCCCGGACCAACGACCATGGTGCAAAGATGGAGCTTTCGTGGAGAACCCCCATGCGGCGCGCCGTGGCCCTCGTTCCGTCCCGGCGACGTCGCAGGTGCAGCCGCCCGACCCTTGCCGAACCTCGCCGCGTTTCTGTTAGCTTCGGCGCGCCGCGCGCCCTTCGCGCGCGCCACGGGGCAGGGATGCTCGATCCGGATCGTCTGCGTGGGCGTGCGCGCCTGGTTGTCGCGCTCACCGCCGTCGTCGTGGCCTGCTGCACCTTCCCGGCCACCGCGGCGGCACAGATCGTCGAGGGAGGCTTCGCCCTCGACCAGTTCGATCCGGCGCCGGCAGGTGACCGGTTCTTCGGGGTCCAGGACGCGGAGGCCGCCGGTCGCGCGCGGTTCAAGCTCATGGCCCCCCCCCAGTACGCGCGCGCCCCCCTGGGGGTGGTG
>JBBJMR010000402.1:0-6640 GCA_037720395.1 Polyangiaceae bacterium
AGGGCACCGAGCTCGGCTCCGGCGCGGCGGCGCTCGGCTCCGCGGCCGCCGACGGCGCGGGCACGGGATCGGCGGTCGCCGCCGCGGGCGGCGTCTCCGGCGCCTGCGGCGGTGGTGCCGTTGCGGCAGCCGCCGGCGCCGTCTCGTTGCCGCGGCGGCCCGCGAGGGTGACCCCGGCGATGACGCCGAGGGCTAGCAGGCCGGCGCCGGCGGCGATCCATCGTTTGAAGCCACGGTGCACCGGCAGCGACGCGTCGCCGCGAGTGAAGCCCGCACTGGTGCCCGGCGTGCTCGGGCGCGTGCTCCGGGTGCCGTCCACCGCCGTGGACACCGAGCTCACCCCGCTCACCTGCCCGCCCACGCCGAAGGCCGGAGCCCCGGGATAGGAAGGATACGACGGGCTCGGGCCCATGCCCGGATGCGACGGCGGGCTCGGCTCGCCGAAGGCGCGATCGCTGGAGCGCGGCGGGGGCGGCGTGCCCCACCCCGGCGGCGGCGTGGGTGTGCCCCACGGCGGCCGCGGCGCGGCGTGACCACCGACGGCCGTGGGGGACGAAGGCGCAGCGGGCGGCACCGCCGTCGGAAGCACCGCCGAGATGATCCCGGTGTCCCAGGTGCGGCCCCCGGAGGCCTTGATGGCGCTCTTGATGGCGTGCTTCCGCTTCTCCGAGCGGTCGCCGATGACGGAGCGCACGAAGGCAGCCACGTCGCCCTTGGTGCGCGTCGTGGACGAGGGCGGCGGCGCGTCCGGGCCGAGCTCCTCGCGGAGCCGGCTCTGCTCCTTGAGCTCGCTGGCGGCGATGACATCACCGAGCGCGCGCTCCAGGGCGCGGGCCATGTCGGTCATGGTCTGGAAGCGCTTGTTCTCGTCCTTCTCCAGCGCGGTGGCGATGGACGCGCTCAGCGACGCCGGGCAGTCGGCGATCAGCTTGTCGAGCGGCGCCGCCGGCTCCTTGTCGGTGATCCGGTTCAGGGTGGCCATCTCCGTCTCGCCCCGGAAGGGATGGCGGCCGGCGAGCATCTGGTAGAGCACGATGCCCAGCGCGAAGACGTCGGTGCGCCGATCGACGATGCGCCCCAGCGCCTGCTCCGGGGACATGAAGGGCGCCTTGCCCTTGATCCGACCGGCGCGCGTGCGACCGGTGTCGGCGGCGGTCGCCTTGGCCACACCGAAGTCGACGATCTTCACCACGCCTTCGCAGGTGACGAGCACGTTCTGCGGAGAGACGTCGCGGTGCACCAGGCCCACCAGGTCCCCGTCGTCGCTGCGCAGCTCGTGCGCGGCGTGCAGCCCCATGGCCGCGGAGATGCCGATGCGCAGCGCCACCGGGATGGGCACGCCGCCGCTGGGGCGCGAGGCCTTCTGGATGGTGGAGAGGGGCTCGCCGTCGACCCACTCCATGACGATGAACAGCGTCCCGTCCTGCTCGCCGAGGTCGAGGATCTCGCAGACGTTGGGGTGCTTGATGCGCGAGGCGAGCTCGGCCTCCGCCAGGAACATCTCCTCGAACTGCGGATCGGCGGAGAGCGATGGCAGCATCGACTTCACTGCCACGACCTTCTGGAAGCCGCGCGACCCCTTGAGCCGCGCCGCCCACACCACCGCCATGCCGCCCTGCGCGATGGGCACGAGCAGCTCGTAGCGGCCCAGCGTCTGGCCGGGTGTGATGTTGGTCGCGGGTATCACGGCATGATCCGGCTTGGCCACATGGCCTGGTCGCGCGTCGAGGTGCTCGAGGAGACCTCGTTCCCGACTGAGGTTCCGAAGAAGATCTCGTGCATGACGGAGGCTCCGCCAGGCGGCCTCGCACCTGACGAGGCCGGACGGCAGCCCTCGCGGCTCGCCGCCGCGCCGAACGCGACGAGGTGACGGGAAGGCGTCGGAATGGCGGCGAGAGAATCGCAGAACACGCACGCCTGCTCAAGGCGAGCGCCCGGTTTCGATGCACGGTTCCGCGGACGCCGCCCTACATCTGCGCCGATGGTGGTCGTCCGATACGCCACGTCGGGGCGCGGTCGCCCGGAGGCGCGGGCTTCGCGCGACGCACGCGGCAGGTCCGAACATCGCGATCGTCGCGATCGTCGCGATTCGGCGATGGCTGCACTACCCGACAGCCATGGCGCAAGCACGCAGCACATGTGCTTGCCAGTCCCGGTGCCCCCCATCGCCACACTCTGCCGCTCGCCGCAGGGGATGCCAGCGCTTTTCATGGAACGGCCCTGCCGATTTCCTGCACGCATGCGGTGGCGCATCCCACTGCGGCCGCGCGCGCAGGGGCGCGCGGCGCTTCGCGCCTGTGCTCGGGGAGCGGTTGCCCCGACGGCGAGGCGGCAACGACCGGATCCCGCCGAGGCCTCGGCGCTCCTTGCATTCTGCGTAGTCGCACTATACAACGCTGGAGTACCAGCCCGTCATCGCTGCTCTTTTCGACGGCGCCGCGGACGTAACCACCGGAGTTTGCTCACGATGATCTCCTTCGAGCCGACCGAGGACCAAGTGCTCATGCGCGACAGCGTCGCGTCGTTCGCGAAGACGACGCTGCTGCCGCGGGTCCGCGAGACCGAGAAGCTGCGCGCCGTGCCCGACGACGTGCGCCAGCTCGCACACGAGATGGGCCTCGGGCTCGTCGCGGTTCCGGAGGCCTGCGGAGGACAAGGCCTGGGGCTGACCACCAGCGTGCTGCTCGAGGAAGAGCTCGGCGCCGCCGACGCCGCCGCACCTTTCGGCTTCCCGGGTCCCCACGCCTTCGCGCACGCGGTGCTCGAGCTCGGCAGCGAAGAGCAGGCCAGCGCCGAGCTCACCGACTTCTCCGCTGCCGACGCCCACGCGCGCTTCGGTGCCGTGGCCTGGAGCGAGGCCAAGCCGCACCCGACGCGCGCCGGCTTCACCACCGTGGCCAGGACCACCGCAAGCGGCTTCGAGATCACCGGCAAGAAGTCGTTCGTCATCAACGCCGGGCTCGCCGATCGCTTCGTGGTCTTCGCGCAGGTCGACGAGGCCGCCGGCTGGCATGGCATCGGGGCCTTCCTCGTTCGCCGGGACGCGGCCGGCCTGACCATCGGCGCACGCCACGACACGCTCGGCCTCGACGCCGCCTGGTTCGGCGAGATCGACCTGGCCGCAGTCCAGGTCCCCGCCGCCGCGCGCCTGACGGCACCGCGCGATGGCGAGGGCGGCACTGACGTGGACCGCTTCGTGCGCGCCACCGCGCGCTTCTTCGCGCGACAGGCGCTGGTGGTCGCGGCGCGCGCCGTCGGCCTCTCGCGCTACGCCTGGGAGCTGGCGCGCGAGCACTGCGAGACGCGCGTGGCCTTCGGCAAGCCCATCGGTCACTTCCAGGCGGTGGCCTTCACCCTCAGCGATCGGCTGATGGACGTCGACTCGGCGCGCTGGCTGGTGTGGCGCGCGGCGCAGGCCTGGGACTCGCTCGGCGGCGACGGGGCTCCGGCGGCCGGCTCTTCGGCGCGCAAGAAGGCCGAGGCGCATGCGCTCAAGGCCTCGGCCCAGGCGGCGGCGCACGCGCTGGAGGCCGCCATGCGCTGCGGCGACGACTGCGTCGGGCTGCACGGAGGCTCGGGCTTCATCCGTGACCTGGTCGCAGAGAAGCTGATGCGTGACGCCAAGCAGCTGGCCCTGGTCTGCCCCACCGCCGAGCAGCTCGATCAGCTGGCCACCGCGGTGGAGCTCGGCGTGCCGCTCGACCCGGCGCTGGTGCTGCCCACGCCCGACGCCCAGGCCATCTTCACCTGATTCGAGCTCGCGAGCCGTAGCGGAGACAATCGATGATCGACTTCGTCCTTTCCAAGAAGCAGCAGGAGCTCAAAGAGGGCATCCACAACCTCGGCAAGTACGTCATCCGCCCGATGAGCTTGCAGATGGACCGCCAGCACGAGGTTCCGGAGCCGTTCCTGCGCAACTTCATGAAGCTGGCCAGCGGCTTCAAGTCGCGCGATCTCGCCGAGAGCTTCGGCGAGGGCCCCGCGGTCACGCCGCAGAAGGGCGACAAGCCGGGCGAGTCGAACCGCACCGCGGCCGTCGGCGCCGAGGAGCTGGCCTGGGCCGACGCCGCCATGCTGCTGTGCATGCCTGGCCCCGGCCTGGGCGGCCCGCCGGTGCGCGCCACCGGGACCACCGAGCAGAAGCAGCGCTTCTTCGGGGTCTTCAAGGACATGGAGAACGGGCCCCTGCAGTGGGGCGCCTACGGTCTCACCGAGCCCAACGCCGGCAGCGACGTGGCCGGCATCCGCTCGCGCTGCCGCAAGGACGGCAAGCACTGGGTGCTGAACGGGCGCAAGTGCTACATCACCAACGGCGCGCGCGCGGCGTGGACGGTGATCTTCGCCTCCGTCGATCTCGATCAGGGCCGCGCCGGGCACCGCGCCTTCGTGGTGGAGAAGGGCACGCCCGGCTTCTTCGTCGGCAAGATCGAGGAGAAGCTCGGCCTGCGCGCCAACGAGACGGCGGAGCTGGTCCTCGAGGACTGCCGCGTGCCCGAGGAGAACCTGCTCGGCGGCGAGGAGGCGTATCAGACGAAGGAAGGCTTCATGACCGCCATGAAGACCTTCGACAACACCCGCCCGCTGGTGGCAGCCATGGCCTGCGGCATCGGCCGCGCGGCGTACGAGTACGCGCGCGACTTCGTGAAGGACAACTACGTCCTCTCCCGTCCCATCCCGCGCTACTCGGCGCTCGCCGAGCGCCTGGCACGCGTGAGCCGGCGCCTCGAGGCGGCGCGCATGCTCGTCTACCGCGCCACGTACATGGCCGACATGGGCATGCCCAACGCCAAGGAGGCGTCGATGTCCAAGGCCGCCGCCGGCCAGGCGGCGATCAGCGCCTGCATCGAGGCCATCGAGATCTGCGGCGCCCACGGATCCATCGCCACCGAGCACGCGCTGCTCGAGAAGTGGTTCCGCGACATCAAGGTCTACGACATCTTCGAGGGCACGGGGAACATCCAGCGCGTGGTCATCAGCAAGCGCATCCTCGAGGGCCTGAAGGCGTTCTGAGGCTCACCGCGCCGCGGCGGTGCGCTCCGAGGCGGGTGGCGCGCTGCGGGCCAGCACCTGCGGCGTGCCGATGACCAGCCAGGCCAGGGCGGCGCCGGCGACCATGCCGAGGGCGGCGAGCACGCCGAACGTCGCCCGGCGGCCTCGGCTGCGGCTGCCGCTGCGGGACGGGCCGCGCCGGGGCGCGCTGCTCGGTGTGCGGTGCGGCGACGGCGACGGCGACGATGCGGCGAGCGCCGGCGGGAGGCGCAGCGTGCGCAGCAGGCGCGCATGGCGCGCGCTCGGCGGGACGGACGGCGACCTCGGGGGCATGGCCACGGCCTCGATCATCGTGGTTGCGTGCGTGCCGCGCTCGGGGCGCGGCTCCGGGAAGGACGCTCGCGGGCTGGGTGCCGCGGCGGCCGGCGCTGCGGGCGCCAGGGCGTGCTCGTGGAGACCCTCGGCGCTGCGCAGGGCTTCGAGGACGCAGTCGAGCGTCTCGTCCGAGGCCACGGCGATGCCCGATTGCAGCTCCATGGCGTCGCGCGCCACCAGGCGCCTGGCGCTCTCGAACGCTGCCAGCGGCGCGGCCTCCGGGGACGGCGCGACGACCAGGGTGCGCGCCTCGGGCAGCGACGGGTAACCGGTGAGCGAGGTGCGCGTGCGGCCGGCGCGCTGCCTGCGCTCGGCGAGGGACGGCGATCCATACGTCGCAGCGGCGAAGCTCGCGCTCATGGGCACCTCGGGCGCGCTCGGGCGCGGCGCGATGCCGCACGCCGGCGCTGCTCGACGACCTCTACGCACGATGTCGGGCAGCGGTTGCCCCTGCCGCTGGACGCGCGAGGACGGAGAGAATCAGTTCCCGCCGCTGGTGGTCTGCGGGACGCCGTACGCTGGCGCGCCCGCCGCCGACGCCGTCGCCGCCGATGCCCTTGCCGCCGGTCGCGTCGCCGCCCGTGCCCTTGCCGCCGGTCGCGTCGCCGCCCGTACCCCCGACCCCCGCGCCGCCCTGGCCACCGACCCCGGCGCCGCCCTGGCCGCCGACCCCCGTGCCCCCCGCGCCGCCCGGACCCGCAGCGCCGCTGCCACCCTCGCCGCCGGTGCCGGTCGGCGAGCCGGAGGTCGACGTCGATTGCGAGGACTGCGTGGTGTTGCCGTCCTCGTCGTCGTCGGAACAAGCGCCGACGGCGAGCGGAAGCGCCACGGCGCTCAGCCCGAGCAGGACCGCCGCCGCGGTGCGCGGGACGCTACCGTCGGCGCGCCGGATGCGCTCGCCGCAATGCGGGCACTCGGCCTCGGTCGGCCTGACGTGGCAGGAGCAGGAGGGACAGGCGAGGAAGGTAGCCATGAGCCGAGCGTGTTCGTTCCGCTGCGGACCGTCAAGCTCGAGAGCGCGCGCACCCGCCAGGAGACCTCGCTCCTGTCGAGGCCCCGCGGCGGGTCAGCGGAGAGAGCGGGATTCGAACCCGCGGTACGTTTCCGTACACACGATTTCCAGTCGTGCACCTTCGACCACTCGGTCACCTCTCCCGAAAGCGGCGCCCTAATAACACAGCCCGTCGTGCGGCGGCTGAACGTCCCGTTCCGACCCTCTCGACCCCGACCCCGGCCCGAACCGGAACTCAGGAATCCGCAAGCATACTCGAACGGG
>JBBJMR010000403.1:0-6615 GCA_037720395.1 Polyangiaceae bacterium
ACCCGATCGATGCCGTCGCGTCCGAGGCGCGCACCGTCGACCGACAGCTCGGCGCGATCCCCGGACAGCGGGGCCACGTCGACGATGACCCGCGCGCCGCCCATGGCCAGCTCGCCGAGCTCGTGGGAGATGGCCTTGCCCAGCTTGTCCGCCGCCTGGTGACGCTTCTTCGAGAGGCGGCGGGCGCGCTCGGCGGCCGCCGCCAGCTGGGCGGCTTGCTGCTGCTCCAGGGCGACGATGGTGCTCCCGGCGCTGGCAAAGCGCTCCAGCTCGTCGGCCAGCCGTTGCCGGGCCGCGATGACGCCATCGAGGCTCCGCCAGTCCTCGGACCTGTCGAGGGTTGCGCCGTGCTGGCGTATCAGGCCCTCCAGCCGATACATCCGCTCCTCGACCTCGGCCAGGCGCGAGGGGTCGACCGCGGCGCGCTCCGCGTAGCGCGCCAGGTCGCGACCGACCTCGGACAGCTCGGTGCGCGCGTTCTCCACCGACACCGCCGCCGCGCCGAGCGCCGGGTCGAGCTCGGCGGCCTTCTCCAGGTCGGAGGCCAGGCGCGCCAGCTCGTCGCACAGGGTCTCGTCGCCCTGCTCCAGGCGATCCGCGGCGCGGCGCGAGACCTCGAGCAGCTGCCCGGCGTGGCGCAGGCGGTTGCGCTCCAGCGCCAGCTCTTCCATCTCGTCGGGCCGTGGCGCCAGGGCGTCGATGCTCTGCAGCTGGAAGGCCACGAACGCCTCGCGCTCGCCGCGCTCGCGGTCGGCGAGGCGCGCGGCGGCGAGGCGCGACGCGGTCTCCTCCAGGCGCTCGACGTCGGCCGACAGCTCCTCGCGCTCCCCGGAGAGGCGCGCGAAGAGGTCGAGGTAGCCGAGGTGCGTGGCCGGGTCGGTGAGCGCCACGCTCTCGTGCTGCGAGGCGACGTCGCAGAGGTGCGGCGCCAGGCGCGCCAGCTCGGCGGCGGTGCAGAGGCGGCCGTTGAGGTAGGCGCGCGAGCGCCCGGACGACTGCACCACACGTCGCACCACCAGCTCGCCGTCGCCGGGGATGCCGGCCGCGTCGAGGATGGCCGCCAGGCGGTCGTCGCCGCGCACCTCGAACAGCGCCTCGACCTCGGCCTCCTCCGCGCCCGGCCGCACCATCTCCGCGCTGGCCCGCCCGCCCAGGACCAACCCCAGGGCGCCGACGATGATCGATTTGCCCGCGCCCGTCTCGCCGGTGATGACGTTGAAGCCGGGCTCGAGCTTGAGCTCGAGCGCGTCCATCAAGATGAAGCTCTGCACCCGCAGCAGCGAAAGCACGGGCGCATTGGTGGCGCGACGCGGGCACGCGTCAAGCGCGCACCGAGACGGACAACGTCCGGGCCGGCGGGCGGTCAGCGGATGGTGATGGTGCGCGAGACCTGGACCGGGACGCCGGAGAACGCGGGGACGACGGCGTTGCGCAGGGTGCGGGCGATGCAGCCGCCGGTCTGCGTGCCGGCGTAGGGTGGCCCGCTGAGGACCGCGGACGTCACGCGACCCGAGGGCGCGAAGGTCACCGTCACGCGCGCGGTGCCGGAGGGATCACCCGGGGCGCGGCAGGCGGAGGCCTCGCCCGTGGCGCGGCTCAGCGCGCTCGAGGCGGCGGTGGCGTCGAGCTCCGTTCCGTTCGACGGCGGGGCGGCGGCCGTCGGTGCGGCAGGCTTCGGTGCGGCGGGCGGCGCGGCGAGGGCAGGTGACGCGGGCTGCGCGGCGATCGCCGGCGAGGTCTGGGGCGCCGCGGTGTCACGCGGCGCGTGGGACGCGGGCGCGCTGTCCACGGCGGTCGTCGCGGCTGCCGGGGCGTCATCGATCGACGGCTCCTCGGCCATGGGCGGCGCCGCTGCGTGCGGCGGGGCGGCGGCCGCGGGGGCGCGCTCCGGCGCGCTCGGCGTGAGAGCCTCTTCCTTCGGCGCCGGGTTGCGAGCGAGCGCTACCAGCGCGGCGGCCGCCACGGCGAAGGCGCCGATCCACAGACCCGTCCTGCGGTTCGGTGCGGCGCTCGCCTGCGGCGTCGCCGTGGGCGTATGGGCGCCGGCGCGACCGGCGCGCCCGGCGCGCGCCCGGGAGCGGGGCGGCGGGTCGGTCGGCGACATCAGCGGCGCCAGGCTCTCGGTGGGCGCGGTGGGCATCGCCAGGTCGGAGGAGACGATGGGCAGGAGCGAACCGTCGAAGAGGCCGCCGCGCAGCGCGAGCACGTCGCCGCTGTCCGGTGCGACGTCGATCCTCGCGGGGCGCGTCGGCGCGCTCGGGCGTTCGCCCTTGTACACGGCGGCCATGCCCAGGATGTCGTTCATGCGCGAATCGGGCGCGGGCTCGATCGCCTCGTCAGCGGGTGCGGGCGTGGGCTCGGGGCGGTGCGCCGCGGCCGGCGCTGCCGAGAGGCGACCCATGAGCTCGATGTCGTGCGCGCTCGAGTCGCGGGGCGAGGGGACGCGCGGCTTGCCGCGCGGTCGCGCGGTGACTGCCGGCGACCTCGGCGAAGGGGGCGCGTGCGTGGCCATGGCCGCCAGGTCGTCGGAGCCCAGGTCGTCGGAGGCGGCGCGCTGCGGGCGGCGCTTGCGCGGCGGCGGACGCGGCGGTGCGCTGGCCCCGCGCCTGGCGATCCGCGGTGGAGCCTTCCCGGGAGCGAGGATCATCTCCAGCTCCTTGATCGACACCGGCTCGTCGCCCTCTGGCTCGCGCATGGTGCGGGCGATGGCCTGGGCCGCGTCGCTCTCGACCGTCGGGGGGTCGACGATCTCCAGCTCGGTGGCGCTCGGCACGATGGTGTCGTCGTTGGCGAGGGTCGGCAGGTCGCTCATGGAGATGGGCGCGTCCGGCTCGCGCAGCTCGGCGCTGGTGCCGTCGGTGGTGGGGGCATCGTCCAGCGAGACGCGGCGGGCCGTGGCAGGCGCGCCCCTGGTCGACTCCGCCACAGCGGCGAGCCGCTTGGCTGCCTCGGCGGCAGCGGCGCGCGTCGACTGGCCTGCCGGCGCCAGCGACGTCTTCGCGGCCGTCGCGGGGGCGGCCGCGGCGGCGCTGGCCAGCTCCGTCTTCGGGTCATCGTGGGCGCGGCCGTCGCGCCCTGCCTTGGAGTCGTCGAAATCGAGCTGCATGTTCTTTGTACGAGGTTTCGGGCTGGCCGCGGTGACAGGCGTGGCGCTCAGTTGCACGGGGATGCCGTCCGCCGCGTTCTGACACTTCGTGCATACGTACGGCAGCGCAGCCAGGCCCCCCTGCGCAGGCCCCCCCGGGGCGTCCGCTCCGCACCTGGCGCAGGACGCTCGCATGGGAATCCCATCCTAGCTCCGGCGCGGCCGGGCGGGAACCGCGTCGCGCCAAGAGCGCGAAAGGTTCCGGGAATTGCAATGCGGCCGGCGCGGCCCGGCGCGCGCGCGTCTGCCTCCCGGGCACGCCGCGCATACGCGCTCCGGCACGCCGCGCCTGCGCGCTCGGCTATTCGCCGAGCGCCGGGCGCACCCAGGCCTGCTCCAGCCACTCGAGCGCCCCCGGCGCGGCGCGCATGGCCGCCTCGGCGGCGCGCGCGGCCACGGCCGTCTGCTCGTCGAAGCCGCTGGCGCGGCGGGTGCGGGCCGACAGGAGCCAGCTCGGCAGCTCGTAGTGGTGCAGCAGTGGCGCCAGCCAGTGCGCGTCGAACGGGGCCAGAGCGCGCGCGGCGGCATCGGCATCGCCGGCGTCGAGCAGCGCGGTCGCTGCGCCGAAGAGCAGCGCGCGCAGGTCCTCGAAGGCGCGCTCCGGCTCGGCGGCGACGTCGGCGAGGAGCGCCTCGAAGCGCGCCTCGTCCGCGCCGCTGGCCAGCGCCACGTCGGCCATCGCCGGCACCTGCGTGGCCAGGAACTCCGCGTCCGGCGCGTGGCCGAGCAACCGGCCGACCAGGTAGAGGTCGAAGGCGCTGGCGATGGCCTCCCCGAGCAGCAGCGCCTCCGGAGCCGCCCTGGCGCCGGCCGGCGACAGCGCGGCGCCGGCGAGGTGGTGCCAGGCCGCATGGCAGAGGACATCCGCGGCCAAGCGCGGCTCGACGAGCACGTCCCCGCCGGGCACGTCGGCGTCCCAGTAGACGAGGTTGTAGAGCAGCGCCCGGTCCCAGGAGAGCGGAGTCGCACCGGAGGGCACGCGGAACGCATAGCCGGCTCGGGAGAGCACGCGCTTCAGGTCGCCGTAGAGGCCGACGTGGGCGAAGGACCGCTCGTCCTCGATGGTCAGGGCGTCGAGCGTGGAGAGGCGGAAGGCGGGGAGCTGGCTCACGGGGACGGGTCCTGGGGGCGTCGCGGCGCGCCGCCGCCGGCAGGCGCCTGGAACACCGTGGAAACATGGAGGTTGACTGGTTCGGTGCCGCCCCGGTCATAGCGGGCCCGTGCACGGGAACACGGACGCCACCTCGATTGCTACGGGGTATCGGTGCCCCAACCCCGACGCTTGCAACCGACCGCCGCTCAGGCATGATGCGCCGGCTCGCCGACCGACCTTCGCCTCGAGCTCGCCTGCTGGCGTGTTCGACGAGCAAGGCCCGCTTGGCGATGGGCTGGGACCGATCTCCTTCTTTCGCCATCCATCGCCGCTGTTCCGCCTGTCCCGCCGGAGACCCGGCGACCGACTTTTCCGCGCTCCCCGAGGAGGCACTTCGATGAGTCCGCTGCGTTCCTTCACCTGTGTCGCTCTGTTCACCGTCATCGCTTCCGCCGCCGCCGGCTGCAAGAAGGACGAGACCACCCCGGCCAAGCCGGAAGCGTCCGCCGCCAGTTCGAACGCCCGCGACAAGGGCAAGATGTCGTTGCGCAACCCGATGGCGCCGACGGCCAAGATCGATCCGCAGACGATGAAGGAATACCGCATGGATGTCTGCTACTTCGGTACGCAGACCCTGCGGCAGGCGCGGGACGCCTACCTGGCCAGCCTCGGCAAGGACGAGCCGAGCGAAAAGAAGATCCCGAGCTTCGGCGGCGCCAAGCCGGGCGACGCCAAGCCCCCCATGCCCGGAGCGAGCGGTGCGCCGAAGCCGCCGCCGCCCGCGGCCTCCACCGGTGCGAAGCCTCCTGGCGGAGCTTCGACAGGTGCGAAGCCTCCTGGCGGAGCCTCGACAGGTGCGAGGTCTCCTGGCGGAGCCTCGACCGCGGCCACGCCTCCCCCCGGCAGCGCCGGCGCACGCGGCCCCGGCGAGCGCGACATGCGTCGCCCGTTCGACGTGGCCATGCGCGCCCCGCACGAGCGCAACGCTCGTGCTTGCACCGTCGCCGCCGGGCACAAGGACCCGGCCATGCCCGAGGTCGATCCCGCGGTGGCAGATTTCGCGCCGTACGCCGTGGAGCTGGCGAAGAACATCGCCGCGGCGAGCACCTACTACCAGCGCGAGGAGTACAAGAAGGACGGCTTCGCCAAGGGCAAGGAGCTGCACAAGAAGCTGGTCGACGACTTCGCCAAGCTCGACGAGAAGTCGGACAAGCTCGGGGCGGCCATCGACAAGTGGCACAAGGAGCACCCGGCGGACGCCTCCAAGCTCGAGGAGGCCCAGAAGCTCGCCAGCGCCGGGTTCGACGATGCGCGCGCGGTGATGCTCGGCGCCATCGGCAAGAAGCCCGACCCGGCCGCCCACAAGGCCGGCGTCGAGAAGCTGGAGAAGTCGGCCGAGGCATTGAAGTCCTTCGGCAGCTCGCACCAGACCGACGCCTGGCCGAAGATCATGACCCCGGCCTTCGACGCCTTCGTCAAGGCCGCCAAGGAGGCCGGCGACAAGATCACCGACAAGGGCCTCGATAACGACGCCTTCCTGTCGATGATCACCTCGTTCACCTCGCTGGTGGAGTCGAAGCAGCGCGCCCTGTCGCGCTCGATGATCGCCAAGGGTCAGACGAACGACCCCACCACCGCCCCGGCGGGCCGCCCCATGCCCGCGGGCTCCGGCGCGCCCGACCCGGCGGAGCACAAGAAGGACGACGATCACGGGCACTGAGTCGCGTTTCGCCTTCGGTGAAACGAGGCCCCGCGCCAGGCTCCAGGGGTTACCCCGGACGCCTGGTGCGAAGCCGACCCCTGTAACCACGGGACCTTCGCCCGCAGGGCAGGTCTCGTCAGACGCGGCCGTGGCGCCGGGCAACGCTCATCCGGTAGAGCGCCTCGTACTGGCGCGCGGCGTGTGACCAGCCGAACGCCTTGCGCATCGCCTGGCTCTGCATCGCGCGGTGGTAGTCGGGGCGGGTGCGGTACGTGTGCACCGCCCAGCTCACCGCCTGCGCCAGCGCCGCGCCCGAGAGCTCGTCGAACTTGTACCCGGTGACGAAGGCCTCGACGGTGTCGTCGAGGCCTCCCACGCCGCGCACCACCGGCAACGTGCCGTAGCGCTGGCTGTAGAGCTGGTTCAGCCCGCAGGGCTCGTAGCGCGAGGGCATCAGGAACAGGTCGGCGCCGGCCTCGATGCGGTGCGCGAGCGGCTCGTTCATCCCGATCCAGGCGCGGAACCAGTCGGTGGTGCGCGAGAGGTTCGAGAACAGCTCCTCGGCCCAGGCCTCGCCGGAGCCGAGGACCACCACCTGCACGTCCAGGTCGGCCAGCGCCGCCAGCGCGGAGGCGAAGATGTCGATGCCCTTCTGGTTGGCGAGGCGGCTGACGA
>JBBJMR010000147.1:0-20732 GCA_037720395.1 Polyangiaceae bacterium
CCGGAACCGCTGCCGCCGGAGCCGCCCTGACCGGGGCAGGCATCGGCGACCGTCGTCAGCGTGAACAGGGGCGTGCTCACCTTCTTGCCGTTCTTGTCCAGCAGCACCTCCCCGGTGCTCTCGGCAATGATGTCGACGCGGAACGTCCGAGGGCCGTAGCGGTCGGCGAGCTTGGTGAAGTCTGCCTCGATCACCTCTGCCGCGCTGGTGGCGTTGACCACGCCGGGGCACGGGAGCTGCTCCCCCTCTTCTCCGCCGGCCCCACCCGCGCCACTTTCACCGCCCGCGCCACCTTCACCGGGGGTCGGTGCACACACCACGGAAAGCTGCGCATACCCGCACTGCTTCTGGACGCCGCAAAGCCCCGGCGGTCGGAGCGTCACCTCCGTGACCTCCAAGGCGATGGGCACGCGCGACCGTGGGTCATCGGCACTGTCGCCGATGACCGTGCACCAGTCCGGCGGCGGGCTGACGGGGTTGCCCTCCTTGTCGAAGCCGTACACCACCCGCACCGACGGCGTCCCGGTGGGACCGTAGTCTGGCGTGGAGCCGTCGCTGTCGTCGCAGTGAACCAAGGCCACGGCGAGCAGGCTGCCGGCCGCGAGCCAGCGAAGCCTGTGGACGGCGCGGGAGCGAAGCATGGGCGGTCTTCTAGCGCTGGGGGTGCCGGGGCAGCAAGCGCCTCGACACCGGAGCACGGCGCCGGCGGGGTGGTAAGCTGCGCGGGTGACCATCGCCGAAACCATCCGCGAAAAGCTCGCGCAGAGCCACCTGTCGCCGCGCCACCTGGAGGTGGTCAACGAGAGCCACATGCACAGCGTGCCCAAGGGCTCGGAGACGCATTTCAAGGTGCTGGTGGTCAGCGAGGCCTTCGCAGGCATGGGGCCGGTGGAACGGCACCGGGCCGTCAACTCCGTCCTGCAGGTCGAGCTGAAGAACGGCGTGCACGCACTCAGCCTGCGCACCCTCACCCCGTCCCAGTGGGGCAAGGAGACCCTCCCCTTCGAGTCGCCGGCGTGCCTGGGAGGCTCGAAGGCGGCGAGCTCTCCTGAGGGAGGCTCGACAGGAGCGAGCTCTCCGCGGGGAGGCTCGAAGGCCGACAAGTGAGCCTGGTCCTCGGCGCCGTCAGCGACCTGCACTTCGGGCCCGAGGCGCGCTTCGCCGGCAAGCTGCGCAAGCTCACCGCCCACGCCGGCGCGCTGGCGACGGCCTTCGTGGCGCGCATGAACGACGAGGTGCACCCCGATCTGGTGGTCAACCTCGGCGACGACATCGAGGACGAAGGCCCGGACGCGGACCGCGCGCGCTACCAGCAGTGCCAGGACATCCTGCGCCAGGCGCGCGCTCCGCTTTGCAACGTGGCGGGCAACCACGACACCATCCACCTCAAGGCCCGCGAGCTCGTCGAGATCTGGCGCGCCGGCGCGCGGCCCGGATCGCCGGCGCCCGACTCCGCCGCCGTCGAGCTGCACCACGCGTCGATCTCGGTGGCTTCCACTTCGCCGTCCTGCATACCCACGAGAAGAAGGACGTCGAGATCACCGTGGGCAACAAGCAGCTCGCCTGGCTCGACGCCGATCTGCGGGCCACGGCGCTGCCCACGGTCGTGCTCATGCACCACAGCGCCGCCGAGCAGGACCTCCGCGGCAACCGCTGGTTCGAGGGCAAGCCCGAGATCTGCCTGGTGCGCGAGCGCGCCGAGCTGCGCCGCATCGTCGCCGCCTCCGGCAAGGTGCGACTGGTGCTCAACGGGCACCTGCACTGGAACCACCTCGATGTCATCGACGGCATCCCGTACGTCACCCTCCAGAGCCTGGTGGAGAACGTCGACGACGACGCCCCGGGGCGCGCCGCCGCGGCCCACGCCGTGGTCCACCTCGACGAGGCGCGGGTTCGCATCGAGGTCGCCGGCGCCGAGCGCGCGCGCTACCAGCTCGACCGCTAGCCACGGCGGCGCGAGGCGCGCGGAGCACGCGGTGGTATGGCGCGGCGATGGACATCCGCGCGGACGCCGTGATCCCGTTCCCGCCCGAGCAGGTCTTCGCCGCCTATCGTGACCGGCTGGCCGAGCTCGCCGACTACCTGCCGAACATCGCCTCCATCGAGGTCCTCTCGCGCGAGGAGCTGCCCGATGGCGCTGTGCGCCTGGTCAACGACTGGCGCGGCAGCGGCGCGGACCTCCCCAAGGTGGCGCGCGCGTTCCTCGACCCCGAGAAGCTGCGCTGGACCGATCACGCCACCTGGCATCCCGCCGACCTGACCGTGGACTGGCGCAGCGACGTGCACGCCTTCCCGGGGGCGGTGCTGAGCTCCGGCAAGAATCGTTTCGTGGCCACGGGGCAGGGGACGCGCCTCGAGATCCGCGGCCAGCTGACCGTGGACGCCCACAAGATCCCCGGCGTGCCGCCCCCCCACGCGGGGACCGGGGGCCCGGCGGGGGAGAACGTGATGGCGGGCCCCGGTCGCCACCAACGCCACCCAGCAGGCCGAGGGGCTGACGCGCCTGTTGCAGCGGGGCTAGCTGCGACTCCGGCGCCAGAGCCGCGTCAGAGCTTGAAGTTCAGGCTCTTGGGCCGGGTCAGGTGCAGGAAGCCGAGCGCCGAGAGGGTGGCGCCTTGCCGGTGTCCTTCACGCCGGTCCACGGTAGGGCCGGATCGAGCGTGTCGCACTGGTTCATGTAGACCGTGCCGGTCTCCAGGCGCGCCGCCAGGTGCGCGGCGCGGTCGCGATCGCGCGTCCACACCGAGGCGGTGAGGCCGAGGTCGCTGTCGTTCATGCGCGCCAGCGCCTCGTCATCCGACCACACCCGGACCACCGGCAGCACCGGCCCGAAGGACTCGACCCGCATGACGTCGGCCGCGTCGTCGACGTCCACCAGCAGGGTGGGCTCGAAGAAGCGCCCGCGCCCGCCGTCGCTCACCGCCTTGCCGCCGAGCAGCACCCGGGCGCCGGCGGCGCGCGCGTCGTCGACCTGCTTCTGCAGGAACTTCGGTGCCTGCGGCTGGGCCATGGGACCCATGGTCACCCCATCGGCCTTGGGGTCGCCGAGCCGGTAGCCGCGCATCTGCGCCAGCGCCGCCTCCACGAAGCGGTCGTAGAGCGCCTCGTGCACGTAGGCGCGCTCCACGCCGCAGCAGCTCTGTCCGGCGTTGTAGCAGGCGCCGTCGACGATGCCGTCCACGGCCTTGTCCAGGTCGGCGTCGGCGGCGACATAGGCCGGGTCCTTGCCGCCGAGCTCCAGGCCGGCCTCGACGAACCGCGTCGCCGCGGCGGCGTAGACCTTGTGCCCGCCGTCGACCGAGCCGGTGAAGGCCACGAAGCCGACCCGGGCGTCGCCGATGATGCGCGCGCTGGTGTCGTGGTCGCAGTGCAGGGCCTGCACCAGCCCGGCGGGGGCGCCGGCGCGGGCAAAGGCGTCGGCGAAGTGCTCGCCGCACAGCGCCGATCGCGTGGAGTGCTTGAGCACCACCGCGTCGCCGGCGAGCACCGCCGGCACCACCACGTTCACGGCGGTGAGCAGGGGATAGTTCCAGGCGGGGAGGTTGAAGACCACGCCCAGCGGCGTGCGCACGATGCGCCGCTCGAAGCCGTCCAGCGGCGGGAGCACCACGTCGGCCAGCGACGCCTCGGCGATGCTCGCCATGAACCGGGCGCGCTTGGCCATCCCGGCCACCTCGCCGCGCGCCTGGCGCAGCGGTTTGCCCATCATCCGGGTGATGTCCAGCGCGATGGCCTCCGCGGCGCCCTCCATCTCGGCCACGGCGCGCTCGCACAGCGCGACGCGCTCGGCGATGGGGCTCGAGGCCCAGGCGCGCGCCGCGCCATCGGCGGCGGCCAGGACGCGCTCGACGTCCGCCGGGCCGGCCATCGTGCGCCGCACCACTTCTTTGCCGGTGTAGGGATCGTCGACGACGAGGTCGGACATGCGCCCTGCTCTAGCACGAAGCGCGATGCCCGCGCCGGCGCGCCGGCGGTCCGGCGCGCCGGGTGCTGGGGGCCCTGCTCGAGGACGCTGGGCCGCCCCCGGACCTTTCCCCGAGGCCCAGGTGACGATGGGGTTTTCCGGGAGGGCCCGGGTGCATATGCTACGCGCGGATGCGGGCAATCGCGGCAGGGCTCTCCGACGTGGGCCGCGAGCGCAGCCACAACGAGGATCGTTTCATCCTCCTGCCCGAGCTGAGCGTCTTCGTGGTCGCCGATGGCATGGGCGGCCACCAGTCGGGGGAGGTCGCCAGCCGCATGGCGGCCAGCACCATCGCCAGCTACTTCAAGAGCGACGACCCCGGTGAGCCCAAGGCGGTGGGCGAGCGCCTGCGCGCCGCCGTCTCCGACGCCAACGCCAAGATCTTCGCGCGGGCCGACGACTCCAAGACCTACCGCGGGATGGGGACCACCGTGGTCGCCGCCGCCTGGGGCGCTGCGGAGGACACGCTCTACGTCGCTCACGCCGGCGACAGTCGTTGCTACCGCATCCGGCGCGGCGAGATCAAGCAGCTGACCCGCGACCACTCGCTGCTGGCCGACGCGCTGCGCGAACGGCCCGAGCTGACCGAGCTCGATCTGTCGTACCTGCCGCGAAACGTCATCACCCGCGCGCTGGGCATCGCCCCCACCGTCGACGTCGATCTCACCGTGGAGCGCGCCAGGGCGGGCGACGTCTTCCTCCTCTGCTCCGACGGCCTGCATGGCCTGGTCGGCGACGAGGAGATCGGGCGCCTGGTCACCGAGGCGCCCGGCCTGGCCGAGGCCTGCGCCCGGCTCATCGCCGCCGCCAACGGCTACGGCGGCAAGGACAACATCACCGCCGTGCTCATCCGCATCGAGGACGACATGGACTCCTGGAGCTCACGCCCGCCGGCGGGTGGCTGAGCGCGGGATGTCGATCAGGTCTGCTTGAGGATGCCGGCCCCGGCCTGATCGAGCACGCCGTCCACCGCTCCGAGGAGGAGCTTGTTGCCGTCCTGATCGTAGAGGGCGAGCCTGTCCGCGCAGGCCGGGATGCGCTCCACGAAGCGGCGCACCGTGTCGGGGTCGGCGAGGTCGTCGGCGGCCACGCCG
The DNA here is from genome assembly GCA_037720395.1 of Polyangiaceae bacterium. Taxonomy (GTDB): domain Bacteria; phylum Myxococcota_A; class Polyangia; order Polyangiales; family Polyangiaceae; genus JBBJMR01. The sequence goes on from JBBJMR010000147.1 coordinate 5,059, forward strand.
AAGCCCTCGCGCTCCAGGTAGCGCGCATTGAGCACCTGCTCGAACTGACCGCCGAGCGGGACGGCGAGCATCGGCTTGCGCAGGTAGACCGCCTCGCCCATGAGGGTGAAGCCACCGCCGGCGATGACCCCGCGCGCCGAGGCCAGATCGTCGATGAAGCCCGCCTCGCTGAAGGGGCGGTAGCGCAGGTTGCCCTCCACCTGCTCCTCCTGGATGTCGCGACGCATGCCGTAGATGCGGCATTCGAACCCCGTCTGTGCCAGCGCGCTGGCCAGCGTGTCGTTGCCCTCCGCGGTCTGGTAGACGAGCAGGTGCTCGCCGGGGCGCCGCGCGGCGGCGAGGATCTCCGGGCGCAGGATGGGCGGATAGAGGAACGTGTCCGACTTGCGCACCTTGGGCCGGAAGAAGGTGGTCACGAAGTAGCGATCGCAGAAGGGGAGCTTGCCCTTCACGAACGCCTTGGCGATGGAGAAGTCCGCCTCGTGCCCGGCGACGATCTCCTCCGGGTGCTCGCAGCGGTTGATGATCTGCATGTTGTCGACGGACAGGATCGGCAAGCGGTGCAGCTTGGCGTAGAGATAGGTCCAGGACTCGAAATCGCTGATCACCACCTCCGGAGCGAAGCTCTTGATGAGATCGAAGTAGGCCGCGATGTTCTTGGGCACGCCGGCGGCGCCGCTGAGGATGTTGGACCACAGCGTCTTGCCGCGACGGACCCGGTTCTCCTCGTAGATCATGTGCAGGCCGTGGATGCGGTTGACGCCCGCGAAGCGCTTGGCCAGGAAGTCCGAGGCGCGGCCCGAGGCCATGATCTCCACGTCGTGTCCCTGCGCCACCAGGTGCTCGAGCACGACGCGCGAGCGCATCGCGTGCCCCATTCCCTCGCCGACCACGCCGTAGAGAACCTTCATGTCGATCGCTCCTGCCGCTCAGTTGCCGCCCGAAGATAGAGGTCGGCAGGGGACCCCGCCAGGCCCGCGGCGTCGCGTCTGGAGCGAGGAGGTCCCCTACGACGTGCTGGCCACGGACCGGGCGCTCGGGCCGCTCCGGCGCTGGGGCGTGGAGCTGTCGGTGGCGGTGCGCCCCTGGCACCTGCCCGGGCTGCCGGCGCTGCTGCGCTCGGCGCGGGACGCGGGGGTGGTCGTCTCGCTGTGGCCGATGCTCGGCGACGAGGACGGGCGCTGGGCGAACGCCCGCAACGTCGCGCCCTACACGGCGCTGGCACGACGCATCGTCGAGGCCCTCGCCGCTGCCGGCCTGCCGCCGGCGGCGCTGCACATCGATCTCGAGCCGCCCATCGCCGAGCTGCGCGCGCTGCTCGGCGCCGGCCGCTCGAGCTGGCTGGCGGCGGCGCGCTCGCTGGCGGCGCGCAGTCGTGCGCCAGGGCAGGGGTACGCGGCGCTGGCCGGGGAGCTGGCCGCGCGCGGTGTGCCCACCAGCGCGGTGGTGGTGCCCTTCGTGCTCGGCGGCGGCGTCTGGGAGCGTCTGCTGGGCACGCCGGTCGACGGTGCCGCGTGGGAGCGTGTCGACGTCATGCTCTACACCTCGATCATCGAGGGCTGGTCGCGCGGCTGGCTGACGCGCGCCGACGCGCGCGCTTTCCTGGCGCTGTGCTGCCGCGCGGCGCTGCGGCGCTACGGGGCGCGCGCGGCGGTCTCGCTCGGCGCGGTGGGCACGGGCGCGCTCGGCGACGAGCCGATCTATCGGTCCATCGACGAGCTGGTGGACGACGTGGCCATCGCGCGCGCCGAGGGGATCGAGGACCTGACCCTGTTCGACTACGGCGGCGTGCTGGCGCGTGGCGACGACTGGCTCCGGGCCCTCGTGGAGACGCCGGCGCGCCAGCAGCCGCTGGTGCCGACGCCGCGTGCGCGGGCGGCGTTGTGGGTCATGGGCGGGCGCTGAGCGCGTCGCCCGCCCGCGACCGACCGCTCACTGCGTGCAGCAGAACGTGGTGGCGTCGGTCGGCTCCGCATCTCCCGTGGCGTCCCCGCCGCTCGCCGCGCACGAGCCGCCGGTGGGCAATCCGATAGCGCTCAGCTTGCGTCCTTGGATCTCGGGGTTTCCGACGAGGTCGACGCAGGCGCCGGCCGGAATGGACGAAAGCAGCGAACCCGCCGTGCACGTGTCCGAGCCGTAGAGCTCGACGGTTGCGGGGCAGGTCCCGTCCGCGGCAGCACCGCATGCGCACTCGCCGCAGCCGCGGTCGTCGGTGAAGTCCTGGTAGAAGACGTGCTTCTCGGTGAAGGTGCCCGGCGGACAGGACACGTCGTCGACGTGCATGATGCACACGCCGCCCACGAAATCGCCGCCCGCACGCGGCAGGCAGACCTGGGTGCCGTTGCAACCGGCCGCCGTCAGCTGCGGGCTGCCGCAGCCCAGACCGAGGTTCGCCCAGCTCACGGGCTGCTTCGTGGGGACGCCGCCGCCGGGCGTGCAGCTGCCGCCGCTGGCCGGGATTCCGAGCACCGTGGCGGAGACGTTGCAAGGGGCGGTGCCGGTCGTGCAATTGTTCGAGTCTTGACCGCACGTGGTGTCGCCGGCCAGGTACGTGGCCGCGAAACAGCTGTTGTTCGGCAGCCCGAGCTTGAAACCGTCCATCGTCGAGCAGAAGTTGCCATCGTTGCAGGTGCCGTCGCCGACGGTCACGCTCGTCGGCGCTGCACCGCACTGCTGGAGCTGCGCCGCGCTGCACGTGCACGCAGAACACTCGGTGTCGGGGCGAGGATGGAGCGATTGCCGACGTAGTCGTCGGCGGGATAGCTCGCCGGGCAGCCGGGCGCGCCCGCGGTCGGCCCGGCGTAGACGGCGAAGTAACCCCGCCAGCCGTCGGGGACCCCGGGCGCGCACGTGAAGTCCGTGCACTCGCCGTCGGCGCAATCGATCTGGTCGTCGCCATCGTCGTCGACGCCGTTGCCGCACTCCTCGCCGAGGTTGCCGCCCACGCCGCTGCCGCCACCGCCGGAGCCGCCGCTGCTGGGCCCGCTGCTCGGGTTGCCACTGGCGCCGCTGCCGCCGCTGCCGGTCTCGTCGAAGGTGTAGTCCGGGTAGAAGCACGCCAGCGGCGAGGCGGCCATGGCGGTCAGCGCCAGCAGCGCCAGGACGTTCGAGGTTCGCATCAGAAGCTCCCCACCAGGCTGGCGCCGCCCGCGGTGGCGCCCGGGGCCGCGCCGACGAAGCGCAGCGACGGCTTCGCCTGCCGCCCCGGCGCGAGCACGCCCGTCGCCGTCGCCGTCGCCGTCTTCTTCCCCGATGTGGCCAGGAGCACCACGCCGACCGCCACGCCGACCACGCCGGCGGCGATCGTTGCCTCGGCCAGCCCCGTGAAGAGCTTGCCATCGTCGGCCTTCGACTTTGCCGACGGCGGGCAGCTCTCGTCGCCTCCGCACAGCTCGTCGAGATCGTCGAGGGTGCCCTGACGGAGGATGAGGAAGACCACGCCGGCGCCCAGGCTGGCCACGCCCAGGCCAGTGACCACGATCCCCGGCACCTTGGAGCCGGGGATTTCCGGCGGCGGCAGCACGTCGGGCTGGGTCGGCGCCACCGGTTGCTCCTTGGGCAGCGGCGCGGAGGCGATGGTGACGGAGACGTCCTTGGTTTCGCTCTCGGCGAGGGTCACCGTCTCGCGCGCGCCCTCGCGTCCGTTCACCTTGCCGAGGACCGTGTGCGGGCCGGGGTCGACGGGGATGGGGGAGCCGATCTGGGCGGAGCCGAGCTCCACGCCGTCGAGCTCGATGGTCGCCGTCTCCGCGCCCTCGCCGCGGGCGATGGTCATCTTGGGGATGCGCGCCTCGAGCGCGCTGATGCGCGCGTCGACCTGCTTGGCCACCTCGGGCGCGTTGGCGTTGGGGGCGGCGGCCTCGCTGGAGGCCAGGCGGTAGTTGCCGAGCGCGGCCAGCAGCTTCCCGAGGTGCTCCTCGCACTCGGCGATGTTGAAGGCCACCTGCGCCGTCATGCGCACCTGGGCGACCTCCTTGAACTTGGAGAGCGCACCGGACCAGTCGTTGGCGGCCGACAGGGCCACGGCCTCGCGGAAGAGCGTGCGCGCCTTGTCCAGCTCCTGCTTGGTCTGGGCGCCAGCGCTTCCTTGCGCGACGAGCAGGGCCAGCGCCACGCCGGCCGCGGCCACGCGACGCGCGAACGAAGCTCCGGCAGAAGACCTCGTCATGTCCGAGGCAAGGCGGTAAGCGGAAGCACGCGCGGCGCCGGGGCCGCGCGACGGTCGAAAGGGCATCGGGGAGCGCTCCGTGTTCGGACGTCGAGCAAAGACGAACGATTCTACACGGGGCGTCGCCGCGGCGGAACGATCGCGCATCGGCAGATGTACGCGCGACACCGCATGCCGGCCCTCTCGGCGACCGCGCGACCTCGCATGGCGCCCGCGAGGCCGCGTTGCGGGCAGGAAATCGACCGCGCCCGGCCCTCGGCCGCGGGGCCTACTTCTTCGGCGCGGCGGCGGCCGGCTTCGGCGCGGCGCCGGGCTTGGCGGGCGCGGCGCCGGGCTTGGCGGGCGCGCCGGGCTTGCCCGGGCCTCCGGCGGGGCCGGGGGCCGGGTCGCCGGCCTGACCGCTGTTGTACATCTGGATGGCGCGGTCGGTGATCTCCAGGTCGGAGCGGAAGTACGGCACCGCCGGCTTGTCGAGGATGACCTCGTAGCCCTCCTGCTGCGCGATGCGGCGCACCAGCCCCATCACCTTGGTGAGGATGGGGTTGGTCATCTCCTGCTCCTTGCGGCGCATCTCGTTCTGGTACTCGACGATGAGCGCCTGCAGCTCGCCGGCGGCCTTCTGGAGCTTCTCGAACTTCTTCTCGACCGCGTCCTTCGACGACTTGCCGGCGGCGGCCTCCTTGTCCAGGGCCTCCTTCTCCGTCTGCAGCTGGCGCTGCTTGTTGTCGAGCTCGACCTGGCGGCTGTCGAAGAGCTTCTTCAGCGTGGCCTGCACGCGCAGGCCCTCCTCGGTCTCGAGGACGGCGCGGCGCACGTCGACGATGGCGATCTTCGACTGCGCCTGGGCCTCGGCCACGCCCGGCGCGGCAACGATCGCGGCCCCGATGGCCAGCGCGGCGAGCAGCGGCGCCACGAGGCTCCGCAGGGGACCTCGCCCCTGGACGAGGCGCCGCGTGGTGCGAGCGCGCGAGGTCGAGGACGAGGCGAAGGCGGCGAGGTTCGACATGGGCAGGGGCCATAGCGGCGGCGCCCGCGGCGCGCAAGTCCGCGGCAAGCAAGGGGCAGGCCGTGGCCGATCTGCGGGACAAACGACCGACTTCCTGGCGGCGGCCACCGCGCGGCGGCCAGATTGCGGCGCGGCCGGATTTCTGCGGTTTGAAGGCGGATCCGAATGCGAAAGGGCTCGCTACCCAGGCTGGCGACCCATGGTGCGTCGCCCTAGAGTCGCGCGATGCGAACCTCCTCCTTGCGGTTGGGCACGGCCCTGCTGGTTCCCTCGCTCGCGCTGGTGGGTACGCCGGGCTGCAGCGATGACGAGACTCGTCCTGGGACGGGCGGCAGCGGCGCATCGGGCTCGAACAGCGGTGCGTCGACGGGCAGCGGTGCTGCGGGCGCAGGCGGTCCGAGCGCGGGCGGGAGCAGCAGCGGCGGCGCGGGCACCGGCGCGGGGGGTTCGGCCACCGGTGGCGGCGGCAGTGGCAGCGGCGGGATGAACACCGGCGCGTACGACTGCAGCGCCCCGAGCGGCGAGATCGGTGCGCTCAAGCTGACCGAGATCGCCACCGGGCTCGATGGCGCGTTGCAGGTCAAGGCAGCGCCCGGCGACAACGAGCGTCTCTTCGTGGTGCAGCAGAACGGCACCATCCGCGTGGTCAACAACGGCACGCTCGTCGACGAGCCCTTCCTGGAGATCGACGTCGACAACAGCGGCAACGAGAAGGGCCTGCTCGGCCTCGCCTTCCACCCGGACTACGCGACCACCGGCCGCTTCTTAGTCCCCTACAACGTTGCCAACAACACTCACATCGCGGAGTACCACGCGACGCCCGGGGGCGACGTCGCCGACCCGGGCGAGGGGGGCACGGTCATCGACGTCCAGCAGCCACCCCCGCCGGACTTCACCAATCACAAAGGCGGGGCCATCGAGTTCGGCAAGGATGGGATGCTGTACATCTTTCTCGGCGACGGTGGTGCCGGCGGCGACCCCATGAACAACGCGCAGAACCTGAACATCCTGCTCGGCAAGGTGCTTCGCCTCGACGTCGCCTCGCTGCCAGGCACGCCGCCGCCCGGAAATCTGCCTGGCGGCGCGCCGGAGATCTGGGACTACGGTCTGCGCAACCCGTTCCGCTCCACGTTCGATGCCTGCACCGGCGACCTCTACATCGGCGACGTGGGGCAGGGCGCGTGGGAGGAGATCAATGTCGAGCCCGTCGGCCAGGGGAACAAGAACTACGGCTGGCGCTGCAAGGAAGGCCTGGTCGACTACGACGACGACGGCTGCGAGGGCAAGACGTTCACCGACCCGGTGACCGTCTACAACCACGGCGGCGGCAAGATCTCGGTCACCGGCGGCTACGTGTACCGCGGCAGCAACATCCCCGGGCTGCGGGGCACGTACCTCTACGGCGACTACGGCACCGGCCAGGTGTTCACCTTCGTGTGGGACGGCAGCGCCGCCACCCAGGAGGCCGAGCTCACGGATGACCTCGATTCCGGGAACATCGAGCTCACGTCGTTCGGGCAGGACAACACCGGCGAGGTGTACCTCGTGAACCGGAACGGCACGGTCTACCGCATCGATCCGGAATAGTCGGCGTTCGGCCGAGCACCGTTGCTTGGCCGGTTACCCACCGGAACGAGCCTCGTGTAAAGTCGAGCACATGGGGTGGATTTCTCGAGTTTCTCGTACGGCGTTCGTGACATTCGCGTTCTGGGCGGGGGTCCAGGGATGCGGAGGAGACGAGTTCACCGAGCGCACGGGCGAATGGGCGCTGGTGGGCTTCCGACTGCCACCGGGGCGGGGGCGGGCGGAACCGGAACGGGCGCAGCGGGAACGGCAGGAGGAGCGGGAGGCGGCGAGTGTGGGGCTGGCGCGACCTGCGAGCCTGAGGCTCCCGCCGGTTGGACAGGGCCCGTCGTGCTGTACGTCGGATCGACCGCGGTCGACGGTTGCCCGGATGGTTGGGAACTGACGTTTCAGGCGCACGGAGGCAGCGTCGCGGGACCGCACACGTGCGAGACCTGCGCGTGCACCGCCCCGTTCGATGCGCAGTGCTCGGTACCTCAGTTCAAGACGTACAGCAATTCCGCGTGCGAGGGCCCTGGCGTACCTCACGTCTTGCCGTCGGTCGGCACATGTACGGAAACCGGCGGCGGTTACAGTGCGACGGCCGGTCCCAGTGTAGCGAGCGGCGGCTCGTGCGCGCCTTCGGGCGGGCAGAAGCAGCTGGAGCCAATACTGTGGCAGAGCGAGGCGACCGTGTGCACCGCAGCGGCACCCGTGAGTTGTGATGGCGGTTACTGCGCACCCTCCAGCTCCTCGCCGTTCAGCGACACGCTTTGCGTCTTCAAGGACGCCACAGAGAGCGAATGTCCTCCGGGGTATCCCGCGCGGACCGTGCTGTTTCGGGGCCACACCGATACGCGCGCGTGCAACGAGTGCGTGTGCGGGGCACCATCGGGAGTTGCATGTCCAAGTGTTGTTCGAACCTGGGCGAACAGCGATTGCGACGATGCGGGTGGTTACACTGACCTCGCCAACGACGGTTGCTACGCTGCCGGGTACTACGCGAGCGCCGTGTTCCAAAACGCGCCCACTGGAGGAGCCTGCGCACCGATGGGCGGAGGCGAAGTTGGTACAGTCGAAGGGGCGATGCCCGTGACGCTGTGCTGTGTTGAGCGCTAAATTTAGAGGCTAGGTTCTGCGTATCGACGAAAGCGGCCTCCCGTACAACATGCTGCCCTAACCCGCGGCGGCGCGAGCCGGAGATCTGGGACTGCGGCGTTCGCATGCGTACCGATCGACCGTCGACGCCTGGACCGGTGATCCTCGCGTCACCGACGTCGACCGGGAGACATGGGAGGATGTGAACGTCGAGCCAGCCGGCGAGGACAACAAGAACTGCGGCTGGCGGATTGCAAGGAAGGGCTCGTGGACCACGACATGAGCCAAGACTGCGAGGCCAAGGACGTTCGCGGATCCGGTCACGGTGAACCAGAACGTCGGCGGCGCAGCGGAGCGCACGGGGGACCTCGGCTCCGCGGGTATGAGCTCGAGCTCATTCGGCCAGGACAACTAGCGGCGAGGCGTACGTGGTGGAGCTCAAGGCACCGTCTACTGCGTCGATCCCGAGTGGTCGCCGGCCAGCAACGGGCTCCGCCGTTTCGGCTCGGTCAGCGGCGGATCGGTCGGCACCCTCGCGGGCCAGGGTGGCGAATCGACCTCGCTCGCTCTAAAGTCCGCGGATGCGAGCTTTCTCTCTTCGGTTGGGCGCGGCCTTCCTCCTTCCTTCGCTGGCGCTGCTCTTCGCGGTGCCCGGTTGCGGCGACGACGAGCGCGAGGGCACCGGCGCCAGCGGAGCGTCCGGGAACACCGGCGCTGCTGGCGCGGACGGCGGCGCGGGCCCGGGCGGCTCCGGCGGCTCCGGCGCGACCGGCGGCGGCGGCGCCGGCGGCGGTGGCATCCCCGGCAACTACGACTGCAGCGCGCCCTCCGGCGCGGTGCCCCCGCTCAAGCTCACCGAGGTCGCCACCGGTCTCGAGCAGCCGATGCTCATCAAGGGCGCCCCCGGCGACGACGAGCGTCTGTACATCGTCGAGCGCGCCGGCCGCATCCGCATCCTCAAGGGCGGGCAGGTGCTGCCGGTCGCCTTCGTGGACTTCTCCGACCTGGTGACCACCTCCGTCGAGCACGGCTTCCTCGGCCTGGCATTCCACCCCGACTACGCGCAGAACGGCCGCTTCTTCGTGCACTACAGCCGCACCGGCGACGGCGCGACGCAGATTGCCGAGTACAAGCGGGACGGGGCCAACCCGGAGCAGGCCGCGGTCGCCGGAGGCGTGCTCTTCGAGGCCGACCAGCCGTACCCCAATCACAACGGCGGTTCGATCGAGTTCGGCGCCGACGGGATGCTCTACATCTTCCTCGGCGACGGCGGTTCCGCCAACGACCCCGAGAACCGCGCGCAGAACCTGAACGAGCCGCTCGGCAAGATCCTCCGCCTCGACGTGGACACGTTCCCGTACACCGCCCCGGCCGGCAACCTCCCCGGCGGGCTGCCGGAGATCTGGGACTACGGCGTGCGCAACCCGTACCGCTCGTCGTTCGATGCCTGCACCGGCGACCTGTACATCGCCGACGTCGGGCAGGGAACGTACGAGGAGGTCGATGTCGAGCCCGCCGGCATGGGCAACAACAACTACGGGTGGCGCCTCAAGGAAGGCAACGAGTGCTTCAACCCCCAGACCAACTGCGAGGAGGGCGTGACGCTCACCGCGCCGGTCACCGTCTACGACCACTCCATGGGTCGCGAATCGATCACAGGCGGCTACGTCTACCGCGGCAGCGCCATCCCTGGCCTGCGCGGGACGTACTTCTACGGTGACTTCGGCAGCGGCGAGATCTTCACCTTTGTCTACAGCGGCGGCGCGGCGACGGCGGAGACCAACCTCACCGCCGACCTCGACGGGCCGTTCCAGGGCAACACGCTGAACTCCTTCGGGCAGGACAACAGCGGCGAGGTCTACGTGGTGCAGATCTCGGGCAAGATCTTCCGGATCGACGCCGAGTAACAGCGGGCTCGAGCCGGGCCCCGACCCGCTCCCGCGCGCGACGGGGCTTGGACGGCACCGCACTGGAGGCGCGGGCTTTCGTGCGGCGCCTCGGAGCGCGAACGCCTCACCCGCCGTGCGGCGGATCGGACAGCGCCGGCAGCACCAGGCCGAGGCGGTCCCGCGCCAGCTGCAGGACGCGGCCCACCTCGTCGTTGCGCGTCAGGAAGGCACGGCGGTGCTCGGTGACGCGGATCAATCGCGCCCGCTCGACGAGGCGATCGAAGGCCACCTGGAGGGTGGCGTCGGCCTCCTCCAGCTCGCCGGCGGCGAGCAGGGCCTCGATGAGGGTGAGCCGGATGTACTCCTCCCACTCCTCCACCGGACCGAGGGCCAGGCGCTGGTGCGCGTCGCGTGCCGCCTCCACCGCGCTCTCCACGGCCCGCCGCGCCAGCTGCACGCGCGCCAGCGCCATGTTCGCCGCCGTCTGCAGCGCCGGGTGGTGGCGCGTCTCGTCGCACACGAACTTGGCCATGGCCAGCGCGCCGCCCAGGTCGCCGGGCGCGCCGCGCCAGACCAGGAACATGGTCTCGTAGGTGCGGGCGTGGATGCGCAGGCGCGCGGCGCCGGTCTCGTCGGCGATGCGCGCCGCCTGGCGCTGGTGCTCGATGCCGTCGTCGATGTGCCCGAGGCGCGCGTAGGACATGCCCAGGTTGTGCAGGACGAAGGCCTCCAGGATGCGCAGCTTGCGGGCGCGGGCGTCGACCAGGGCGCGCTCCAGCACCAGCTGCGCCTCCTCGAACATGCCCAGGATGTTCAGGGTGGAGCCGGTGTTCATGCGGCCGCGCGTGGCCAGCACCACGTCGCCGGCGCTCTCCGCGGCCTGCACCAGCGAGGTGCCCACGGCGATGACCTCGGAGTGTTCGTTGACGTGCATCAGCGCGAAGAGGCGCGCGTCGAGGGCGCGGATCATGGCGTCGAGCGAATGCGCGCGGTGCGCGGTGTCGATCGCCTGGTCGGCGACGGCCAGCGCGTCGACGGGCAGGTTGAGGTCGATGAGGCCGCGCACGCGCGCCGCCAGCAGCGCGGCGCGGATGGGCGTGGACAGGGACTGCGCGAACTCCTCCGAGAGCGCCCAGGCCGCGCGCGAGTCGCCCTCGGCGCTGCGCCCGGACTCGATGAGCGCCGTCGCCGCCAGGCGCTGCGCCTCGCCCCACATGTCCGAGCCGGCGGGGGCCAGGCTGGCCGCCTCGTCGGCGGCGGCGATGCCATCGGCCAGGTTGCCCATGAAGTTCGAGACCTGCGCCTTGGCCAGGAGCAGCTGCGCGCGCACGCCGCCCTCGGCTCCGCAGGCCAGACCGCGGTTGGCGAGCTCCAGCGCCGTCTCCAGCTGGGCGCCGTTGCTGTACGCCTGGCGCGTGGCGCGCGCGTAGAGCTCGGCGGCGCGGCGATAGTCGCCGCCCGCGTCCGCGTGGCGCGCCACCAGCCCGGCGTCGACGTCGCCCACCGACTCCAGCCAGGCGCCGGCGGCCAGGTGCAAGACCGAGCGGTCCTCCTCGAGGATCGAGGCGTAGGCCGCGTCGCGCACCAGCGCCTGGCGGAACGTCCACTCCGCCTGGCCGGCGATGCGCGAGTCGCTCTGCCGGGTGATGATCTCGGTGCTGGTCAGCTCGGTGAGCTCCTCGTCGACGGGGCTGCCCGAGGCGCCGGGCTCGTACGTCCTCTGCAGCAGGTGGGCGATGCCGCCGGTCCAGAACGACTGGCCGAAGACGGCGCCGGCGCGCAGCACCTCGCGCACCGTCGGCGACATGCGGTCCAGGCGCGACTGCACCAGCGCCTGCACGGTGAGCGGCAGCTCGTCGCGCCCCTCGGCGGCGCAGCGGATCAGCTCCTCCAGGAAGAGCGCGTTGCCGCTGGCGCGCTTGACGATGTTGCTGCGCACCGCCGCGTCCGCCTGCGGCAGCACCGCGGCCACCAGGCGATCGGCGGCGAGCGGCGACAGCGACGAGAGGGTGAGGCGAGTGACGTTGCGCTTCTCCCACAGCGACGGCACGCGCGTGGCCACCTCCGGCCGCGCGAAGGCGAAGACGGCGAGGCGCAGATCCGGGCAGCCGAGCAGCCAGTCGACGAGGTCGAGCGTGGTGTCGTCGGCCCAGTGCATGTCCTCGATGAGCAGCAGCTGCGGTACCTGCTCGGCGCGCGCGCGCACGTAGGCCTCGAGCGCCATGCGCAGGCGCGACTGCATGAGCTGCGCGCTCTGGCGCGCGGCGCGCAGCGGCTCGTCGGCCTCGTCGGGGAAGGGGACGCCGATGAGCTCGCCCAGGAAGGCGGCCAGGAAGCGCAGCGTGCGCGGCAGGCGCGTGGAGACGTGCTGGCGCACCTTGTTGACCTGCTCCATGCGGTCGGCGCCGTCCTGCACGCCCATGAGCGCACGCAGCGCACGGCCCAGCGCGGAGAGGCTGGAGCTACGGCTCATCGGATCGCCGCGGCAGACCAGGGTCTCCGGGGGCGCCGGCGCCACCTCGAGGCGCTGCATGAGCTCGGAGCGCACCCGGCTCTTGCCGATGCCCGCCGGGCCGGTGACCAGCGCCGCGCGGGGCGTGGAGTCCTCGAGCAGCTCGCCGTAGATGCCCTGCAGGAGCGCGATCTCCTTCTCGCGCCCGACCGTGGGGGTGGGCTTGCCCAGGAGCTGGCGCGCGCCGAAGCCCACCGCGTCCTCGCGCAGCAGCACGCCGCCGCCCGGGCGCGTGCCGCCCGCGCCCGCGGACGAGGGGGCGTCGTCCTGGACCACGAAGCGCCCCTCCAGCGCGCTGGCGGCGTAGACGTCGACGCGCACCGGGCCCGGGCTGGCGGCCTCGATCTGGCGCGCGGCGCGCTCGAGCGCCTCGCCGGCGAGGTTGGCGCGACCGCGGATGGCGTGCCCCACGGCGACGGCCACGCGCGCGCCAGGCACGGCCTGGACCATGGTCAAGGCGGCGCGCGCAGCGCGCATGGCCTCGTCGCCCTTGGAGCGCTCGACGCCGAGCACGGCCACCATCTGCCCGCCGAGCAGCGGCTCGAGGCGGGTGTCCTCGCCGAGCACGTCGCGCAGCGCGCCGTCGACGTCGGCGGTCAGCTCGCTACCGCCGAGGTCGTAGAGCACCACGGCCACCACGCGCCGCTCGCTCTGGCCCGGGCGCATCGCCCCGACCGCATCGCTGGGCGTGGCGCCGGTGCTGCTCAGGGTGACCGGCTTCTCGTCGGGGAGCGCCTTGCGAACCGCGGAGGCGCTGCGATCGGTGGCCGGCGGGTCGTTGTTCAGCGCACCGACACGGGCCAGGGCGCGCGCGAACTCCCCTCCGTTGTCGAAGCGGTCCTCGCGGTTGCGGGCGATGGAGCGGTGGACGACCTGGTCCAGCGTCTCCGGCACGTCGAAGCGAATGCTCCCCGGCGTCGGCGGATCTTCGAGGACGAGGCGGCCGAGGAGGGCGATGACATGCTCGGTCTCGAACACGTTGCGCCCGGTGACCAGCCGGAACAGCACCGATCCCAGCGAGTAGACGTCGGCGCGGGCGTCGCCGGGCTCGCCGCGCGCCTGCTCCGGCGCCATGAAGTGCGGCGTGCCGATGATCTGCCCGCGCTCGGTGGGGAAGTCGTCGGGGGCCGACGGCTTGACCACGCCGAAGTCGATGAGCTTGATGGCCGTGCCCTTGCCGCGGACCAGGAAGATGTTGGACAGCTTGAGGTCGCGGTGCACCACGCCGCGGGCGTGGATGGCGGCCATGGCGGCTGCGGAGCGGCGCACGATCTCGACGGAGTCGCGCATGCCCAGCGGGGCGCGGCGCTGACGCTGCCCGAGGTCCTCGCCCTCCAGCCATTCCATGGCGAAGAACAGGCGCCCGTCGGCCCAGCGACCGTGGCCGATGTACTGGACGATGTTCGGGTGCCGCAGCTCGCGCAAGATGGCGATCTCGCGGGCGAATCGGGCCTGCTCGTGGCTCGAGGCCTGCGCGCGCAGGAGCTTGATGGCCACCTCCTGGCCCGTCTCGCGATCGGTCCCCTTGAAGATGTCCGCCATGCCGCCGCCGCCCGCACGTGACTCGATGACGAAGCGGTCGGTCGGCTCCGTGAACTCGGGCAGCACCGTCCTGGCAGGCTACGCGCTTCGGCCCGCCCTTTGCCAGCGCGATTGGCGCCACGAACCGAGGGAACGCGGGCTGCCGGCTCCCCGGTCTGCCAGCCGGCAGCGATCAGCGCAGAGCGGGATCGGCCTCCGCCGGCAGCCACGAGGGATGCAACATCGGGTCGAATGGCGCCTCGGAGCGGAGCGGACGCGCGGCCTGGCTGGCGGCATACGCGCCCAGCCGCAGGTGCTGCACGAATCCGACCGGCTCGATGCCGCGGCCGAAGCGGAACGGCCAGAAGCGCAGCGCTTCCTGATCCACCAGCGCGGGGCGCTCGAGGCGCAGCTCGAGCAGCGGCTCCCAGCGGCGCGCGAGCAGGGAGCGCGAGAGCCGGCGCACCTCGAGGGTGAAGCGCGCGTCTCCCCGGGCGGTCACCGCGGCCAGATGATCGACGCGGCTCACCTGGCGCGGAGGCATGAGCCGCGGCGAGCGGAGGCGCAGCTTGATGCGCCCGATGTCCCGCATGCCGACCACGCTGAACGGCGAGACGGCGTGGTAGTGATTCCAGAGGAAACTCCGCGTGCGCGTGGCCAGAGGCGCAAGCGGCGTGGTCCACGGCGAGCGGATGGTGGCGAAGAGCACGTCCTGATCTGCGCCGCGGGGCTCGTGCGGGACGCGCACCGCGCGACCGGACGGCTCCACCACGTCCTCGTCGAGGAAGCGCAGCGCCGTGCCGAGCACGTCCGGCCACTCCTTGCCGCCGCGCCACCATGCGCTGGAGAAGCGCGTCAGCACCGGGCCGGCGAGCCGGTCGGCGAGCTCTTCCAGATCGGGCGAGGTCGCGGCGGCGGTGGTCCGGGCGAGCCAGGTCACACCCTCCGGGTGGAACATGCGCGCACGCCGCAAGGCAGCGACGCCTCCGGTGAGCGGCGCCAGCAGCGCCCCGGTGGCTCTTCCCAGCTCATCGGCGAACGTCGACATGGTTGGCGGCGCCCGTTGCAGGATCCGGTCCTGCCCCACGGCGCGCCTCGCTCGATCGGTGGCGTGGCCTACAGGCGCGCTTCGCCCGCGGCCTATGGTCACTTCGCCGGCGCAACCGCAATCACCCCACCTCTCCCAGACGCGCCATGGCAATCATCCGGTCCATCACCGACGGACCCGCTCGCAGAGGCCTCGACGCCGTGGACCTCGCCACCTTGGCCGTGGTGGTGGTGGCTGGGCTGTTGCGCGTGCCGCAACCGCTCCACGGCGACACGCTCACCTTCGTGCACGGCGGCGATGTCCTCGTGCACGGCCGACTCTACGCCGACTTCTGGGACATCAAGCCGCCCGGGATCTTCTACTTCACCGCCCTGGGTGGGCTGCTGTTCGGCTTCGACGAGGTGGGCCAGCACCTCTTCGAGCTGCTCTACATGACGGTGACCGCCGGTCTGGCGTTGCTCGCCGCGCGCACGCTCCCCGGCAGGACGCGGCGCTTCGGCAACCTGGCCGTGCTCCTGGCGTGGGTGCCGCACTACGCGGTGGGCACCTGCTTCTTCGCGCTGCAGATCGAGGGCATCATCGGGCCGGCGCTGCTCGCGTCCGCGTTCCTCGGGCTGCGCGAGGAGAAGGGCGCGCGCTTCGCCTCCGGTTGCATGGCCGCCTGGATCATCGCCGCCAAGCAGCTCTTCGCCCCGCTGATCCTGGTCTTCTGGTGGCTCTCCATCCGCCACCGCGGCGGCCGTGCCCAGGCCAGGGAGACGGCGGCGCCCCTGCTTGCCGGCGCGGTGCTGGTGGCGGTGGTGCTCGCGCTGCCGTTCGCGTTGCAGGGAACGCTCGGCGAGGTCCTGCGCACGGTGTTCGTCTACCCG